>JBBFME010000055.1:0-12459 GCA_037478695.1 Pseudothermotoga sp.
CGCTTTGTCGATCTCGCCGAAGCTGAATACGCCTGAAGGCGTTTGAAAGTGAAAGACTCTGCCGTTCTTGAGTCTCAAAATTGCTGACTTGACTCTCAGTTCACCAGTTGGTTTCTCAACATAGTAGTGTTCCATGATATCACACCAAAAGGGGCGCTCAAGCGCCCCTTAATTTTTCTCAGTCTTCATGCTTCTTAGTTTTTCCAGCGAGATTGGCTTGGGCTGCTGCTAATCTTGCAACGGGAACTCTGTATGGAGAACAACTCACATAGTCAAGGCCAGCTCTGTGGAAGAAGTGAATCGAACGAGGATCTCCACCGTGTTCTCCACAGACTCCGACTTTGAGGTTAGCCCTTGCTGATTTTCCCTTCTTTGTGCCCATTTCCACAAGGGCGCCGACACCATCTTGGTCGATTGATTTGAACGGATCATGTTCGAGGATGCCCTTCTGCAAGTACTCTGGTAAGAACTTGCCAACGTCATCGCGGCTGAATGCAAAGGTCATCTGAGTCAGATCGTTAGTTCCAAAGCTGAAAAATTCTGCTTCTTTTGCAATCTCTTCTGCCGTTACACAAGCCCTTGGGACCTCGATCATCGTTCCGATCTTGTACTCGATCTTCACGCCAGAATCTTTTATCATCTGATCTGCAACTTCTTTGATTATCTTTTTCAAGAAGATGAGTTCGTTCACATGGCCGACCAACGGGATCATAATCTCTGGAATCACATCGAGATTGGATTCCTTTTTCAGTTCGATTGCAGCTCCAATGATGGCTTTTGTCTGCATTACGGCGATCTCTGGGTATGTTATTGTGAGACGGCAACCTCTGTGGCCGAGCATTGGGTTCAATTCACTCAGAGACTCGACAACGTCTTTCAGTTCTTTCTCAGATATTCCAAGTTCCTTTGCGGTAGCTTTGATCTGTTCATCATCGTGTGGTAAGAACTCATGTAGTGGAGGATCTATGAGTCTTATCGTGACTGGAAAACCAGCCATTGTTTTGAACAAGCCTTTGAAATCGCCCATTTGCAGTGGTAGAAGTTCGTTGAGGGCTTTTTCTCTTTCTTCTTTGGTCTTTGCCACTATCATCTTTCTAACCTTTGGTATTCTGTCTTTCTCAAAGAACATGTGCTCAGTTCGGCACAAACCGATACCTTCTGCACCGAATCTTCTCGCTACCTCGGCATCTCTTGGTATATCTGCGTTTGCTCTGACGCCAAGCCGTCTTATCTCATCTGCCCATTTGAGTAGTTCAGCGACTTCACCTTCAAGACCAACAGGTTTAATCGTTGGTACTTTACCGAGCAGTATTTCTCCGGTTGATCCATCTATTGAGATCCATTCTCCTTCTTTCACGATTGTTTTGTTCACTCTGAAGAAACCTTCTTCTTCCTTGACCTCTATCGTCTCTGCACCGACAACTGCAGGCTTACCCATACCGCGTGCTACAACCGCTGCGTGAGAGGTCATTCCACCTCTTGAGGTGAGTATTCCCTGTGCAAATGCCATTCCACCGACATCCTCTGGACTTGTTTCTGGCCTAACCAAGATCACTTGTTCACCGTTGCGTCCCATTTCTTCAGCCTTTGCTGCGTGGAAAATGACCTTTCCAGTCGCCGCACCTGGAGAAGCAGGGAGTCCCTTAGCTATCACAGGCACAGATCCTCTGGCTTTGTCATCAAAGCGCGGGTGAAGAACTCTTTCGACATCTTCTGTTTTAACCCTCATCACTGCGTCTTCTTTACCTATGAGCCCTTCGTGAACCATGTCTACTGCAATCTTGATCGCTGCCTTTGAAGTTCTCTTACCGCTTCTGGTCTGAAGCATATAGAGCTTTCCTTCTTCGATTGTGAACTCTATATCTTGCATGTCTTTGTAATGTTTTTCCAATTTCTTCATGATCTGGATCAATTCGTTGTAAACAGAAGGCATGAGTCTGTTCAGTTCGGCAAGTGGTAGAGGGGTTCTGATACCCGCGACAACATCCTCACCTTGTGCGTTCTGCAGGAACTCTCCGTATATCTTGTTCTCACCTGTGTTAGGATCTCTTGTGAATGCAACACCAGTTCCTGATTTTTCACCCATGTTGCCAAAGACCATTGCAACTACATTAACTGCCGTTCCAAGCATCTGATCTTCTCTGATGTTGTTTATCTCTCTGTATTTGATAGCCCTTTCGCTCATCCAGCTTCCAAAGACTGCGTCGATGGCAAGCCAGAGTTGTTTCTCGACATCTTGTGGAAATTCTTTCTTCTCTTCCTTGTAAATCCCTTTAAACACTTCTACGAGTTTTCGCAGGTCTTTCTCGTCGAGTTCAACATCAAGCTTTACTCCCTTTGCTTTCTTCATTTCCTCAAGGGCATTTTCAAATTTGTTCTTTGGCATACCCAAGGCTGTGTCACCGAACATCTGGAGAAATCTTCTGTAGGCATCATAGGCAAATCTCGGATTATTCGTCAGTTTAGCAAGTCCTTCGACTGTCTTGTCGTTCAGACCAAGGTTGAGAATGGTATCCATCATACCGGGCATCGAGATGGCTGCACCAGATCTCACAGAAACAAGCAGAGGTTTCTCTGGGTCACCAAAGCCTTTTTGAGTGACCTCTTCAAGTTTCTTCATAGCTTTTGAGACTTCTTCTTTCAAACCTTTTGGATAAGTTCGATCGTTCTGATAGAAATACCTGCACACCTCTGCAGAGATGGTGAAACCAGGCGGGACCGGTATACCAAGGTTTGTCATTTCAGCGAGATTTGCACCTTTACCACCGAGAATATCCTTCATCCCGGCGCTACCTTCGGCTGACCCATTTGCGAAGAAATAAACCAACTTTTTTGTCATCACAGCACCTCCTCATTTGAGATACCAGTTTACCGTGAAAGCCTTATCATCTACTGAGCTTGTTAACACCAAAAGGGATTCTACATTCATTCCAAGCAGCTTCTCAAGAATCGGAGCAAAGTCTACACAAACGAAAATCGGCATTTTTTCTGGATCGTAGAACTTCAAAACTTTGTCGAGTGAACCTTTCTCGTTCGAGAATTGAGTTGGTACAGAAGAGTAGAACTTGATCTTGCCATTTTCACTGGTGATGTAAACTCCATCGAGATCGAGATAGCGAATATTCTTAGAGGTTTTAATCTGACCTGTCAAAGACTTTTGGAGTTCTTCGAGCTTTATATCTCCACCAACAACACCGTAGAAGACAGGATTCATAACTTGGTCTGTCTGTTCTTGCTGAGGTGCTAAAAGCCCTTCAAGAAGATTGCTCACTTTTACAGAGAAAGCCAATTGACCTGTTAACTTGTTTGAAAGCTCCATCAGTTCTTCAAACTGCTTTTCGAATGCTTGGGTTTCCGTTGCAGCTAAAGTAGCAGGAAGCTTTGAAAGAAGATCAGAGAAATTCAACCCTTGATACACGGTGTTGAATGAGGCAAAATTCGAGACATTTCCAAAAATGAATATCTCACCACCGATGTTGATATCTTTGTGAAGATCAAAATTCTTAGACGGTTTCATATCCTTCAGAAGTGCTTTGGCTTTTTCATTTTCTGCGTAAATTGTTGATTCTCCAGATACTCTGTCCTGAAGTACCTTAACGGTACCTTTCATCGAGAAGATAGCATCTTCTACAGTCAGTTTCGGTGAAAAGATAACTGCCCATACCGTCGAGTCATTGAACTGTTTCATGACTTCCTCTGGTATCTTACCTCCACCTTTTTGGCATCTCTGAAGTAATTCAGAGCTTGATGAAATCAGCAAGTAGTCGCCATTCTGTGCAACATAACTTCCAGAACCAAATATTTCAGAGATTGCCTTGGTGAGCTTTGATGCGTACTTCGAAGGCCCAAGCACTGCAGCGAAATCTTGACCAGAAAAGATTACAAGCGCATCTTTGCTCAGAAGATCATTGAGCTGTTCGA
Organism: Pseudothermotoga sp.; assembly: GCA_037478695.1. Taxonomy (GTDB): domain Bacteria; phylum Thermotogota; class Thermotogae; order Thermotogales; family DSM-5069; genus Pseudothermotoga_B. Next base: position 3,922 of record JBBFME010000055.1, read on the forward strand.
CGGTTGCACCGTACTGAACCACAGAGCTTGCGAGTAAACCTTGAATCATAGGCTCGATCCCAAGACCATTCATGACGATATCGAGCAACTGAACTTTTTTCGCGGCAGTGTAATGATCGCCGTTGTTTTTTACTATCAACAGTTGATCGTAACTGGCAGGCACAAATTGCGTCACTGCGAATAAGGAAAAGCTCAACAACAACACTAATAACACACACAACTTTTTCACAACAAGCCCTCCCGGATATTCGTTTTTTCATTCAATAATACCATGAAAATCGAAGAAAAATGGCATTTACTTTTGAAATCACCATCGTACAAAGTTTTTCTCGTTATTTCGTATTGAACTCCTTGTTTTCATCGTGGTTTTTCAGATGACAGGCAATGTTTTTTCACCTCTGATCAGGGGGGACTTGAAATGACCCACTGAAAAGTGCTATTATTCTACAAAGAGGGAGATCATATCTCCCAAAACCCTATAAAAGGAGGGGGATAACGGATGAACAAGAAAGAACTCGTCGACAAAGTAACGAAGAAGGCCGGGCTCAAGAAGAAAGATGTGAAAAAGGTAGTAGACATGGTCTTCGAAACAGTTGCAGATTCACTTGCTAAGGGAGAAAAGGTTCAGCTCGTCGGCTTTGGAAGCTTCGAAGTCAGGAAAGCCGCTTCGAGAAAAGGCGTCAACCCACAGACCAAGAAAGCCATCACGATTCCTGCAAGAAAAGTTCCCAAATTCAAACCCGGCAAGGCTCTGAAGGAAAAAGTGAAGTAATTTAACGATGAGGGGGAATCTTTCCCCCTCTTTCATTTTCCAACGCAGAAGTCTTTGAAGATCTTCTCGAGAAGCTCTCCAGAAAAATCTCTTCCGAGCAATATATCAAGGTCCAAAACGGCGTTTTTGACATTTTGAGCAATGAGATCTCTCGGTATATCCTCCTCAATGCCTTTCAAAGCCTTCGAAAGCTCTGCTTTACAATTAGATAGATATTCGTACTGTCTTTGGGTTGTTATGTATCCTTCTGTACTTTGGGTGATCTCTGCGACCGATCTCACTATCTCTCTTTCGATCTCCTCAATACCCTCCCTTTGAAGTGCTGAAACGGTGATGATGTGAAGGTCTGTTCTCAATATCTCTTTGAGCATATCTCGATCGACGAGATCGTTTGCGTCTATCTTGTTAATGATCACGAGATATCTTTTGTCCTTGATCAAAGTCAGAATCTTCATATCGTCTTCGTCGATGGGAGTCGTTGCGTCGAGAACAAAGAGTATCAAATCAGCTTCGGAGATGGCTTTGATAGTTCTTTCTATACCTATTCTTTCTATTTTGTCTTGTGACTCTCTTATACCCGCTGTATCAGTTATTGTGAAAAAGATACCTTGAATGGTAATAGGCACTTGAATCAAATCTCTTGTAGTTCCAGGTATCTCTGTAACGATTGCACGTTCTTCTCTCACAAGGGCGTTCAAAAGAGAGGACTTGCCCACGTTGGGTTTCCCGGCGATCACGATCTTTATCCCGTTAGACAAAGCCAATCTGTTTTGAGCATTTTTCAAAAGTTCATCTAAGAACTTTGAAGCTCGCTCGAGTTGCTGTCTTATGAGATTGTATTCTGCGAAAACTTCCTCTGGGTAGTCGAAGTCTACTTCTATTTGTGCCATTATGTCGAGAAGCATCTCTCTAAGTCTTTCAGTAGCCTCTGACAATTTACCAGACAGGTTGTTCACTGCTACTTTTACAGCTGTTCTCGACGGTGCTTCGATTATCTGTTTGACAGCTTCTGCCTTCGTCAGATCTATTTTCCCGTTGAGAAATGCCCTTTTCGTGAACTCTCCAGGCTCAGCCAATCTCGCACCGTTCAAAAGCAAGAGATCAAGAATTGATTGGCTTACAACAGGTCCCCCATGACACATTATTTCAACCATATCTTCACCAGTGTAAGAGTGCGGAGCCTTGTAGAAAATTACAGTTATTTCGTCGAGCAAAGTGCCATCGGAGTCTTTCACGAAGTTGTGAAAAATCTTTCTTGGCTCAATTCTTATCTCTCGCTGGAGTATCTTCTGGCAAATCTGCCACGAGTTATCACCGCTCATTCTCAAAACGGCTATTGCTCCTAATCCTTTCGGAGTGGAAATCGCAGCTATCGTGTCTGGCAAGAATTCAACCTCCTAAGAGCTCCTGAACTATTTTGTTGACGACCTTTCCATCTGCCTTTCCCTTGACATGAGGCATTATCAGTTTCATCGCCATTCCAAGATCTTTTGGAGATGAAAGGTTGTTCTCCAGCAAGATCTTCTTGGCAACTTCTCTTATTTCATCTTCACTCATCTGCTGTGGCAAATAGCTTTTGATTATTTGGAGTTCTTTTTCCTCTTCCAATGCTAAATCTTCTCGTTTTCCTTGTCTGTACATTTCAATGGCTTCTACTCTTTTCTTGATTTCCTTTGAAAGCAACTGGCAGATTTCGTCGTCTGTCGCTTGCCCCATTTTCTGAACTTCGAAGTTCTTAACAGCAGCCAAGATCAATCTGATCGTTCGCACCTTTGCCTCATCTTTGTTCTTCATAGCAACCTTTAGATCTTGCGTCAACTTTTCTTTTAGAGTCATACTTCATGCCTCCTTTCCTCCTATCACTACTATAGTCGTATTATATTAATCGAGAAGTACAACAGATATTATCACAGTGTATCGAAGTCTATAATTATTGTCCAATCTTTGTGTAAGACACTTAAAGAGTGAATTTTCAAAGTTAAGCGATTGACCGAGATCGAAGATGGTACGATGATCATCTTGTGCGATGTTTTTCAGAGATGAGATATTGAATATCTGCATCATTTTTCAAAGATAAAGGAGGTAGGGTTACGAAATCTCCGCAAGAAATCCAAAAGTTTATCGTTGAAGAGCTTTCGGTGAAGAAAGCGAAGCTCAGTTTTACTCAAATGGCACTCTTAGGCATCCTTGCTGGTATGTACATCGGTTTTGGTGGTATCATGGCACTCACCGCGATGACGCAAGTTGAGCCATATGGGCTGAAGAAGGTGCTCGGTGGAGCAGTCTTTACCGTCGGCCTCATGCTTGTGGTCATAGCTGGTGCTGAACTTTTCACTGGAAATGTCTTGATGCTGTCTTCTCTCTATGCGAGGAAGATAACACTCAAGCAGATGCTCAGAAACTGGGTTGTTGTGTATCTGTTCAACTTGATTGGTTCACTTTTGATAGCGTGGATGTTTCTCGAGACGAACCTTTGGGGAGTCAAGGAAACTGTTAACGATTTTGGCAAGACGATAGTCTCTGTGGCTAACTCAAAGGCATCCTTAACTTTTAGTGCGGCCTTCTTCAGAGGAATTCTCTGCAATATCCTTGTCGACTTAGCTGTCATTCTCACCATCGCTGCAGACAGTGTTGAAGGAAAGATTCTCGGCATCTTCTTCCCGATCATGACCTTTGTGGCGATTGGTTTTGAACACAGCGTTGCAAACATGTCTTTGATTTCAATGGGGCTTTTCATAAAGGCAGTTTCAAACTATGGACCAGAAACACTCAACTGGCTTAATTTCTGGAAGAACATCTTTGCTGCGACACTTGGTAACATAGTTGGACCAGGAATCTTTGTCACGGCCTTTTATTATTTGAGTTATTACAGAACCACTCAGTCTAAGACTTGAACTACGGTGAGATTTTTCTCTTGTGCGAGATCTACATGATCACCGTTTTCGAGTCGCACAATCGGTTGTGTGGCTCGATTTATTGTGTTACCAACCACCGTGCCCTTTTCCCCAGAGCTGAGTATTACCGTTGTACCAACGGGATATAATCCAACGACTGACACAAAGGCTTGAACTGCTTTCTTATCGATTTTTCCGAAAGACGCAAGTTTGATGAGTTCTGAGATTGCTTTGTATGGCGACCACGAAGATTTGTACGAACGATTCGATATCAAGGCGTCATATATATCTGCGATTGCTATGATTTTGGCAAAAATGCTGATCTCTTGATCGGTCAGACCCTTTAGATACCCTGTGCCATCAAGTTTTTCATGATGGTCTGTAACACCACTCAACAAATCTTGATCTTCTATTCCTGAGTTCCTACATATTCTGCCACCGAACTCAACATGCTTCTTTACCATATCAAATTCCTTTTCACTCAATCTTCTTGGTGCATAGAGTATCTCTTTTGGGACAAGGATCTTTCCGATATCGTGAATCATCGCAGAAAAAGCCAAACGCGATAGTTGGTTTACCGACATCCCAAGTTCAAGACCTACCAAGGACGATATCATTCCTACGTGAACTTCATGGACATAGGTGTATTCTTCATCGCTCTGTTGTATCAAAAATATCAAAGAGATTTTGTCGCCGAAGTTTCTCACAACATCGTTGACAATTTGATTCGATAGATCTTGTATCTCCTTTTTGTTCACTTTCATTTTCTGTACAGCATCTGTGAAAATGCCCTTTATTTCCTGTTTTAACTCTTCAACCTTCTGTGGGTTTACAACAGGTGGCGTGATCGGTGGGATCTGAACCCAGAGATATCTCACGTTATTTTCGATGAGTTTTTCTATGATCTCTCTTGTCAAACTTTGTCCCATACGAACAACAGGAGGTTGGTTCTCACTCAACCTCACCGTTTCCATGGCTATGTCTCCAGCAAGTAGGGTGTCTGTTTTCTTCCACACAAGTTGACCTATCATAGACAGTTCATCAAACCTCCGCTTCCTTTGGGAATCAAGCATGACCAATGTCTTTCACTCGTGCAGAGTTCTTGCCAAAGACTCTGAACATCTTTGTGAGTGACCGACTCCACAGACTTCAAAAGATTCTCAAGTTCAAGAGGTTCTACCTTGACCATGACGAATTCCAAAAGGTATCCAAAGATTGCTGGAACACTCTCTGTGACCATCTGGAGCTTTCCGATCAATCTCTTTTTGCCGTATTCAAAGTATTCTCTTGAAATAGACGCCTCACGAAAGATTTTGTGTATCTCCTCAGTGTATCTTGAGAATTTTTCAACGCTCGTAGAGGCATAAATGCCCATCAGTGATCTTTCTTTCCACACATTGCTTAGCAGGTCGATGTCATAGACTAACCCATGCTTCTCTCTGATCCTGTTGAACAAAAGAGAACTCATGCCACTGCCAAGCAGCGTGCTCAAGACTAAGAAGGCCGGATATTCTTTGCTTTGAATTCCTAACTGTACAGGCAAACCAACGATTGCATGTATCTGAGTCAGGTCATTCTTTTCTTCAAAGACACGAGAGATTGGCTTGAAGGAAATGGCTCTGTCTTCTTCGCGAACAGCTTTATCAAAGTTTCTCAAGAATTTCTCAAGCTTTTCGAAAAAGGACTTTGTAACCTTCCCAACGGCAATCACTCTCAGATTGCCGTACTTTTGGGAATGAAAGTCTTTCAAGATCTTCGAGTTCAACTTTGCAACGGTATCTTCATATCCACTGACAGGCCTGTCATATGGTTCTTGCAAGATAGTTTCACCGAACAAGTCTTGAACTCTGCTCACGTAGTCTTCGTTGAAGGATTTTATCTCTTCGATAACGACAGATTTCTCCAACTCGACCATTGGTTCTTCAACGAGTGGATTGAAAACCAATTCGCACAGTATTTCAATTGCTTTTTCATAATGTGAGTACGGAACACGTGTGTAATAGACGGTGAAATCCTTTGTGGTGAACGCGTTGACACTGCCTCCAACGACTTCGAGTTCGTATTTCAACGCGAATTCCTCGTAGTTCTTTGTACCCTTGAACACAACGTGTTCCAGAAGGTGAGCTGCGCCAGCAAAATCCTTGGGTTCATGGGCTGAGCCTACGGGAACTGCGAAGGCAAGCGACAGAGTTTTTACACCTCTTACAGGCAGTGAATAGACGATATTAGAACCGATTTGTCTTTTCTCTACTCTCACAGAACTTACCCCCAAAAAAGTCGGCATTCAAGATGCCGACTCTGTCTAAGGTTTTTCAATTAGTTCTCTTCTTGGTTGTCTCTTCTGTATGGCTTTTTCCTCTCCCTTTAATCTTCGTCTGTAGAAAACTCCTCAAGCTGAAGTCTTCCAATGTTGTCTATGTTGCTAACTCTGACTTTGAGAACGTCGCCTATTTTGAGTGATTTTAGGTTTCTGTTGAGCTTACTTTGGTGCAACAAGCCGACCTTTCCTGGTGCGAGTTCGACAAAGACGCCGAACGGTTCTATGCGCGTGATTTTCCCATCGAAGACATCACCAACTGCTATTTCCTTTACGATGGCGTTTATCTGATTCAGAGCAGCCTGTACCTTTAAATCGTCCTCACCAATTACACTCACCCTACCAGTTAGATCATCTACAGATATCTGCACATCAAAGTCTTTTATTATGGCTTTGATAACTCTACCACCAGGCCCTATTATCTCTGCGACCTTTGACGGATCAACGCTGGTGACTTTGATGACTGGCGCGTACTTAGAGAGTTTCTCTCTTGGTTTGTCGATAGCACCATAGAGTTTCTCAAGAACGAACAATCTGGCTTCCTTCGCTTGATTGAGGGCTCTTTCTAAGAGTTCTCGAGATACTCCGGAGACTTTACAGTCCATCTGGAAGGCCGTAATACCGTCCTTAGTACCTGCGACTTTGAAGTCCATGTCACCCCAATGGTCTTCTGCACCGAGTATATCGGTGAGAACTACTTCGGCATCTTTTTCAAGTATCAAGCCCATTGCAACACCTGCTACGTGCTTGCAGATTGGCACACCTGCGTCCATCAAGGCGAGCGAACCAGAGCAAACTGTTGCCATAGAAGACGAACCGTTCGACTCGAGTATCTCCGAAACGACTCTTATAGTGTATGGAAACTCATCTTCTTTGGGAAGGACGAATTTCAATGCCCTTTCTGCAAGATGACCGTGTCCTATCTCTCTTCTACTCGGTCCTCTAAGTGGTTTCACTTCGCCAGTTGAAAACGGCGGGAAGTTGTAATGAAGCATGAACCTCTTCGTACCTTCCTCGAGCAGGGAATCTATGACCTGTTCGTCCATCGGGGCACCGAGCGTTACTATACCAAGGCTTTGCGTTTCGCCTCGCGTGAAGAGTGATGAACCGTGAACTCTTGGCAGCAATCCTATCTCGCAGCTTATTGGACGTATCTGCTTTGGGGTTCTAAGATCAAGTCTTATTCCTTCTTCTACTATGATCCTTCTCATTTTGTGTTTCAACTTTTCTTCATAGGCTTCTTTCAACAGAACCGACAGTTCTTCGATCTTTTCTGTGCCGTATTTTTCTTCAAGCTTCTTGCTTATTGTCTGGTAATATTCATCCAACGCAGTACCTCTTGCCTTTTTGCCCTGGGTTAGAAGCCTGTTTCTCAATTCTGTTTCGTCTATCAATGAGGCAAAATCAGCTGCAATCTCTTCAGGTAGGCATTTTTCTTCGATCTGAATTTTCTTGATATCGAACTCTGAAAGGATTTCCTTTTCGAACTCGATGATCTGTTTTATTGCATCGTGCGCTTTGAATAGGATTTCTACCATTTGAGATTCGCTCACTTCTTTGGCTTCACCTTCAACCATGGTTATTGCGTCTTCGGTTCCTGCAACAACTATGTCTAACTGACTCTTTTCGAGTTGAACGTCTGTAGGGAAGAAGACAACTTCACCGTCAACAAGTCCAACTCTCACAGCAGCAACTATACCGTTGAACGGGATGTCTGAGATGTTTAGAGCCAGCGATGTCGCCATGACTCCCACGATGTCAGGTGGGTTCGTTGAATCTGCGGAGATCACGGTGACTACGATCTGCACTTCGTTGCGAAGATCTTTTGGGAACAACGGCCTGATCGGTCTGTCAATAGTTCTCGCAGACAGTATTGCCGTTTCTGATGGTTTGCCTTCACGCTTTACAAAACCTCCGGGTATTTTTCCAGCGGCGTAGAATCTCTCTTGGAATTCAACTGTCAACGGTACAAAATCGATTCCTTCGGTTTCTGTGTCAGAGATCACCGCGGTTGCCAATACAGATGTCTCACCCATTCGAGCTAAAATAGCTCCATTTGCTTGTTTTGCAACCCTTCCGTGTTCTACATAAAACTCTCTGCCCAAGATCTCACGTTTCCAAATCCTCAAGTAAATCACCTCTACTTCTGAGAAACTAAAGGCGGGCAGATGCCCGCCCTCAATGTCTCTTCACTTTTTCATTTTCTCAAGTTCAACTTTTCGATCAAAGTCCTGTAAGAATCAGGATTGGCTTTTCTCAAGTACTTGAGAAACTTTCGCCGTCTTCCGACCATCTTCATCAAACCACGTCTTGAGTGAAAGTCTTTTGGATGGTTCTTCAAGTGCTCTGTCAAGTGCCTGATTCTCGCCGTCAGTATCGCTACTTGAACTTCCACTGAGCCGGTGTCCTTTTCGTTGATTCTGAACTGCTCGATGATCTGTTGCTTTTCTCTTTGATCCACGACTACACCTCCTGTTGATCTATTCCTTCAACCCAGGCAGGGTCTTTGCCCTCGTCCGAGTTGAGGTCTGGAGCGGGCGACGGGTCTCGAACCC
>JBBFME010000056.1:0-12449 GCA_037478695.1 Pseudothermotoga sp.
CTGGTAACGGAGCGGTTTGGTACTTGTCGGAGCCTAAGAGTTCGTTGAGCAATCCAACGGTATCTGGATCTTGGAACAAATATGGTGTGATGCCAGAGACAAAGGAGTTGACCTGTTCGTCGAACCCCCAGTTTATCGAATCCTTCGGTGCTGTCTTGAAGAGCTCTAAGTAGAAATTGATCCCATCGAGAGCTCGCTTGTCTTCGAAGATGAGCTTTCCGTTCTTCGTCAAATACATGCAATTTGGATCGATATCGTCAAAGAAAGAAGTCATCACAATGTCGATGAAAGCCGTTGGGTAACCTTTGCCACGAAAGTCAAAGCCATATTGATTTTGCTCGGGTTTTGTGATCGTTTTGCAATATTCAAGAAGTTGGTCCATAGTTTTTGGTGCATCGATTAGAGTGTACTTTGAGGTGATGTCAGGTCTGTAAAAGAGCGTCTTGACATATATGGCATTTGGCAGAAGATAAGCGGTATTCTTGTAAGTGCGAGCAGCTTCCAATACACCAGATACCAAGTTTTTTGTCAGTTCAGAGTTTGCCAAATACGGTTCCAGCGAGAGTAACTTGCCCATGCTGGCGAGGGCGCTCAAGGACCAATCTCCGACCTCGACTATATCGAGTGGCTCTTCTGCACTCACCATCAGATAGATTTTCTGATAAGCTGTTTCATAAGGTGGTGAGATCAACTCGATTTTAACATCAGGATTTGCAGCTTCGAATTTGGAGATAATCTGTTCAAGAACCTTTGTTCGCAATGGACTTGTAAAAACTTGAATAACTCTCAATGTCACTGACTCGCCAAACAGAGCAGAAAAAGCAAAGATACAGAGCAAAAGAACCATCAAAAACCGTCGCACACCAATCACCTCCATCAATGCCTATTATAAGATATAATTCATCATACAATGAGTAACCGATTTTACGTAGAAATGTGGTTTGTCTTTGTAAATGTTTGTTGAACGTAAGTATATATATCGTTCACCCAAAGTTACACACGATCTGTTAACATGTAACTGAAAGTTGGTTAAGGGGAGTAGTGTTTTGCGAATTTCAAAAAGGAACTCGTTGAAGACAATCATCGGATTTATCATAATTTTCTATTCCGCTGTCTTGTTGTTGGAACTCACACTGAATTTCAATCCGCTTGCTGCTGCTGTGATCTTGGTCTTACCAGTGATACACGGAGCAGTTTCTTGGAAATCAATCGGTGGAGCTGTTTTTTCGTTGATCAGCTCTAATGTTTTGTTACTCGGATACTTCGGTAGGATCTCGCTTGCAGAATACCTTATTAGTTTAACTGGTTACTCTGTTGTTGGGATCTTAATCGGGATAGTTCTCAGATTTGCTGACCGCCAGAAACGACTTTTGAAAGAGAGTGAAGATAGATACAGAAATCTCTCGAAGCAATTTCAGATGTATCTTGATCTGGTAGATGTCATGATCGTTTCCTTGGATCTTCAGGGGAAGATAAACTTCGTCAACAAAAAGGGTTGTGAGATCCTTGGTTATGCCAGAGAAGAGATCTTGGGAAAGAATTGGTTTGAGAATTTCATTCCACAAGGAATATTGTATGAGGTTAAAAACTACCTTAGTGAACTTCTGGCCAGAGATTCAGCCGACGAGTATCATGAGAATTCAGTGGTGACAAGAGATGGAAAAGAAAGGATCATTCTCTGGCATAATTCTGTACTTCGCGATGATACAGGTGAAGTAACAGGCATTCTCAGCAGTGGTTTGGATATCACTGAGCTAAAGCAAACCAAATCACAACTTGAGGAGCAGTTGCAAAATGCAAAGATTTTGTACAAAGCAGCCGAAGAATTGATAATAGAAGAACTCGATGCAATCAAAAGAGCAGAGAAGCTTTCAAAAATATGCGTGGAGAACTTTGGTGCTTCGATGGCTTGGGTTGGTCAAGCACTGCCAGACAGGAGTGTTAAGATCATCGGACAATTTCCCAAAGATCATCCATATCTTGAAGATTTGATCGTTCGCTGGGATGACAGTCTTTTTGCCAATGGTGCTGCAGGTAGATCGATAAAAACTGGTAAGAATCAGATTATTGAGGACGTTGCCACCGATGAACGTTTTTCGGCCTGGAAAGAAAAGGCACAACGGTTTGGTATAAGAACGGTGGCGGCTTTTCCGTTGATTAGTCCGAGAGGTGTATTCGGCACTTTGGTACTTTATTCTGATAAACCAGGTTTCTTCAACAGCCAGAAGATGGATCAGATTCAAATGATCGCTCATATAGCGGCAGCTTCCTTAGAAAATGCAAGACTTTTTGACCAGCTTGAAAAAAGATTTCTCAGAATGGAAGCGTTGCACAAGATAGACAAGGCGATAAGTGCCAGTACCGATCTGAGTGTTACTTTATCTGTTTTGATGGATCAGGTAATTCATCAACTCAACGTGAATGCCTGTGACATCTTCTTGTTGAATTCAAACACACTGATCCTCGAACTTGTTGCTTCAAGAGGTTTTAGGGTTCCTCTCACAGAGATATCTTCTATAAAGATTGGAGAATCGTTAGCTGGACAAGTTGCATTACAGCGTCGTGTTCTGAAAGAAATTGTCACACAGAGAGGCGATGAGCAAGGCAAAGCTCTTTGTCAGCAGAGAAAGATAATGATGAAAGAAGGCTTCAAATCTTATATGGGAGTTCCATTGACAGCGAAAGGTCAATTACTCGGTGTACTGGAAGTCTTCAGCCGTTCTTCTATTGAAGAAGATGAAGATTGGTTTGAATACCTGCAAATACTCGCTCAGCAGGGAGCAATTGCTATCGAAAATTCAATGCTTTTCGAGAGTCTTCAGAAAAGCAATGTGGAACTCGCGCGGGCGTATGATGCGACAATCGAAGGATGGGCTTCAATGATGGATTTGCGCGATAGAGAAACAGAGGGCCACAGTCAGAGGGTTACTCTGCTGACACTGAAGATGGCAAAGCAGATGAAGATAGACGACAGAGAACTCATACACATACGCAGAGGAGCTCTGTTACACGATATGGGGAAAATGGCTATACCAGACCAAATACTACTCAAACCGGGGAAACTAACTGATGAAGAGTGGGAGATCATGAAGAAACATCCCATCTATGCATATCAAATGCTTTCAAAGATAGACTATCTGAGACCTGCTTTGGATATACCATACTGTCATCACGAGAGATTCGATGGTACGGGATATCCAAGAGGATTGAAGGGTGAAGAGATACCACTTTCTGCAAGGATCTTTGCCGTAGCAGATGTCTACGATGCGCTCACAAGTGACAGACCTTATCGAAAAGCGTGGTCAAAAGAGGAAGCCGTTGAGTATATAAAGAGTCAAAGTGGAAAACACTTCGACCCAAAGGTAGTCGAAGTGTTTCTGAAACTCTTAGAACAGGAAGAAATATAGTGGAAAGATCATTCGAAGATGAATGGTCCATCTGTGAGTACATATTGCCTGAACTTCCTCATAAGCATTTTGGTTATTGAACCAGGTTTGCCGTTGTTGATAATCCTGCCATCTATCTTCACAACTGGCATTATTTCCGCTGCAGTACCTGTCAGGAAACATTCATCTGCGTTGAACAGATCGAATCGCGTGAACAATCTTTCTTGTACAGCTATTCCTTCATCTTCAGCCAATTTCATCACAGTATTTCGTGTTATACCTTCTAAGATTCCTATGTAGGCAGGTGGAGTCAGCAGCATACCATTCTTGACGACAAAAATGTTTTCACCGGTTCCCTCAGTCACATAACCATCTTGAGTCAAAATGATCGCCTCTGGAACATTGCAAAGATTTGCTTCTATCTTTGCGAGTATGTTGTTCAAATAATTCAGAGATTTTATTCTCGGGCTGGTTGCTTCGTTCAAGTTACGCCGTGTCGACGCTGTAATAACTTCGATGCCATTTTCATATAAGGATTCAGGAAACAGAGAAAGAGGCGAAGCAATACAAAAGATAGTAGGCTTTGGACATTTTCTTGGATCTAACCCAAGATCGGTTCCTTCACCTCGTGTTACAACTAAGCGAATGTAAGCTTCCCTTAAGTTATTCCGACGCAAAGTTTCCAGCACGATCTTCATCATCTCTTGTTTGTCGATAGGAATATTCAGAAGAATTGCCTTTGCCGATTCGTAGAGTCTGTCAATGTGTTCTTTGAGTTTAAAAACTCTGTTGTTGTAAGCCCTTATGCCTTCGAAAACTCCATCACCATACAAAAGACCTCTGTCAAAGACGGAAATTCGAGCTTCTTCTTTCTTCAAAAATTGCCCATCAAGATAGATGACCAGAGACATCTCGGCACCCCCATTTGGTGATTTTAATTGAAGAAATTCTACACAATAGAAGTGTTCAAGTCAAGTGCTTCAATCTTGCCATGCGAACTTTCGAGTGGTATAATTTCTGAAAACCCATCTGAACAAGTATTGGAGGAAATCGCATGAAAACTATCAAAATAGGGCTTCTTGGTTTTGGCACCGTCGGTAGGGGAGTGTACAAAGTTTTGAAAAACCACAAAGAAAAGATGGTGAAAAGTTGTGGAGCAGACGTCCAGATAAAGAAGATTCTTGTTCGAAATTTGGACAGATACCGAAACAGTTATACAGATATATCAGATTTGTTCACCAACAACGTCTACGAAATAATCGATGATCCTGAGATATCGATTGTAGTTGAAGTGATGGGTGGTGTGAGACCAACTGTTGAATACGTAATCGAAGCCATGAAAAACGGCAAGAACATTGTAACAGCAAACAAGGATATGATTGCTGAGCATGGTAAAACTCTGTTCGAAACTCAAAAGAGTCATGGTGTAGATCTCTTATTCGAAGCAAGTGTTGGTGGGGCTATTCCCATAATCAAAGCCTTGAAGGAAAGTCTTGCCGGTGATGAGATTAGGGAGATTATTGCAATCATAAACGGAACGACGAACTATATCCTTTCGAAGATGACCTTTGAATCTACAGACTATCAGGAAGCTTTGAAACAGGCACAACAGAAAGGTTATGCCGAAGCAGATCCAACAGCCGATGTGGAAGGTTACGATGCCGCGAGAAAACTTGCCATTCTTGTGTCCATAGCCTTCAATTCACGAGTAAAGTTCAGCGACATCTATGTAGAGGGAATAAGCAAAATCACTCCTGTTGACATACTCTATGCGCGCGAATTTGGGGGTGTTATAAAGCTCTTAGCCATTGGCAGACAAACCAATGGTGGCATTGAGGTTCGGGTTCATCCAACGATCATATCAGCTCATCATCCTTTGGCAGCTGTGAACGATGTTTTCAACGCCGTTTTCGTAAAAGCAACTGCTGCTGGAGATTTGATGTTCTACGGCAGAGGTGCTGGTGAACTGCCCACAGCGAGTGCAGTCGTTGGTAACATTGTTGAGGTGATCAAAAACCTTCAAAGTAAGAACAATGGTAGGCTAAGTTGCACTTGTTATGAACAAAAGCCTTTGAAATCAATGAAAGAAGTCATAACGAAGTACTACATAAGACTCCTGGTAGAGGACAAACCCGGTGTTTTGGCATCGGTTGCAGGTGTTTTTGGAAAGAACAGTGTGAGTATGGAATCTGTGATACAAAAGCGTTCTATGGGTGAGATTGCCGAAATTGTGATAGTCACTCATCGTGCGAAAGAAGCAAACCTTCAAGAAACGGTTTGGTCGTTGAAGATTTTACCGGCGGTGAAACAGATTGGCAACGTGATCAGAGTTGAGGGGGAATTCTGATGGCTTGGGAAGGAGTCATAAAGGCTTACAGACAACATCTACCGGTTACAGACAAAACTCCCTTCTTAACACTCAACGAGGGCAACACACCTTTGATCTTTGCAAAATATCTTTCGCAGATCGTAAATGCAACCGTCTATCTGAAATTCGAAGGAGCAAATCCCACTGGATCTTTCAAAGATCGGGGGATGGTACTTGCTGTGGCAAAGGCGCTCGAAGAGGGCGCAAGAGCTGTTATCTGTGCCTCGACTGGCAACACCTCTGCCTCCGCTGCGGCTTACGCGGCTCGGGCAAGTTTGAAGTGCATTGTCTTGATTCCGCAGGGCAAGATCGCCTTGGGTAAGTTGGCGCAGGCGCTCTTTTACGGTGCGAAGGTCGTTGCTATAAAAGGCAACTTCGACGAAGCCTTGAGACTTGTGAGAGAGATAGGCAAGAATTTTCCCATAGCGATAGTGAATTCGATTAACCCATACAGGATAGAAGGTCAGAAAACGGCGGCTTTCGAAGTTTGTGACGCACTTGCCGATGCACCTGACTATCTATTCATACCTGTTGGAAATGCTGGTAATATAACAGCCTACTGGAAAGGTTTCAAAGAGTACTTCGAACTGAAAAAGACCAAAAAATTGCCGAAGATGATGGGTTTTGAAGCTGAAGGTGCGGCTGCCATAGTCAAGGGTCATCCAATACCGAATCCAGAAACGATCGCGACAGCCATAAGAATTGGCAACCCTGCAAGCTGGCAACAAGCAGTAACAGCGGCAACAGAGTCCGGTGGAGAGATTTCTTTTGTGAGCGATGAAGAAATCATCAATGCATATCGGTTGATAGCCCAAAGAGAAGGGATCATGGCAGAGCCTGCCTCTGCGGCAAGTGTAGCGGGTTTGTTGAAGTACTCTCGAACTAAATCTTTCAAATCAACTGATGTCATAGTTGCCGTTTTGACAGGCCATGGCCTGAAAGATCCTGACAATGCTTTGAAGTTCACCGTGAATGAACCAATTGAGGTTGAACCAATCTACGATGAGGTTCTGAGGGTGATCGAATGATAAGAGTTCGTGTCCCTGCAACTTCGGCGAACTTGGGTCCGGGTTTCGATGTGATTGGAATGGCGCTTTCAATCTTCAATGAAGTATCTGTAGATGAATCGAGCAAGAACTTTGAAATCGAAATCACAGGTGAAGGGGCTGACAAGATCTCGAAAGATAAGGACAACCTTGTTTATCTCGCATTCTGTAAAGTTTTCGAGCGCTTGGGCAAGACTGCAAAGAATATCAAGTTGATCTTGAAAAACCAAATTCCTCTTTCGCGTGGGCTTGGTAGCAGTTCGGCTGCGATCGTGAGTGGCTTAGTGGCTGCAAATGCCTATCTTGGGTTTCCACTGAAAGCTGAAGAACTCTTACAGATGGCAGTTGAACTTGAAGGTCATCCTGACAATGTTGCACCTGCATTGTTTGGTGGGATGGTGTTATGTGGTTTGCCTGAGCTTCGATACGTGAAGTTGCCAAATCCTGAACTCGATGTGGTTCTTGCCATTCCCAATTTCGAAGTGAAAACCTCTGAAGCTCGAAAGATTCTACCGAAGGAAGTTCCCTTCGAAGACGTAAAAGCTAATTTGAGAAGTATCGCCTTTCTAATCACATCCTTTTACACGAAAAAGTACGATCTCTTGGAAATCGGTATGCAAGACAGACTTCATCAGCCGTATCGAAGTCAACTCATTCCAGGGTTTTATCAAGTTATGCAAGCAGCAAAAGAGGCTGGGGCCTTAGGTGTGGCGCTCAGTGGTAGTGGTCCAACGGTGATCGCCTTTACGAAATTACCACAAACTGTTGCACAAGTCATGCAAGAGGCGTTCATGAAAGTTCAAGTAAAAGCTGAGACACTCATCACCAAACCACAAGAAAAGGGAGCACTTGAGTTGGTAGAGATTGAAAAATGAGAAAGACTGATAGAAAGGAGTGAGACAGAACATATATTGACCTAATCAAAATTTGTCGATTTGCTAGTTCGCAAAAAACCTGGGACTTAACCGACAAAATAAAAATTCTCACCTTGGAGGTTGATCAAGGAATTCTTGAGAATCTCAAAGAGAATATCAGTTGATTTAATCAAAATCTATAACTTATCTTCAAAGAAACCGGTACACTCAAAGATCTCAGAGACAGATCTCTTGTTGGAATATTCAGATCGTGGAATCTGGCGTTAACACCAACTCCAACCGAAAACTGTTCACTCAGCTCCCACAGAAAATCTATCTTTCCTGTGTAGATCCAACCTTGAAAATTACTTGTACCTGATAAACCAAAACCTGCAAGGCTGCCAGTTGGACCTGCCAACACAAAAAGAACACCACCACTCAACTGCGAAACAACATCGAGAAAGTCAAAGGTAAAGCTTGGAACCAATCCCACACACATCAAGTTCGAATTGACAGAACCAAGATCTGTTGCAACGCTCATATTCAGATATCCAAAGCTAACACCCATCCTCAAGCCTCTTTTGAGCCCGTAGTCAAAGCCAACTTGCATACCGTAATCTGTCATGGCCTTTATCGATTTTTTCTCTGGAGTATAGAGTTCGTTGTAAACAGAAAAACCAAGCGACGAATCAAACCAAAAATAAACCTCAGCCATCATTATTGTGGAGAAAATCAGTAAACTCACCACTATGAATTTCTTCATGATCATACCCCCTATGATGAATATTACCACTATTTTCAATGTGTTTTGTGCTCATCGCTGATGAAATGGCAAAAAATCCAATCTGCCAGAAAGAATCATGTGAAATCGCAATCTTTTTTTGCGAAAGGTAACTTTCAAAGGAACCTTTGTTGAAGGCTATATATTAACTTCAGAAAGTCAAATGGCACATCTGTCATCTTTGCATTAAACAAGTCGCTCAGAAGTAATGCACGAAACCAGTGACTGGCAAGATTCTCCGAACTTTTCGAGTTGATTGTAGACTAAATCTCTGTGAAGGGTTAATTGGTATAGGTGCCAGTGAAGAACTATTTGTACTTCAGCTTCCATTGAGAAAAAGTCGTACAATAGCTTTGAACATCTCAGATTTCTTTAGACTCATTTTAGAAGCTGGGAAGCTCATACAGTAGAAAAGATTGAATGATCAAAGCCCCCTTTCGGGGGCTTGCCTTTCTCAAAAACCGAAAGGAGTGTACTTAGGGTATAAGGACACCTCGGTATCACCGTTACTCTGCTCAACGAACACTGTACCAAAGTAGGCTTGAGTTTTGCCTGTCACAGTTATGATAGGTAGAGATATGCTTGTCATTGTCGAATCTTCCGTTTCCAGATGGAGAACTACTCTGTAAACCTTTTCTACGAAGGTAGGTGGGTCTGTTATGATATAGGGGAAACTCAGTTTCACATCGTGTTCGGCAACTGAAAGAAGGGTAAATTCCGTTGCAGTTGCTGGGTAGATAAAGTTGAAAAGTATTACGAGGCCAAAAGTCTTTGTTTCATCCATTACATCTGAATCGTTTAGATCCCCATCAGGAGTGTAGACAAATCTTCGTGCCAGTTGTACAAACTCAGTTGGGCTGTCATTAGGTTCTGGAAGCTCTTCTTCAGCAAGAGTGTTGATCACAGATTGGATGAGGTTTCTTGCCAAGCTTTCTGGCGCAGTTCCTGATGAAGGAAGTTGACAGCTTGCCAGAAGCAACAAACCCAAGACCAACAGGAACCAAAAGACTACTCTCATTTGACATTCCCCCCTTGTTAGTGTTGCTAAATTATAGCATAGCTCTATGAAAATGATCGAACAAAAATAATACACACATGGTAATCAGAAATCTTGGTTGCAGATCAAAAAGGATGTGTGGCTATCATACGACTGAGCAAGACTTTTCCGAAATCCAAACAAGTCATTCTTTTCTCGTAAGCAAAGTAGCAGTAGTTCAAGACACATTGGTTTAACACTTGGACAAATTCCACGCCTTTTGTGAGCAATAGCTTTAAAAAACGCAGCCTTCTGGCTGCGCTTATTCTCGGAATCTGCCTATTTTCAAAATCTTTGCGATGTTCGCATTTGGATCGATAATTGGTTCGAGTACAGATTGAGCGCAGGTCATTACGGTTGTTACTCCTGGTCCATGACCAGCATATTTGCAATCGCTGTGTATGACTACACCTATCGTGGCTGCACCTTTTCGGTAACATCTACCAAAGGCGTTGTCATGATCTTGAATGTAGACTATATCTCCAAAGCGCAGTTTGTCCAAGCCATATTCCCTGAGAGTTTTCTCATCGGCAGTCATTATATCGTAGTCACCGGTGCCCATGCTGGTTGAACCTATGCCAGATCCCATCAAGAAAGATGGGACAACTGCGACAACTGGCACATGAAGTTTGCCATCTTTCTCAACGATCTGCATCTTTTCAAGCAGATTTGGATCGATGTTGTACACGAAAACATCGGGATAATCGAGAAGTTTTAGACCTTGTCCAAAGGCTTTGATCAGGATCTTGTCATCGAGCGTGAGTTTTTCGAGTACTTCATCTGCGAAATCTATCAGAACATGTTCAGCTCCACCATGGTGGCCTGTCACAACTCCTTTTGCTCCTTTTGCGTCTCCTGTGACGACCCTTGCTTCGTTCCCTATGCATGCGTAGAAATTGTATCCCCTGTTTGGTCCTGAATCTCTTTTGTCTTGATCAAGGATTGTAGAAACACCAGGTTCGACATGATCTGCCTCCCAACCGAAAGTGCAATCTCCAACCTTCACGTTGTAGGTTATTCCCCCTGTTCCAGGCAACATGAAAGGTTTTCCATCGTGTGAAACACTGTGCCTACCTGAATGCTCTGGTTTGACGATAGTACCCTGAACTGAGATCATGACGAGTCTATCTTTGTTCGTTCTCATAGAAACACCTCCGAGAAATATCTTATCAGATGATAAGATTTTTTCGGAGGAATCTACTCGTGCAAACATTAGAGCTCCTGTTGAAGGTTTATCAAATTCTATATGAGTCTTATGGACCACAAGATTGGTGGCCAGCAGAGAGTTGGTTTGAGGTGATCGTAGGTGCCGTTTTGACCCAAAACACCTCGTGGAAGAACGTCGAAAGGGCAATAGTGAATTTGAAGTCAAATGGATTGTTGGAACCTCAAAGATTTTGTGCTATCTCAGTTCAAGAACTCGCTACGTTCATAAAATCTGCAGGCTTTTACAATTTAAAAGCTCAGAGGCTGAAAAACATAGTGAATCTCTTGAATGAGTACGATTTTGACTTTCAGAGGCTTTCAAATGAACTAACCAGAGAAAAACTACTGTCTGTCAAAGGCATAGGAAAGGAAACCTGTGATTCGATTTTACTCTATGCGTTCAATAAACCCATTTTCGTCGTGGACAACTACACGAAGAGAATTTTCAGTAGACTACATATCATACAGCAAAAGGATAATTACGATGCTGTTCAAAAACTCTTTGAACTCATCCCAAAAGATACAAAAATCTATCAAGAATACCACGCTTTGATAGTGAAACACGCAAAAGACTTCTGCACAAAGAAAAAACCCAAGTGCAATTTCTGTGTGATAAGAAATTTGTGCAAATATTCAGAATGATGTGAGCGAAGAAATCGAAAGGGGCACACGAGGTGCCCCACTATCTTCAGAGTTTGAAAGCAGAGATTATATCACTCAATCTCTGTGCGATCTGCGCCATCTGTTCACCCATATTGGCCAGTTGTGTTGAACTGCTCGCTTGATCTTTCATCGCTGAGTCAATTTCACCAAGACCGGTAGCTATCTGAGTGACAGATTTGGTAGCCGTGTCCATGGCACTGCTCATCTCTTCTGCCGCTGCGCTCATTTCTTGGGCGCTCGCTGCCAAGTTTTCAATCATATTGCTGATCTCTTTGACCTCTCTGAGTATGTTCACAAGTTCATCACCAACGACAACTGCTTGCTCAGAGGTCTGCATCACTCTGTTGACAGTTGTTCTTGTTTCTTCATCTGCACTTATTGCCGCTTGCTGTATGCTCGAAAGTATCTGGGCAATCTTCTGCGTTGCATTCTTGCTCTCTTCTGCCAGCTTTCTTATCTCGTCTGCGACAACTGCAAAACCGCGACCTGCTTCGCCTGCTCGGGCTGCCTCTATCGCTGCGTTCAACGCCAACAGGTTCGTCTGTTCTGCAATAGAGTTTATCGTGTCTACTATCTGTCCTATATTCTTGGCATTTTCTGTGAGTTCTGTTACAACCTTTTGTGTTTTCGTTGAGTTTTCCTTTATCTGAGATATCATGCTTGTTATCAACTGCACAGCCTGATCACCTTTGTCTGCTGCAGATCTCACCGAAGCAGCTTTCTCAGAGAGATTCTGCGATGCTTTTGATACATTCTGTGCACTTGCCGCTACTTCTTCTACGCCACTTGTCACTTCTTGTATTGAAGCAGAGGTGTTCTGTGCGGATTTGTTCATCTCGTCTGTCTTTGCAGAGATTTCTTCGATGGACGCAGAAAATTCCTGTGCCGTTGAAGCAAGAGATTCTGACATCTTCGAAGCGTTAAGGGAATCTTGTTTGATCTTTGACATAGAATCTCTTAGCGCGTCTCTCATCTTTTTGAGTGAATTTGTAATCGTGCCAATCTCGTCTTTTGAATTCACTTGAAAATCTACTGTCAGATCACCAGTACCAAACTTCTCTATAGCAGATGCAAGAGTAACAAGGGGTTTTGACAGATATTTTCTCGAG
>JBBFME010000057.1:0-12438 GCA_037478695.1 Pseudothermotoga sp.
AACAGCAGGCAGAGACTTGCACAGGCGATCCGAATCAGAATGGATCAAGACCGTTGTTCTCGCAAGAGAATTGAGTCTTCCAGAGGTGATCTACGCCATAAAGTCTGGCAAGGCTTATCTGGGCTACACCAAGGATCTGTCCTTTACTGTTGAAGGAAAGTCTTTTGGGCAGATAGTTTCATGGCAAGAAAGTGTGTGTATAAGGGCAAATATAGGTGATTTTGAGCAACAGAACGTGATGATAATCACAAAAAACTCGTCGAAAGATTTCGGTAAAGTCAAGGAGATAGACGCAAAAATAGAGGTTCAACCAGATGATTTTGTCATTCTCATCGTTTACGGTAAGCGTAATTTGCCCATTTTCATAACAAACCCAGTCTTTATAAAGAGAGGTGAAATAAATTGAAAAAAGCTTTCGTGATCACACACACCCACTGGGACAGAGAGTGGTACGCCACTTTCGAGATCTTCAGAGAAAGACTGATCGTTCTGCTCGAAAAACTGACTCAAATCATGAGCAAAGATGATTCCTTCAAACACTTTCACCTGGATGGCCAGACGATAGTACTTGAAGACTTTCAAGAGGCAATGGATCGAAGCGAAGAGCTTTTTAACTTGATACGAAAAGGAAGAATAGCCGTAGGACCATGGTACATATTGGCAGATGAATTTCTCGTCAGCCCTGAATCATGGATTAGAAACTATCTGTACAGCGAGAAGATCGCCGAGCAGCTCAATATCGAAATCTCAAAGGTTGGTTACCTGCCAGACATGTTTGGCCACAACGCTTACATGCCATCTGTAGTCAAGGGACTCGGCATGAAATGGGCAGTTATATGGCGCGGCGTAGATGGAATTGAGAAGACGACTTTTTGTTGGTCAAGCCCCTTTGGCGATTCAGTGAATGTAGTCTACTTAATTCACAGCTATTCAAATGCGGCACACTTTGGAATCGAGCGCGAAGCCCTCAAAAGAAAGTTCGTAGAAGAAGCAGAAATTCTCTCAAAGATCGATCCAACCAACCCACCTCTTTTGATGAATGGAACAGACCACGAGATCCCGTACTGTGATATCGGGAAGATCGTTGAGGAAATCTCTACACCAGATATGCAGTTTGTGCAAACGAGTTTTGAAGAGTACATTGCGGCGCTCAGTGACCCGAAACCAACTCTTGTTGGAGAACTCAGATCACCCAAAATCGTGCCAGTTCTCAAGGATGTGACCTCAGCACGAATCTGGGAAAAGATATTGCATCACAGAGCTGAGAAGTTCTACATTCACTATCTTGAACCGATCCTTGCAATCTCAAAAATCCTCGGTAATCCAACACCATATCAGTCACTTTCTTACGGATGGAAGCTGATACTGCAATGCCAGCCCCATGACAGCATCTGCGGTTGCAGCGTAGACGAAGTACACAGAACGGTTCAGAACAGGTTGAAAAGATCAATAGATCACGGTGAAGCATTGTTTGCAAAGACCTTTCTCCAAATGAGTGGAAAACGCGTAAGCGATATGGCACTCACAGTCTTCAACCCACTTGAAAGAGAGTTCAAAGGGGTCGTCGAGAGTCATCTACGTTTGGATGAAGGAAAGTATGATTTCATCGACGAAGAAAGCGGAGAGATCGTTGAGTCAGTTGCACTGAACCAAGCAGAAGACCTTGAAACGGATTTGAGCACTCTTGTCAGATTTTATGAAAGTCACACGACCAAGGCTATAGAAAATGACATGCGCGAAAAGTATGGATATTTGCTGAACATAAACGTACCAGCCTTCGGTTTCAAGACTCTGAGAATTGTACCAAAGACTGAGAAAACTGAGAACGTCTTTAACCCACCTCACGAGATAAAAGAGAACGGAACTCTGAGGTTAAAGCACAGAGAAAGAACTGTAGAAAATCTCTGTTACTTGGAGGACGTTGAAGATGTCGGCGATGAGTACAACTACAGCTTTGCACGAAAAGAAATCTTCACCTCGCTTGATACAAAAGCGAAAGTGACTGAGATCGCCAGTTGCTCCTTTCTCAAGAGAGTCGTTGCAAGAAGTAGCATACCCATACCCGAGTCTATAAAGAGTGACAGAAAGAGTCGTTCTGAAAAACTTGTAGAAATGCCATTCGAAATTGAATACACCTTCTATCGTGACCTACCGAGAATAGATGTAAAACTCAGATTCAGCAATACTGCTAAAGACCACAGACTATCAGTTGTCTTCCCGTTGAAAAACTTGTCAGAAATCATAACAGATGGCTACTATGGCCCTGTTGCTCACAAGATAGAAAACTTTGACGCCGACTACTCACAATGGGCAGAGTTGCCTGAGAACAACTTTGCCATGTACTGGTTTGTCACGTTGCCAGAGGTGGGTATTACAATCTCGACAAAGGGCCTCAGAGAGGTACGCGTTGAAAAAGAGGGAGTGAAGATGACTCTTCTGAGAAGTGTCGAATGGCTTTCGAGAGACGATCTTGTCACCAGGCCAGGACACGCAGGACCAGGTATCAAAACACCTGAGGCACAAGGTATTGGCGAGCACCTTCTAGAGTTTTCCATCATTCTTCACGAAAATTGGAATATAGAGGATGTTTACCGAAAGGTAAGAGAATATCAGATCACACCTTTGGCAATACAGGGAAAATTTGAAAAGAAACCAATGATGCAGAAGATCGAAGTACTCAACGGTTTTCTCAGCGCCTTCAAACCATCAGAGAATGGCAAGGGTGTGATAATGCGCATCTTTGATCCGACTGGGAAGAACCCAACTGTGAAGTGCACAAGACCCCTTCTTGAAACGAATTTAGCTGAAAAACCCATCCAAGAACACGAAAAGTTGACGAATGTCAGAAGTTGGTTGATAAAATTGTAGACAATGGTATAATATTTTTTGGCAATGGAGTCTGCCATAATCGCCATACAGGCTGATGACTCCTACTCGAAAGAGTAGGAGCTTTTTTTCATTGAGGTGGGACAATTGAAGCCAAGAGATTTCACTGAAATCAAGATAATCGATACTCTGACGGAAAAAGACAGAAGCTGTCCTGTGTGTTTGCTCGTTGAAAATAGTGTTGAGCAGCTCATCGACACGATACTCTACGAACTTGTGAATGACCCACAGGTGAGATCACATCTGAGAGAAACTGGTCTGTGCAAAAGGCACATCGACAAGGTTCAACAACACCTCCAGAAGCATCCTGAACTTGGTTTGTTGGGAATTGCAATAATATACGAAGACATGATCGATAATCATATCAAAACTTTGAATGAAACTACATCACTGAATCATAATTGTTATTTGTGCGATCGTGAGAGTGAGATTGAGAAAATGTATATAACTTCTTTCAGCAAGTTCTTCAACAGTAGAGAAGGCTTAGATCTTTTCAGAAGAAGCAAATCGATCTTGTGTATTGATCACTATCACAAATTGCTTTCGAAGATCGACCAGGCTTTTAAAGATAGCTTCAGTGAAATCGAGATGACGAAACTGACCTTATTGAAGAATGATCTATCCACATTCATCAAGAAACACGATTATCGGAATAAAACACCTTTTAAGGAAGAAGAAGCAACTGCGTATAAAATTGTTGGCGGGATAATTTCCAAACCGGTGAATTTGAATACCAGGAGGAGTTCGAGATGGAAACCTTGGAAACTTTCGCAAGACGCGTGATTGAGAACGTGTCAAAGGTAATCGTTGGGAAAGAAAGTATAATTGAGAAGATACTGGCTTCGATGCTGAGTGATGGACATGTGCTTCTGAACGATGTACCCGGCGTTGGTAAGACGATGTTGGCAAGGGCGCTGGCCGTCTCCACAGGACTGAACTTCAACAGAATACAGTGTACACCGGATCTGTTACCATCAGACATAACCGGTCTGAACATCTTGGATACCAAGAAGAATGAGTTCGTTTTCAAAAAAGGTCCTCTCTTCACAGATCTACTCCTCGCAGATGAGATAAACCGAGCAACCCCAAGAACACAGTCTGCCTTGTTACAAGCCATGGCAGAAAGACAGGTCACAGTAGATGGCACAACTTACCCCCTGAGTAAGCACTTTTTTGTGATAGCCACACAAAATCCCGTTGAGTTCGAAGGAACCTTTCCACTACCAGAGGCACAATTAGACAGATTCGCA
The DNA here is from genome assembly GCA_037478695.1 of Pseudothermotoga sp. Lineage (GTDB taxonomy): Bacteria > Thermotogota > Thermotogae > Thermotogales > DSM-5069 > Pseudothermotoga_B. Next base: position 4,137 of record JBBFME010000057.1, read on the forward strand.
ATCTGCTTGTCAGTAGGGTATCTTGAAAAAACAGAAGAAATGCAGATGCTCCGCAGGTTAGAAAAATTGCATCCCATTGACTCGCTACAGCCAATCTGTGATGAAAGTGAGTTGGATCATGCCAAGGAGATAGTCAAGCAGGTCTATATCGACGACTCCATATTAGACTACATCGTGAGAATTGTCTCACGCACCAGAAACCATGAAGATATAGCCCTCGGTGCAAGCCCAAGAGGTGCCATCGCCTTAATGGAGATCTCGAAGGCACTCGCTGCCTTGAGAGGTAGAGAGTACGTCTTACCGGACGATGTAAAGGAGATAGTGATCGATACACTCGCACACAGAATAATACTCAGACCTGAGGCAAGACTCATGAGAAAAACAAAGCAGCAGATAATCGAAGAAATTCTCAAAACGGAGGAGGCTCCTATAAAGAGTGAGACTTGAGCTGAGAAAAATCGTCTCATCAAACAGTTTGCTCACGATCTTGACAGTTTTCTCAATACTTTGGCTTGTCGCCAACCTCAATGGTTTTTCGGTGCTCTTGAGTGTCTCATGTGCGTTTCTTTGGATGAATTACTTCACAACAAAACAAGCAGTAACAAATCTTGAAGTTGAACGATTTCCAAATAGAACAAGGGCTTTTACAAATGAAGATGTCATTGTAACTCACAAATTGCGCAATAATTCTGGGTCGTTAAAGGTAACTGTTCTATCTCAAATAGAGGTTGCTGAACTTCTGTCGTACAATCTACTGGAACGGGAAGTGACGTTAAAGAAGTCCCAAACAGTTACGATACAAGCGAAGACATCTTTTTCCACACGCGGTAAAAAGCTTCTGACCGATTTTGTAGTTGTCTATGAACATCCTCTTGGTTTTTTCAAGCATTGGGCTTACTACTGCGCAGATCAAGAGATACTCGTACTTCCCAAGATCATGCACTTGGAATCATTCCCATCAAGACTTCGTGAACTACTCCCAGGAAGTAAATCTGATTTCAAATTGCTCGAAGACACAACCCAGGTAAAGGGAGTGAGAGAATACTCGAGTGAGCCTTTGAACAGAGTTCACTGGAAGATATCGGCAAAACTCGGCTCACTGTATGTGAAGGAGTTCGATTTCACTGCGATCAGCAATACAATACTCTATCTGGATCTGAACCTGTCCAAGGAGATCTTCGCAAAGAATGTATGGGCACAGATAAGAAAGAACTACGAGGAAGAGGCAGTGCTTGCAGCTTCATCGATCATTTACTGGTTGACACGCTTTGGGAATTTAGTGGACATCGTTGTGATAGCAAAGGATGTTCTCAAAACAAACTACACACCGAAATCTGACTGGGTGAGTGCCGTCGAACTTCTGGCGATGGCAAAAGGAGATGAGAATGGACCACAACTGAATGAAGAACTGGCGAAAGATTTGCACAGGCTGACACCATCGAATACATTAGTCATCGTATCGATGTATTTGACCGATTCACTCTTACCGCTTTTGATAAGTGCGAAAGCAAAATGTTCACGTGTAATAGTACTTCTGATTCCATATGGCTACAGAGATCCAAGGTACAAACCGTCCAAAACATATGAGATGTATCCAATAGATATGCAGAGACTCCTTGATAGAGCAAAACTGCTCGAACGAGAGCAGATAATCGTCAGAATAGTGAAACCGAGTCAAACGCTTCAGGAGGTCTTCGATGAAATACAAAGCCCTTAACCGCTTTTTGTCAAGCTTCGTGATTGCTTTGGTTGCGTTTTATATATTCAGTTCGTTGATGCCGTTGTGGGCTAATCTGATATTGGTTGCTCTAACGGTCTTCTGCACACTACTTCTCACTTGGGATATAGGTTGTTCCACTGTTCTCATATTGCCAGTCATTTTCATAACTACTTTTGTGATCTCTGGAATCGTAAAGATTGAATTCTTCAGCGCCATGGTACTCGTCTTTGTGATTACCTCATTAGTCTTGATATCAACCTCTGATGGAGTTCTCTCAATGAGTTCTTTGGTCTTTCTGGGGATCTATTTCAGCTTAGCAACACCACACGGCAGAGTCTTTGATCTTCTGTGCTTTGGGCTTTTGATTGGTTTTTGGTACGCAAACAAATCAAAATTGTTCAATCTGAAGGTTGCTCTAATGTACATTGTGGCAACCGTCTTAGTGGCGGTTGGCTTTGCCAGGGTAAATCTCTTCCCACTGAAATCTGTTTTATCTTCTATTCCGGAACCTCAGAAACAAGAAAGTCCCGAGAAAATTCAGTCACAAGAGCAGATCTTAGTCATGACCAAATCAAGTGATCAACAAGAGTCATCTAAGAAGAGTTGGTTAACAGATTTCATAGACAAAGTGTGGTTCCCAATTGTACTCATACTTTTTGGCATTCTCCTTTTCACATTCTCAGTGACTAACTTTGGCGTAAAAGGGACACTCAAACTTCTCTTGCTCGGATTACTCATCTTCACAGTCTCGATCTCTGCTCTCTCGCTTGTCTTTAGATTTATAAAACCAACCGAAAGAGTCTCAGAACAATTTCTGTCACTTCAAGAAAATGAACAACAAGCTCAAGAGAGTTATCAAGTCAGCCAAGAAGCAACTGTTTTGATCGTCGAAGATTCAAATACGAAAAAATCTTTGACAAACATACAAACGATTCTCGATTGGATAAGTGTTTTTTCACTTGCAATCATGAGTGTTGTCTTGGTATACTCTATCTTCAAAGTTTCAGAACGCATGAAACTGCCTTTGAAAGATGAACAAATCGGTCTTCCTGAAGACGTTGTGGTTTATCCTCTGGATAAGATTCCAGAATATGAGAATACTGAAACATATGTCCTCGGAGCTTATTGGTGGCTGCGCAGAAAGTACTTCCCCCAACACCACAACATGACACCGTATGAAATTCTTTCACTTACAGACAGAGACGAAGACCTTTCTGTGATGACTAATATCTATGTGAAAGTGAGATATGCCAAACAAACAATCAGTGAGCAAGATATAAAGACCTTTCACGAACATTTCTTGAAATTCATAAGAACCGTTGACAACTCGCAGACGGGTTGAGAAAAACTCAAAAACATTTATACTTCAATGCCAAGAAATTTCCTAACCAACAAACCTATGAGAAATGAAACTGCCGTTACTCCCATACTTATGAAGAACATCTCAAGAAAACTCTTTTTGAAACTCTCATTCCTGACAACCGAGACAAAAAAGGTGAAGATGAATATAACAAAAACTGCGTTGATCACTGTGAGAGACAGTGCGAAAAATGGATTCTTGAAAACAAGGTATGGAAAGGTGAGAAAGAAGACCGTGAAAATGTAAGCAACACCAGTGTAGAGAGCAGATTTGAACGGTTTCTTCTCTCCGCCTTCTGACTTTCTGGACAAGTAATCTGAAGCAGACATCGAGAGTGCAGCGGCAATACCAGTGATTATGCCAGAGAGAGCCACGATACTTGTCTTCTGTATCGCAAGTGTCAGACCTGCAAGTGCGCCGGTTAGCTCTACAAGGGCATCGTTCAGTCCAAGTACCATTGAACCTATGTAATCAAGCTTTTCTTCATCTATCATCTTGAGCAGCTGCTCTTCATGATTCTTTTCTTCCACCACAAAGTGCTTAACAGTATTTTCTTCAACTTTCATGTACGCTTCTTGTGCTCTCTCTTCGCCTCTTTCCATCAACTTGAGCGCGAAGGTTAAGCCAAGAGTTTTCGCAAGCAGAAAGTACCAAAAGACCTTCAACCAATTCGGTGAAAGATCCTCTCTTGTTATGGACTTGATCTTGTTGTAGTGTGCAAGTTCATCGCTGGCAATCTCTGCCAAAATCTTGGAGTTTGGGGATTTCTCATACTTTGCCAACAATCTATAGACATGATGCTCAGTTATCTCGTTTCGTTGAAGTCCTGTTAGCAATTCTTATACCTCCGAGAATAGTATAACTTAGAAAAATTGAGAAAACAAGAGATTTTCAGAGATTTTCGAAGACAGTTGGGACTAAAACTTCTCAGATGGCTATCCTTTGTGATACACGATGAGGCATAGACTGTTGACAATATCGTTATAAAACTGATAAACTTCTATTGATGTCACAAAAAGAAAGTAACTGTCATTTTATGACACTGGGGGCGATGATGGTGGAGTACTTCTTGCACCTACCAAAAGAGGAGAAAATTTTCAAATCCAATCCTGGTGAAAACGGAATGCGTTATCTTGGTTTTGAGAGAATACTGTTGTCTTCATCTGAAGAGTACAGTTCTGTAAGTGGTGAGTGTGAGATCTTCTTGGTAATACTCTCTGGCAGATGCGATGTTTCAGTAGGCAGTAAAACCTTTCTTGCAATAGGCGGTAGGAAGAACGTCTTTCAAGGCAAACCATTTTCGGTCTATATACCACCGAGACACTCATTCACAATCAAAGCATCTCAAAATGAATCGGTCGAAGTAGCTTTAGCAAAAGCTAAAGTAGATAAAGAATGTCATATCGAACCCTACTTGATCAAACCAGAAGAGGTTGCCTCGGGAAAGTGGGGTATTTCCAACTATTCGAGAACCTATCACCAGATAGCCGTCGATGAAAAACATCCTGCAATTAGTTTGATGGTTGGCGAGACCTTTACTCCTTCTGGAAATTGGTCGACCTATCCCGCACACAGACACGAAAAAGATAATTTGCCCGAAGAGAGCTATCTGGAAGAGATCTATTTCTACAAGGTCGATCATCCAAAGGGTTTTGGAATGGCAAGGCATTACACGGATTCACAAGATTTCGACACCGCTTATGTAGTCAAAAACGACACACTTCATTTGATGCCCAAAGGATATCACACAGTTGTTGCGGCTCCGGGCTTCACGGTTTACTATCTTTGGCTCCTCGCAGGCCCAAAGAGAGTTCAAGCGCCTTATGTAGACCCTGACTTGAGATTTGTTGACTTAGCAACAAAGATGATACAGAATATCGAAAACAATCTTTCTGTTTAAGAGGTGTTCGCAGATGAATGTGATGGAGAGTTTTTCTCTGTTAGGAAAGGTCGCAATCGTAACGGGGGCATCACGAGGCCTTGGCCAGGCAATGGCTGTTGCTTTGGCCGAAGCAGGTGCAGAGATAGTCGGAGTTGCCGGATCATCAGACCAAACGCAAACCAAAGAAGCAGTTCAAAAACTTGGCAGGCAGTATCTTGAACTGTCTGTTGACATGAAAGATTTGTCAAAGGTACCTTCCATTATCGATGAGGCAGTTAGAAAATTCGGCAAGGCAGACATATTGGTTAACAACGCCGGAATCATTCGAAGAGCACCCGCAACAAATTACAGCGAGCAAGATTGGGACGAAGTCATGACAGTGAATCTCAAATCTGTTTTCTTGTTATCACAGAGATTCGCAAATCACCTGATTGTAAGAAATGCAAGGGGAAAGATCATAAACATTGCCTCTATGCTTTCATTCCAAGGCGGTATTCTCACAACGGCTTACACAGTCTCAAAGCACGGAATAGTAGGATTGACAAAAGTGCTTGCCAACGAATTAGCACTTCATGGAATAAACGTCAACGCGATCGCTCCGGGCTACATGGCAACGAAAAACACAGAAGCGTTGAGAATGGATGAAAAAAGAAACAGAGAAATTCTCTCAAGAATCCCTATGGGCAGATGGGGTGAACCAGAGGATCTGAAAGGTGTCGCAGTTTTCTTGGCAAGTTCGGCATCTGATTACGTCACAGGTGCGGTGATTCCAGTAGATGGAGGGTGGTTGTGCAGATGAAAAGGATCGTAAATGTGCAAGAGGTTGAAAAGAAAAAGGTCAAAGAAGGCATTGAGATGTGCGTTTTAGCCTGGGGTGGAAATCTGATGATGACTCAAGTCTCTTTCAAGAAGGACGCGGCAAGTGATCCTCACTCACATGTGCACGAGCAGATGTCTTACGTTGTAAAAGGTGAATTCGTGTACACGGTAGGTGATCAACATTTCATGGTAAAAGAAGGACACAGCATCTACATTCAATCGAATGTACAACACTCAGTACGGGCACTCACTGACGGAATTCTAATAGATGTCTTCACACCAATCCGAGAAGATTTTCTGAAGAAGGGAGATTGAATTTTGCACACTCTCAAAAGGGCTATTGAGATTCTCGATTACATAGTGAAAGCTCCAAATGGAATAACTGCAACGGAAATATCCAAGCACTTCGGTATGAGTCTTTCTAACGCGTGTAAATATTTATCTGTTTTCACAGAATACGGATACCTCAGAAGAAATAGTGACAAGATCTATTACCCTGGGTTTAAGTTACTCGAGTATGGTTCTATCATTCTCAGAAAATTCGATTTGAGAGACATTGCACACAAAAGTCTAATTGAATTGATGGCACAAACTGGTCAGACAGTTCATTTGATAGTCAAAGATGGTTTCGAAGGAGTTTATATTGACAAAGTCGAGGGAGTAAACAGCATTCCAATGGTCTCGAAGATTGGCATGCGTGCACCGTTTTATTCAACCTCAGCAGGTAAAGCCATATTGGCTCATATGCCGATGCAAGAGTTCGAGAACTATCTATCTTCTGTTGTACTCAAGCGAAGAACAAACAAAACAATAGTCGATCCAAATGAGCTGAGAAAGGAAATCATTCGAACAAGAGAAAGAGGATACGCCATAGACGATGAAGAAAGCGAGGCTGGCATAAGGTGCATTGGAGCAGCAATTCTCAACCACGAAGGTTATCCCATAGCCGCTGTGAGTATATCGGGGGCCACATCTGTACTCACAGACAATGTAATTCTAAATTTTGGAGAAAAGGTTGTAAACTGTGCCAAATCGATATCTGAGAAACTCGGTTACAAGAACGAGAAAAGGAGGTGAGAGGTTATCAAGAACCTTGAAAACATTTGTTTTCTCACTTAAAACTGTAGGGGAGGTGTATGAAGGTGAGGAGAGCTTTCGTACTGATGGTTCTGGTGGGTTTTGCTCTGATTTCACTGTGCGCACCCATTGTTCTGAAGGCTTCAGATGTGCACAACGAAGGGTATCCAACTGTAGAGGCTATCAAAATGATGGGTAAGACTATTGAACTGATGACCAACGGGAAGTACAAGGTGGAAGTCTACGTCGGAGGTCAATTAGGATCTGAAAAAGAAGTGATCGAACAGACCATTATGGGGGCAATCCACATTGCAAGAGTTTCAGTAGCTCCACTACAACCATTCTACGATCCCATCGGAGTGTATGCCATGCCATATTTGTTCAGAGACGCAGAACACTATTGGAAAGTGCTCGAAGGACCGATTGGTGAACAACTACTCAAGGATATGGAGAAAATAGGATTAGTCGGCTTGTGTTACTACGATGCAGGCGCAAGGAGTTTCTATACCAAGAAGCCTGTCCAAAAACCCGAAGATCTAAAGGGAATGAAGATAAGGGTGCAACAGAATGCTATAATGATCGCTTTGATGGGTGCACTCGGTGCTACTGGTGTGCCTATGGGCCCAGAGGAGATCTACACAGCTATACAGACTGGAATTGTCGACGGTGCAGAGAACAATCCACCTTCATATTACGAATTCAGACACTTCGAAGTTGCACCATATTATTGCCTGGATGGCCATACAAGAATACCTGAGATAGTATTAGTCAACAAAGCATTTTGGGACAAACTCACCGCCGAAGAGAAACTCATCTTCAAGACAGCGGCAATTGCTTCAGTGCAGTATGAAAGACTACTCTGGAATCAATGGGAAGAATCGGCACTCGAGGCAGTTAAAAAGGCAGGAGCACAAGTTTTCGTACCAGATGTATCTGCATTTCAGAAGGCAGTACAGTCAATGTATGATAAATATCCTCAGTACAAAGAACTGATTCAGAAAATCCAAGCAACCAAATGAGTGAGGTGGGCGCCTCAGGGCGCCCATAATTGGGGTGAATCAGATGAAAAAAGTGCTCGATTACATCTTCGACTGGACTAACAGGATCGTACTCTGGATCTCGACCATTGCTCTTTTCTTTATGACGGCTATAGTTTTCTACCAAGTCGTCGCAAGGTATGTCTTCAACAAGCCACCAATGTGGACAGAAGAGATTGCGTTAATAACAATGATCTGGATTTCCATGCTCGGTGCTGGTGTGGGTGTTAGAACGGGAATTCACGTGAAAGTAGAAATCTTCATCAGTGCCTTTTCCAGTTTAGTTCGCAAAATCATAGATACTCTCATTCTGTTGTCCATAGCTTTCTTTGGGATAGGGATGTCTTACTACACATTTATTTTGGTCAAAAGATTACCTAACAGAATGGCGGCCACAGGCATACCTG
>JBBFME010000058.1:0-12321 GCA_037478695.1 Pseudothermotoga sp.
GTTTAATGACAGACGGCAGAGCTTGAAACTTGAGCAGTATCTCAAGATGCCATGACCCATCTAACGTAGCCCGATGGCCTTTCGGCCTTAGCTGAGGGTAGTCAACCAGAGCTTTCACAAGCCCTCGACTTCAGTCGTGGGTGGTTGACAGAAAAGCAACCTCCCGAACACTCGCTCACAAGACATTCTATCACAGACAACTGCTATAATTTTGTCAAAGGATGGAGGTGTGAGATGTGAGATTCTCCGAGATATACGCACCCACGTTGAAAGAAGCTCCTGCTGACGCAGAGGTGGTAAGTCATGAGCTTTTGTATAGGGCTGGATTCATCAGGAAAATAGCAGCCGGTGTCTATTCATATCTTCCCTTGGCGAAGAGAACTCTTGGCAAGATCGAAAAGATTATCAGAGAAGAAATGAATTCCATAGGAGCTCAGGAAGTTTCTATGCCCATCATTCAACCTGCAGAGCTGTGGAAAATCACCGGCCGATGGGATGATTACGGTCCAGAGATGATGAAGTTGAAGGACAGGCATGAAAGAGAGTTCACACTTGGTCCCACACACGAGGAAGTTTTCACACACATGATAAAGGATGAACTTCGTTCCTACAAACAGTTACCAGTTTTTCTTTATCAAATAGGCCCCAAATACAGAGATGAGATAAGACCGAGGTTTGGTTTGCTCAGAGCCAGGGAGTTCATAATGAAAGATGGATACAGTTTTCACGATAGTCAAGAATCGTTGAATGAGACCTATGAAGCCTGCAAAAAGGCTTACAGCAGAATCGCAGAGAGAATAGATTTGAAATACGTTATCACCGAGGCTGCTTCAGGAGCCATTGGAGGCAATGAATCTCACGAATTTGTGAGCTTTGCGCCAGTTGGCGAGACAAATCTGCTCAGTTGTGAGAAATGCGGTTACTCATCTAACGACGAGCAAGCTCCCTACAAAGGTGAATATGAAAAGAGTGAGGAAGCTGAAAAAGTTCTGAGCTTAGTGCACACGCCCAATGTGAAAACGATTGAGCAAGTGTCTGAGTTTCTGAAAGTCAAGGCAAACCAAATAGTGAAATCACTTCTCTTCGTTGGCAGAAATGGTTTCGTAATGGCACTGATTCAGGGAGATAGAGATCTGAACCTGGAAAAACTCAAGGTTCACATGAACGATCAATCACTCAGACTCGCTGAACCGAATGAAGTATTTGAAACCTTCAAAGTGCCAATCGGTTTCATAGGTCCTGTTGGAATCGACAACGTTCACATAGTTGCAGATCACGGTGTCAAGTACATGAAGAACGTTGTGGTTGGTGGTATGAAGGAGAACTACCACTACATTAACGCCAATTTGGGTAGAGATTTCTCTGTGAACTCTTACACCGATCTGAGAGTTGTCCAGCCAAACGATCCTTGTCCAGTCTGTGGAACACCTTTGACGGGGTCGAAAGGAATAGAATTGGGGCATGTCTTCAAGTTGGGAACGAAATATTCAAAATCGATGAATGCATTGTATATGGACGAAAAGGGAGAACTGAAACCTTTCATAATGGGATGCTATGGATGGGGAGTTTCTCGAACAATGGCTGCCGTTGTAGAACAGTTGCACGACAAAGATGGAATCATTTGGCCAAGGTCTGTGGCACCATTTGAGGTGATCATAACGATCGTTTCAATGGCAGATGCCCAGCAGAAGCAGATGGGAGAAAAGATATACAACGCGTTGACAGAAAAAGGTGTGGAAGTCTTGTTGGACGATAGAGATCTTTCGCCAGGTGTGAAGTTCAAAGATGCTGACCTGATAGGTTTCCCTGCGAGAATAACTCTTGGGAAAACACTTTCAGAAGGTATTGTGGAGGTAAAGCCAAGAAATTCTTCAAGACAGTTGCCCTTGAAGGCTCGAATAGATGAAATCGTCGCCAGTACGATGAAAATCCTTGAGGAGTACGATCCACACAAGAAGGTGTAGAAGATGGGTTTTTTTGAAAAACTCAGAGCAGGTCTTGCCAAAGCGAGAAAGAGTTTCTTCGAAGGGCTTTCACAACTCTTGAAAGGAAAAAGGATCAGCGACGAAGTAATCGAAGAACTCGAAGAAAGATTGATCGCTGCCGATGTTGGATATCAAACGACGCAGTACATAATTGATAAACTCAGAGAAAAAAACACAGACGATGCCTTCATGACTCTCAAAGAGATACTCGTTGAAGTTCTTTCGGGAGAGAACGATTTGAAATTTGAGGACCAAAGACCATTCGTGATGACTATAGTTGGAGTCAACGGAACTGGTAAAACCACCACGGCGGCAAAACTCGCAGCGTATTTTCAATCATTTGGAAAAACGGTTGTTCTCGGCGCAGCCGACACCTTCAGAGCTGCCGCAATTGAACAATTGATTGAGTGGGGCAACAGGATTGGCTGCACTGTGATAAGCCACAGCGAAGGCGCAGACTCAGCTGCTGTGGCTTTTGATACAGTCAATCACGCAAAAGCCAAACAAAAAGATGTTGTCATAATCGACACCGCCGGACGACTGCACACAAAGAAGAATCTCATGGAAGAACTCAGCAAGGTTCACAGGGTTGTCGGGAAGGTCGTTGAAGGTGCACCTCACGAAGTTCTATTGGTTATAGATGCGACAACAGGACAAAATGGTTTGATTCAAGCAAAGACCTTCAAAGAGATGGTCAACGTCACTGGCGTGGTCTTGACAAAACTCGACGGCACGGCGAAAGGCGGAATTGCGTTGGCAATAAAGAAGGAACTTGGTTTACCAATAAAGTTCATAGGAATTGGTGAAGGTGTCGATGATCTCAAACCATTTGATGCAAAGCAATTCGTCGACGCCTTACTGGATTGATCACCACCGTGCATAATGTTCTTCCGCCCAACCGAGGGCATCTCTGATGATGTAAGTTTTTCTGTTTTCGTCTCTGACAAAACCTTTGAAGAGACCTATCATTTGGTTCACCTTAGAAGAAAGTATCAGCAGATCTGTTTTCGCAACTCTGTGAAAGATTGGTTGGAATTCCAAATCAACCTCATCGGAATCCTTGGTGTATATGTGCCACGGTTTCATGAGATCGTTTTTGTCATACTTGAAAATCACATCACTCAAAAGTTTGGTAATTTTCCCGTTAAGTAATATTGCATTTTCATTTGTACCTGTACCGTCGGTCCATCCGGCTCCAAGATTCACTCCAACGGTCGTTTGGTCAGGCATATGAACAGCAAAACTCGCCCAGTTCCAGAAAGAAGAATAACGCCAAATACCTCTACCGAAATCGAGTACGGCGAAGGTATCTTTTAGATCAAACATATAATTCTTACCTCTGAAGGTGATCTCGCCACGAGCTGGCAAACAAAACTGCTTGTTAGTATACTGGTACCTATTCCAACTCCACGGGACGACGACACTTAAGGATTCATAATCATCGTGAAAGACTTCAATACGTGCTTTGAAATCATTGTCTTTAGACACTGTCAGTTGTGCTTCAATCATTGTTTGGGTTGAATGCCTTTTGAAATTTACTTGCATCTTTTTTGAGCTGAAAGACACATCGCCATCAACTGAATCAGGCAGATGACAGCCAATGCCAAAAGGTACAGAAACTGTTTTCTCAAAAAACTCCATACTCTTCAGATCGAGAAAATAACAGAATACGACTCCAATGTAATCCAAGTTTGAGACAGTTGCCGAGAAGAGACACTCCTGATTGAAGATCGCCCAGTAGTTCCATTTCTTTTTTCTGAAGAAATGCCCCTTCAAGTTACAATGAATTATCGGCTTTCTCGACCAACCGAGTGCCAATGGATTCAACTTCCCATTCTTGAGACACAGATCGACTGGCTCAGTTATCTCGACATTCTGTGCTTTCAAGTCCTTCACCTCTTATCTCTTTTACCAGGAACTGTGCCATTTTAGTAGATGCCACACCGCCAAGACCTGTTTCTCGAAGTTCCTCGGGCATCGATCTACCAACCTTTGCCATCGCTTCAACCACTTCATCAAATGGTATAACACTTTTGATGCCGGCGAGTGCCATTTCGGCAGTACAGATGGCAACATTTACAGCCGTCGCATTTCTTTTGACACACGGTACCTCGACAAAGCCGCCAACCGGATCGCAAACCAACCCCATGAGTGATTTGAGACTCAACGCAGCGGCATGAGAGACTTTTTCAGGATCTTGCGAAAGACTGTATACAGCCAAAGAAGATGCCATGGCTGTCGCAGTGCCTATTTCAGCTTGACAACCGGCAACAGCGCCAGAAATTGAAACTGTGCTCGCCACAGATGAACCCACAGCTCCGGCTACGATCAAGCTGTCGATTAGAACTGGTTCTTCGATCTTCTTCACCTTCCTGAGGGCATACACAATTGCCGGTACTACTCCGCATGAACCGGCTGTAGGGCAAGCTACTATTCTGCCCATCGATGCATTTGATTCAGCAAGGCACAACGCCGTGACTGTCGCCACGTAGTTGAACTCTCCCATGAACTGAGCCTCATGTCTTGCAAACAAAAACCCATTGTTGCCGCAAAGATGAGTCAAGGTCTCGTATGAGTTGCCATAACCTTTCTCACATATCTCGAGCATTGTTTTTAGAAGTCTCTCAACGTTCTTCCTGGTCTGTAATGGATCTGACCCGTCTTCGAGCATTTGCGAAATCAAAATCACATCATCGAATTTTTGATTCGTTTTCTTGTATAAATCTATCAACTCACTGAACTTCATCTACACCATCCATCCTACAGATATTCTATACAAAATCATCTTTCGGCACAAAATAACACTCGAGAACTGAATCTACTTTCAACAGATCGGAACTTCGTTCAATCGGGGAATCGAGTTCAATTATAGTCAGTGCCTTTGATTGCAAAAGATTCATTCTCCTCAAGTAGAGATTTGCTATGTTGGTATTCACACGACTGAGTATCTTTGACAAGGCACCTGGTTCGTCTTTGTTGACGATTATCAAAGTGTCATAACGCCAACTCAGATCACAATCAATACCGTTTATCTTCGTAATCTTTATCATCCCGCCGCCTATCGAGCAGCCTTCGACTTCGTTTTCATATCCTGGCCATTGTGCCCTTATTCTGACGGTGTTCGGATGCACTGCACCGAGATCTGTCTTTTCAAAAGAGAATTCAAGCCTTTTCATTCTCGCTAAAGAATAAGATTCCTTGATCCTCTCATCGTCGTACCTCAAGCCCATGATACCTGCCAAAAGCGCCTTATCGGTCCCATGTCCTCTGTAAGTCTCTGCGAAAGAACCATGTAGAAAGAACTGAACAGTTCTTGGCATTGCACCCATCATTGAATAGACAAATTTCGAGATTCTCATTGCACCAAGTGTATGAGAACTCGATGGGCCTACCATCACAGGACCTATAATCTCTAAGAGATTCACACAACCACCTCAGTAGAAAAGCTTGGCCAGATTTCTCAGATGCTCTTCTATGATCTTGATGTTGACCATCGTCTCTGAGTATGGAACCTCTGTAACGGTTAGTCCTTTCATGCCAACTGCACGGTATACTCGCGCAGCCTTGACCATTTCAGCGGCGTGTGTGGACATTTGAGTTGCGATAATTCTGTCCATACACACTGGGCTGCCTCCTCTTTGCAGATAGCCAAGGTTTGTATACCTCCATTCAATACCAATGTCTTTCAGTTGCTTTTCAATGAAGATACCAACGACTTCTGCAGGAGGTAATTGCTCGTTTGCACTACTGACTTCGTACATCTCCTTGGGAAGGGTTACCCCACCTTCAACTACTACGATCGAAAATCTTTTTTGACTTTCGTATCGAGTGCGAATTTTTCTAAGCAGATCATCTGGATCAACTGGCTCTGCGTTTGTTATGACGTAGTCTGCACCACCAGCAAGTCCGCCTGTGACTGCTATCCATCCACCAGGTTTCCCCATAGTCTCGACAATCATAACCCTGTGGTGTGATTCAGCTGTCGCGTGAAGCATATCGAGTGCCTCTCGTACGTGTTCAATCGCCGTGAAAAAACCTATGGAAAAATCTGTAAACGATAGATCGTTATCAATCGTTGCCGGAACAAGTACAGAAGGTACATTCATTTTCATCAGATTCAACGCCGATCTGGCACCAAGCCTTCCACCGAGTATCAATAAAGAGGTTATCGAATACTGGTCGACTTTCTTTGCAATTTTTTCAATCTCCGAATCACTTTGCGGAACAAAAAGAGAGGTTCCAAGGATCGTTCCACCACGGTGGAGTATCCCCGAAACAGTCGATTTGGTCATGACATCGACTTCGTCAGCCAAGAGCCCTTCGAAACCATCCTTCACACCAATGACCTCAATGCCGATCTCGGTACCCTTCACCACCGCTGCCCTGATAGCAGCATTCAAACCAGGGCAGTCATTTCCCACGCACAGAACGGCTATTCTCTTCATGAGATTACCTCCCCATCAAAGTGGCAATTACAACCGACGTGATCGCCATCAGTTTTATGAGTATGTTTATGGATGGACCAGCAGTGTCCTTAAGAGGATCTCCAACGGTGTCCCCAACCACAGTAGCCATATGCGTGATGGAGCCTTTTCCACCAAAATGACCTTCTTCAACATATTTTTTTGCGTTGTCCCAAGCCCCACCAGAGTTCGCCATGAACACAGCAACCATGACACCGCAAACGGTGGAACCTATTAAGAGACCAGCAGTTCCGGCTACTCCTAAGACAAAATAACTTGTCATTGGAGCTATTATTGCCAACAGAGATGGAAAAATCATTCTCCTCAAAGCTCCTCTGGTAGCTATTTGGATACACCGGTTATACTCTGGCTGCGTTTGTCCAGTTATTAGGCCTGGGATCTCCTTTATCTGTCTTCTTATCTCTTGTACCATTTCGTCTGCCGCATCTCCAACTGCTTTCATTGTTAACGCTGAAAAGAGAAATGGTAGCATTGCGCCGACAAGTGCTCCGACGAACAATTGAGGTTGTCTGATATCAAAAGTTCCAATGTGTGTGCTGCTGGCGTAATTCGAAAAAAGTGCAAGAGAAGTCAAAGCAGCTGAAGTTATGGCAAAACCCTTACCCATTGCTGCAGTCGTGTTGCCAACAGCATCGAGTTGATCTGTAATGTGCCTTGCTCGTTCCTCGAGTTTTGCCATCTGGGCAATTCCGCCAGCGTTATCTGCTATAGGACCATAGGCATCAATAGAAAGATTCATTCCCAAAGTTGCAAGCATGCCAACGGCAGAAAGTGCAACCCCGAATAGTCCAAGTAATCTGTAAGAGAGTAAGACCACAACAACTATCAAAACAGTTACAATCGCTGTCGATTCCATGCCTAAAGCAAGTCCGCTTATCAGCAGATTGGATGAACCAGTCTGTGCTGTCCTTGCAAGATTTTCTATTCTCTTGCCAGAGGTATAGTATTCTGTTAGAAGACCAACAAGAACACCAACGACAACCCCGAAGAAAACAACGAAAAAGACACTCAACCACGAAATGAATACGCAATAGATAAAGGTGGAAATCAGCAACAAAGAGCTCGACAGAATACTACCAAACCTTAAAGCCGCTGCTGGATCCTTGAATCTCTGTGTCGTCAAAGTAGTGATGATCACAGACAAGAGAGAACTCACCAATCCCGAAATGACAACAAACAGAACAACGTGCAAGGCTCTTTGGTTGTTCAAAAGAGACCCAAGTGCAAGAGCAGAAAAGATCGATCCGACATAGGATTCGTACAAATCTGCTCCCATTCCTGCAACGTCGCCAACGTTGTCACCGACGTTGTCGGCTATAACTGCAGGATTTCTTGGATCGTCTTCTGGTAGATTTGCCTCGGTTTTTCCAACTATATCTGCCCCAACATCTGCAGCTTTGGTGTATATGCCTCCGCCAACTCTTGCAAACAGTGCAACAAAAGACGCACCGAGTGAGTAGTAACTGATTACCGACATATCCTTCGCCAATTCGTAGACAATGCCCAAACCGAGCAACCCCAACGTTGAGACAGTCAATCCCATCACTGCACCACCGCTGAAGGCTATCTTCAGAGCCTTAGGCATTCCCGACAAGGCTGCCCAGCTCGTCCGTGCATTTGCTTTCGTGGCAATCGTCATACCGAAAAAACCAGAGAGTGTGGAGAAAAGAGCACCGGTGAGAAATGAGAAAGCGACGATCCAGCCGAGAAAGATGAACAAGCAGAGGGCTAACAACGAAACCAACGGCAAGAAAACCACATACTCTTGAAATAGAAAAGACCTTGCTCCCTTCTGGATTATCTCGGACAGATATATGGTCTGTTCATTGCCTGGGCTGTTGTCTAAGATCTTGAAGGTCAGAAAGATCACATAAATTATTGCACTTGCAACAACCACGAACAGTGCCAACAATGTCTGCACCCCCTATCAGGATTTCCTAATAGTTATGATATCTGATTCACACCAAACGAGCAAGTACTTCGTACATGATTTCACCGGCAGACTCGATGAGTTCATCTGCTGGCAGAAATCTGGGGTGGTGCAGACCATACGTTCGTTCCTTTTTTGTACCAAACCAATACATCAACGTTGGACAGTATTCGGAGAAATAACCAAAATCCTCGGCAGTTAACTTCCTTTCGCATTCAAGAAAAGTCATTCCTTTTTCTGCAACAATCTTTTTTAAAAGTGAAAGCAGATTTTCGTCAACTTCGACCTGTCTGTAAGTAGAACCAATGAGAAGTTCATGCGAGGTTCCTACAGATTTATTGCTCTTCACTGCAAGTAGTTCTATATCGCTCAATCGTTGCTTCACCCGTTCGAGGTTCACAGACCTGACTGTACCTTGAAGCAATGTTCTATCGGCTACGATATTTCTTGCAACTCCGCCATCGATCTTTCCGAACCAAATCAAATCTTCGCCCCAATCCATTTGATAAACCTGTCTTAGAAATTCCACGGCTGCTCGAATACTATCTTTGCCTTTCTCGTGGTAGGCTGCGTGGGCAGCCATACCTCTAAAGACAACATCTACCTCACAAGAAGCACTGAAAAGCACACCCGCTCTCGAAGCAATTGTTCCCTCTTCGTACTCATCGTTGACGTGCATCGCTATTGCTGCAGATATCTTCAATCCCATCTGTTTTATATATTTCAGCATCTCGATAGCTCCTGCACCAGACTCTTCAGCAGGTTGGAATACAAAGATGCAGTTTTTTCTCAGGTTATTTTCCAAAACTTTGCGCATTACGTAACAAAGAGAAGCCATATGAAAATCATGTCCACAGGCGTGCATGAAAGAACTGCGAGAACGAAAGTCACATTCATTTTCCTCGATAATAGGTAAGCCGTCCATCTCTGCACGCAGCAGGACAAATGGATCATCTGAGAACTTTCTCACCACGACGATACCAGTACCGACCTTTCTCACGTCGGTGTATTCAAGCTGGTGTATGTATTCCACCAGAAGTCTCTGAGTTTCATATTCGTGAAAGGCAAGCTCAGGTTTTTGATGCAAAAGATGCCTCAGCTCTACTTCCTTCAAAGTCAGCCTCCTTTATACTCTTTTCAAAAAGTTCCACCAACAGTTCTATCTCGTCATAGGTGATGTTCAAAGGTGGTAAGAAACGCACGACATTCTTACCAACAATGTTGAGCAGTAAACCATTCTTCAAAGCAACTTCTTTCAGTCTCTGTGGCTCAACGTTCACTTCGACACCGATCATCAAGCCAAGACCTCTGACTTCCTTTATCAAACCGTTGTTAATCGATTTGAGTTCATTCTTGAGATATTCACCTTTCTGCCTGACTTCTGATAGCAGCTGATCGTTCAATTTTTCCAGAACAACCTTTGCCGCTGCCAAAGCAACTGGGTTTGGCGCGAAGGTAGATCCATGTTCAGAATAGGCAAAGACATTCGAAAGATCATCCAGAAATACAGTTGCACCGAGTGGTAATCCTCCTCCGAGCGATTTTGCGACGGTGATGATATCTGGCTTTAGACCGAAATGCTCATAACAGAAGAAACGACCCGTTCTTCCCAACCCAGACTGTACTTCATCTGCGATCAAGCAAAAACCATATCGTTCTTTCATCTCCATGATAGTCCTTGCCATCTTTTGGGTGATCGATTTGAGTCCACCACTGCCCAAGAGGGATTCAACATAAACGGCTGCTGTTTGATTGGTTTGAACAAACTCTTTGAAGGCATCGTGATCGTTAAAAGGTAGAAAGACAACGTCTGGCAAGAGTGGGAGAAATTGGTCTCTGAGATTTGGAAAACCAGTTATCGAAAGTGAACCAATGGTTCTACCGTGAAAATTGCCTTCAAAGGAGATGATTGCACCTTTCTTGATCTTCTTAACAGCTTTGAGTGCTGCTTCGTTTGCCTCGGTCCCAGAGTTTGAAAAGAAAACCTTTCCAGATCTTTTCACCATGTTCAGAAGCCCTTGAGCAACTGTTTGTGCATCTTCGTCTTCGAAAAAATTCGAGATATGTGTGTACCTCTGTAATTTACCGATCATTGCATTCTGTATTTCTCGGTCTGAATGTCCAAAAGCGAGAACTCCAATCCCTGAAAAACTATCGACAAACCTTCTTCCATCTTTGGTATAAATGTATATTCCCTTCGCATGATCAATCTGAAGGTCAAAAGGTCTGTACACCCCAACTAAGTTATTCACAAGAATGCCCCCCGCTGTGTTGGCAGACTTCTAAGTGCCTCCACTATTTTTGTTTTTTCTTTCGTTTTCTCGTCAACTTTTTTGATAAACCTCGCCGGAACACCTGCAACAACCGTAAAAGGTTCAACATCGTTTATCACCACTGCCCCCGCGGCAACAACAGCACCTCTGCCAACAGTCACACCCTCCAAAACAACGGCATTGGCACCAACTACTACGTCATCTTCAATAACAACGGGTTTTGCACTCGGTGGTTCTATCACACCAGCAATGACTGCTCCAGCACCTATGTGGCAGTTTTTCCCAATGATTGCTCTGCCTCCGATGACTGCATTCATGTCTATCATCGTTTTCTCCCCAATCTTTGCACCTATGTTTATCACAGCACCCATCATGATGACAGCTCCATCATCGATTTGTACGAGATCTCGAATGATAGCACCAGGTTCTATCCTTGCGTTGTACTTCGTGAGGTCTGCCAAAGGAAGTGCAGAATTTCTTGCAGTCACCTCGATGTGAATGTCTTGAATTTTGCTTCTGTTATGTTTTAGGAAATTCTTGAGATCTTCGTAATCGGCGAAGATTATCCCAAAGCTGTCTGTACCAAAAAACTGCAGGTTGCCAAAGTCAGTCTTTCTGAAATCACCTTTTACATAGGCGGTAACAGGTGTCTTTTTCTTCGATTTGCTGATCAGCTCGATGATAGCGTTTGTCGTTAAGTTTTCACCGAGATCCGTAGTTTGTACCTGAAGATCTGTCATCCTGAATTCCCCCTTCCAAAGTTTAGTGTTCTCCTAAAAAAAACCGGGCTACCTTTTTGGTAGCCCGGTGATCTTTTTTCCTTTAAGCTGTGTGCTACAACGAACGCACACCGCCTCGGGTGATCACCGGGCGGTTGCGCTTCTTAGCGTTCTTAATCTCTATTGAAAATTCTTTTTTGAGAAGATCACTTGTCATCATCAACCGATTTCCTCCTCTTTGCCAATATGATACTATCGACAAACCATCGCTGCAACTGAAGATTCAAATAAGAATTGTTGAAGAAAATGTTAACACAAGGTCTTTGAGGTTATAAATTTGGAAAAGGTGCTGAGAGGACTACTCGGTATAGGTTATAATACCTTAAGGTAATCTATGCAAAGGGGTGTTTGAGATGCTTGAGAGAGTTGGGATACTCGTAGGTGGAGGACCAGCACCAGGAATCAACAGTGTCATCAACGCCGTGACGATCGAAGCGATCAACAACGATCTCGAAGTGATAGGTATCTACGATGGTTTTGAACACCTGATGAAGGGTAGAATTGATATGATCCGCCCTCTGACCATTTCTGATGTTTCTCGTATTCACATTGAAGGTGGTTCTATTCTGAGAACCTCCAGGGCAAATCCCACCAAGAAAACTGAGGATATTCAGAATGTTTTGAAAAGCCTTAATGAACTGAAGATTAGCTATTTGGTCACGATAGGTGGAGATGACACGGCTTTTTCCGCTTCGATGGTCTCTAAAGCAAGTGGAGGTACTATTCGTGTAGCTCATGTTCCAAAGACAATTGACAACGATCTGCCATTACCTGGAGGCATGCCGACCTTCGGCTTTGAAACAGCGCGTCACGTCGGTACTGAACTTGTGTACAATTTGATGCAAGATTCAAGGACAACAAATCGATGGT
>JBBFME010000059.1:0-12175 GCA_037478695.1 Pseudothermotoga sp.
ATTCTAATTCATTAACATCAAGCCCACGATCAATTAGTGAGTTTATAAATCTCTTGTAATTTCTCTTGGTCTCTTTACCAGCCAAAGAAAATCAATTATTTCCTTCTTATTGGTCTCTCTGTTAAGTCCCAAAGCAATCAAAACACAAAAACCAAGCAGCACTAATGTGGGACCGGGTGGGAGATCAAAGTAATAAGCGATTACAAAACCGATAAAAGATATGGCCAAATTGAAAGAGATGGCTTTGATGATCGCTTCTTTCAGTGACTTTGCAAACGTTTTTGCAAAGACCCCTGGCAAGACCAAGAATGCACCCATCACGATCACACCTGCTATCTTCAGAGCAGATACCACAACAAAAGATGTGAGAAAGAGAATTAGCAACTTGACCAAATTGACATTCACGCCGTAGAATTTCGCCATAGTTTCATCGAAGATCCAATAAGATATATCGTAAAGCTTTGTGAAAACCACAACAATTGTCACCACGGCGACCACAGACAAAAAGTAGATGTCTCGCTTTGCAACCATGAGTATATTTCCAAAAAGATAGGAAGTCACATCTGTGGTGTAGCGAGGTGATTTCGAGAAAATGATCACACCTATGGACATGAATACCGGCAAAAGTATGCCAATGGCTGTACTTTCTCGAAAAATCTGTGTGTTGTTCAATTTGTAGATGAGGTAAGCAAAGCCAGCTGTTGCAATCATTGCACCTATGAAGATATTAAATCTTGCAATAACAGCAAATGCTACGCCGGCGAAAATGGCATGTGCCAAGCCATCGCCTATGAATTCCATGCCTCTGTAAACGATGATTGGCGATATAGTGGCAGTCGATATGGAAACTATCAAGGTGGCAATAAGGGCATATCTCAAGAACGCGAAATTGAGAATATCATTGATTATGTTCATCTCTTTCACTTCCTTTGTGCTCGATCTCATAATGATGGAGGCCTCTGACCCAAATATCGAATTCTCCAAACATCCTTTTTACATCTTCCACATTCACATTTTGTCTTGGACCATGGCAGTGCAGTGTTTTGTTCAGACACATTATGTTGTCGCATTTGTCGAATATTAAGCCTATATCGTGGCTAACCATGAGAATGGTAATCTGTTTTCTTTCTTTAAGATCGTTGAGCAAAGCATAAAATGTGGCTTTGCCCATTTCGTCCACACCAGACTCTGGTTCATCGAGTATGAGTATCTCTGGTTCCGAAACAAGTGCACGTCCAAGTGAGGCGCGTTGAAACTCTCCGCCAGAGAGAGTACCAATTAGCTTAGGACCAAAGTCACCAAGCCCAACTTCGCTTAAGACTTCATCTGTTCTTCTCTTCCAATCAAGGGACTTTCTGACTGGAAGCTTTACAAAATCATAGACGCTCATGGGAAATTCACGATTGAAAGAAGAAAGCTGTGGAACATAGCCTACTGTGCCATTTAGTACGACTGTACCTGTGTGATCGATGAATCCCAAGATCGCTTTCACCAAAGTTGATTTTCCAGCACCGTTTGGGCCGATGATACCAGTGAAGGTACCTTTTTTTATCTCGAAGGAGATATTCTTGAGTATCTCTACATCGTTGAACTTGACAGACAGATCTTTCACGGCTATCGCGATATCATCTTTCATCGATTGCCTCCTTCAAAACCTTGTAGGTGTCTTCAAAAAGATCGAGTATACTTTTCGCATTCAGTCCAAGTGGGTCGAGGATTCTGTATTTCTTCTTGAGCTCTTTCGAGATAATATCTATAGCCGACAGGTTAAACTGTGGGCCTACGAAAATGCCCAAGAGTTTGGAGTTTTTTGCAGATTGAATTATCTCTTTTATGTGTGAGATAGTCGGTTGTTTTCCATGGGCTTCTTCAACAGAGAGAATCTTTACGCCGTATTTTTTGAACAAGTAGAAATAAGATGGATGTTCGAGAATCACAACGGAATTGGTTTGTTCTGAAAAAAGCATGTCGAATTTAGCTGAGAGATTTTTCAAGGAGATCGCAAGTGTACTCGCACGAGATCTGTAGAGATGAGCGTTTGATGGATCTTTTTTTGTGAGTTCTTCTGCTATGGCTGGTATTATGTAATCACTCAGAAAGTCTGGTGAAAGCCAGATGTGTGGGTTCACACCTTCAATTTCTTCATCGTGTTCATCTTCGTGTGTTTCATCTGAAGCGAGCAGGTCTTGTGGTATGTGTTTCCCAAGATACAGTACATTCTTGTAGTTCTTCAAATAAGCGTCGTCTAAGCCCAAACCATTTGCGATGATCAGATCAGCCTTTGCGAGCTTTTTCACATCGCTCACAGTTGGGTTGAAGGTATGCGGATCACTGTTTGGTTTAATCAACAACGTCAGATCAACTGTGTCACCGGCGATCTCTTTCAGCAACAGATAGTAAGGATTGATTGTCACAACCACGTTCAATGAAGATGATGCAAAAATGACTGCTGTGCTCAGTATGAAGATCAACGCAAGCAATCTCATTCTCTCTTATCCTCCTTTTCTTTCAAACAGCTTGGACATAATCCTGTGAACAGGACAAAATGCTCGTGTATTTCGATCTTCATCTTTTTCTGAAGAGTTCTTTCGTATTCTTCCATAAAGCATTCGTGAATAGGGAAAAACTGATTGCACTTTGAGCATATGAAGAAATGTTTGTGCTCAGCAGCAGAGTAATAGTAGTTGCACTGATGTAATGAGAAAGATTTGATCTGCCCAGTTTTCAACAGAAAGTCGAGCGCTCTGTACACCGTTGGAAGGCTGGTTTTAGAGAGTTTCTCTACATCGTATGCACTCAGTGGTATAGACGAACTGTCTATGAGCTGGAGTATGTCCTTTCTGTTCTTCGTCATTCTCAACATAGTGCCACCTCTTTGTGAAAATGAGAATCATTATCATTTCATATTGTAGCACAAATTCACAGATAAACTATCTTTTCTGTTCTGTAGAGAATCTATATGGATTCTTTGAACTGTTTCTTGTGAGTCACCGAACGTCGCTGAAATAATTTCGAAGAGTAGAAGGTCAGGGTTGATTTACTCTTTCGATGAATTATGAATTGCTCATGAGAGATGCAAACACTGAGGCAGTGAGATAAACAACCTCAAACAACGCAGAGCTTCGAAAAAGCGGCACTGTTTTCTTTGGTAATAAATCATATAAAAATCGCGTGAATCAATGGACGGTTCACCGGGAGTTTGGTGCAAAGAGTGCCTATTTGACAAACTCTTGCAGAAACTCTATCCACCCTGGACAATCTGTGTAAAAGAGTAGAGTTGATAGATCGTTATTATATTCGTTCCAATCGCTTGAAGATGTTGGAAAGAAAATACTAATTGTTGCGTCCATACCTGATGTACGATTATAGATCGCTGCATTTTGGAGAGATGAGATAACAGCGTCTGCATTGCCAACTAGTTCAGTGTCTGTTTCATTCTGTGTAATCTGAGTGGCGAAGCTTTCAAGATCGATGAGCAAGTCGTATGGGGATGTATTATCACCAACTGTTGATAAATCTCTATAGTTGAGCAGGCGGCTTTTGAAAGAACTGTCCGATTGAAGAGCAACTTTGAGTTTGTCTCCAAACTGAGACACACTTTGCACCACGTTCTGAATCTCTGCAGAGTTGTAGACACATAGTGACAATGGGCTGTAGTATGGCAAACTTTCAAAATATTTGTTAACGATTAACTTACCAACATCTTCTGGATCTAAGCTTTCTATCTCAGATAAGAACTCATAGTTCCATCCTGAGCCAGGTTCACTGAAAAATGAGGCGATCAGATAGTTTGCAAGGTCTTTTAGTTCATAAATAACTTCCAAAGAAGCCATCAAACATGCGTCCATACCGAGTATGTCAAAGTTCACCGCTGCTTCTTCAATTGCTTGGCGAATCTCTTTGATTGCAAGAGCATCATACTGTGTATCATCAAAACCTATAGCTTTTGTGGCGAAGGATGAGTCGTAAACCCAAGCAGAGCCGTGGTTCCAAATGATGAGTGCTCGGTGGTTTGCAGGTATGTTTGAAAAGTGTTGAATGAAGTCTTTCAAAACAATTGGATCACCGGAGTTTATGTCTTCTGAGTAAGACTCCATGACCTTCCATTGACCGAACTCGTCTAATGCCAGAAGTTTGTCTATAGTCGTGTTGCCGTCAAAAAGTGTGAAGACGGCTATTTGTGAATTGTCGTTTTCCATCTCTTCGAGATCTGCGAGTGCGTACTGTTCAAGATCGTTGTCTGCGGCAAGATAGATCAGAAAGACCCAGTCTGGTTTTTGAAAGCTCAAGTCTTTCTGTGTTGATATCGTTGGTTGAGTTGTTATATATGCTCGGATGGTTGTACTGCCTTCCACTGTTTTGAAATCGTAGGGAAGTTCTTGAGAGGCTATTCCATTTGAATTTGTTTTTACTGTAGAAAGTGACTTCCAAGTTCCATCAAAGTATTGAAAAGTTACATCAATATTCTGCTGTGGAATGCCGTTTTGACTCAAAACTCTCGCGTTGACGTAGTTGACTCTGCCGATGGTCATGGTTTTTGGAAGAATCGTGATTGTGAACTCACTCAAAGCTACTGTTGTGAAAGACCAAACAGGTCCTTCTTTCACATTACCTTCTGAGTCTTTCGCAACGATTTTCCAAAAATAGGTCGTGTTTTGAGAAAGGTTGCCGATATAAAAACTCGACGATGTCAAATTGCTTTTGTAAAAGGGGGGATTACTCTGTGTTCCGAAGTACAAATCATACGTCAAAAGATCACCATCTGGATCGGTGCAGTTCCAACTGAGTGTCAAGCTGTACGGTGAGACATCCGTCGCACCATTTGCTGGACTGGGACTACTCGGTGCATTTGGTGGGTAATTGAATACAGTAGCACATGAAGAAGCTAAAAAGACAAAGAAACACAATAGTGTAAGAAACAGAAAGATCTTTTTCCTTCTCAAATCAATGCCTCCAATCTTGAGAATCTTTATTTGCATCTTTGAGAATTCGGTGCAAACGGATAATTTTGAAAACTTTGTGCAATGTCAAGTAACATTTTATCACTGTTCTTGACGAGATCTAAGATCATTTCCATTCTCTTTCCTCCAGATCTCATTATTTTTCACTGTTCAGCAAGTCAAGTACTGCTTGAACTGCTTGATCTATCCCTTTTACTGTAGCTTGTTGATCTGCGTAAACAATTATATCTGGTAATACTCCTCTTTTGTCGTCAAAGCCGCCGCAACGAAGAAAGTACTTGAAAGATATTCCAAGGTTCAGTTTTGTGTTTGGCAGAGTCAATGTCAAAACATCGCCATAACAAGAAGCAAGACCTCCTGTTTCTTCGCCTACTATGGTGGCAACTGCCAAGTCTTTCACCATTGCGGCAAAATCGGTTGCTGCAGAAAAAGTTTGTGGCCCAACCAATACAAAAACGTCACCATTGAACAGAAGATCGTTCTTTTTCGGTTTCTTGAAGTCGTTTTTGGACACTATCGTTTGTTGATTCAGCACTTTTACTCTGAACAGCAATATAGGATCGAAGATCTTCAATTTCTTGATTGCATCGTCTGAGTATCTGACATGTACTTCGGCGTACATCCTGTAAGGCTTGTCACTTATGAAAGAATAAAGATATTCGCCTAACTGTGAAGATCCACCACCGTTTTTTCTGAGGTCGATTATCAAATTTTTAGCGCCTTTACTCTTGAGCTGTTCAAAGGACTGCTTTATGAATTGTTTTAGATCTTCTTCGTATGACGAGCTAAATGTGTTGATCGTTAGGATAGCGGTGGTTTCATCAATCACTGCAAAATCCCAGAGTTTTTGCTTTGAAAGATTTATTTGATCTCTTCGTGTTTTGTAGTCTTCAAAATTCACTGATTGAAGAGTTATCTTCTGAACTGTCCCTTCTTTGGTCAAATACTCAATTTCATAGGTTTCCTGCTCACCGAAAAGCACCCAACAAAAGAGATGGAACAACGCAGAAGCTCGTGCATAAGCGAAAGGAAGCCTTTCATAGCTGATCGTCTTCAAAATCTCTTCTCTCAGTTCTCGAGCAAATACACCATTCAAAGAAACAAGAATAGAAGGTTCTGTGATTTTTCCTTCAACGTCTGCCAAGATCGTTATTTCTTCATCGCCGAAGGAAATGAAAATAGGCACTACCTTACCTTTATCGTTGAGATACTCAGAAAACTGGTCTGTGATGGATAAGTATGTATGTCCATCTTTGAACTGTGCAACAAAGCCAGAGAGTACTTTGAAGATCTCTCGAATCTCCCATTGCTCTTGTGTCTGAAGCTGCAGCTTAAGTTTTGCAAATTCACTTTGCGCTTGAGTCTCAGAAAGCTCATGGAATATATTTGGATGAACATCTTTAAGCTTTTTGAAGATGAATTCAGCGTCTTGCAGAACTTTTTCTGTAGAAAACATCTGGGCAATTATAGAGCTGCTGAGTAAGAGAAAAAGTAGAATTAATTTTCTCATTTGATTTGTCACCTCTGAAACAGTATAAACGATGAGCCACAGAGAAGAACTCATTTGATTAATTGAGACAGACTCTCAATGCAATGGCAAAAATAGGGCCAAAAACACTTTGTCCTGCAAATAATCAACCACTCATGAGGAATCTTCACTATATCTTCACTGGCAAGCGTTTATATGAAAACACAGCATCACACAGACTTAATGAGGCTTATCTACCATATAAGTAAATGCTTATACAATGAGGTGTTCATATGAGAATTCACGAAGTACTTAAGGTTCTTTCGAACCAAACGCGGTTGCAGATTCTTTCACTTCTACTGGATGGTGAATTATGTGTATGTCAGATATACGCGACTATTGGTACGTCGCAACCGAATATCTCTCAACATCTGAATATGCTTAGACAATTCAGACTCGTTGATGTCAGGAAAGAAGGTGCCTTTGTTTATTATTCGCTCAGCAAACAACCTTTGCAGGAATATCCATTTTTGGAATCAATTTTGCAGACTGCAAAAAGACAGTATTCTAAGCCACTGAAGGCTTGCAAAGTAAACTGAAAGGAGATCGAAGATGAAGCAATTTCTCATCATAGCACTGGTTTTCTTGGCTTTCTATTTCATACCGTTTGGTTCTTCAACCGTTGATCAGAGTATTCTCAACGGCTTTTATCTGCTTCAAGAGTATGCAAGAGAACACGTTTTGTTGTGTCTGGTGCCTGCCTTTTTCATAGCAGGAACGATTACCGTGATGCTCAAAAAAGAAGCAGTGTTGAAATTGCTTGGTCCCAATGCGAAGAAGATCATTTCTTATCCTGTGGCCGCTGTTTCTGGTGGAATATTGGCTGTGTGCTCCTGCACCATTCTGCCCATCTTCGGCGGTATTTACAAGAAAGGTGCAGGAATTGGTCCTGCTACAACTTTCCTTTTCGCTGGTCCTGCTATAAACATAGCGGCAATTTTTCTGACCGCACGAGTACTCGGCTGGGAGCTTGGTTTGGCAAGGCTCATAGCAACGATGACTGCTGCTGTTGGAGTGGGAGTTGTTATGGAATTGTTGTATGGGCAGAAAGAAAAAGCAAGAGACTCTTTTGTAGCCCAAGCGGAAACAAGAGATGGTTTCAAAGGTACCATCTTTTTTGCAATACAGCTTTTGTTTCTAATCGTGAGTGGTTTGAAGCTTGCTCAACCTGCGAAAAATCTTTCATTGGGCGCTCTTGGGCTTTCGGTGGCAGGCATGGCTGTCTTAGGTTTTTCTAAGGACGAGACGAAGGCTTGGCTCATGGAGACTTGGGACTTTGCAAAGAAGATTCTGCCATATCTCTTTGCAGGCGTCTTTCTCGCTGGCGTTATCACAAAGGCATTGCCACAAAATGTCGTTGTCGCATTGCTTGGAAAGAACAACGTCTTTTCGACATTGATTGCTTCTGTAATAGGTTCACTGATGTATTTTGCAACTCTCACCGAGGTTCCAATAATTCAAGCTTTGACAAATCTCGGCATGGCCAAAGGACCAACATTGGCTCTGCTGATGGCTGGAAACACACTGAGTCTGCCGAGTATGATCGTCATAACGAAGTTGTTGGGTAAGAAGAAGGCTTTCACGTACTTTTCATTAGTGGTGATCTTTTCAACGATCTTTGGTATGGTCTATGGTGTAGTTGCGGAGTGAAAAAGGAGGGAATCTTGTGGCAAAGAAGATCGAAGTGCTTGGAAGTGGATGCGCGAGGTGTAAACAGACCGCAAAGGTTATGGAAATGGCAGCCAAAGAACTTGGAATCGACGCGGTGATTGAAAAGGTCGAAGACATCAACGAAATTATCGAACGAGGAGTCATGGCAACACCGGCGGTGGCTATCAATGGCAAGATTGTTCTGTCGGGTAAAATACCGTCATTAGAAGAAGCGAAAGCGCTTTTGAGTAAGTCTTGAACGAAGCCCTTAAGAGATAGCTCTTCAGTTTACCTGAGAATTTGAAAACAATAAGTGCCCTCGCTTTCTTGCCTTCAGGCGTGAGTAGGGGCACTTTGTTATTGAAAGATGTGGCCACGCAGTAAATTCGAGATTGTGTACGCTGAAAAGTCAAATCTGTTAAGAGTGTATTCATTGCGCTTGGATCTCAGAAGACAGATTTAATCAGAGAAGCAACCACAGGTGATATCAAAAGGTACTCCTCAAAACTGGGCATAACTCAGCGGAGATACTCTGTGAGAATTTTGATAGACGAAGAAAGGACTTCAGTGTCTGAACAGGGCTTCAATGAATTGTTTTTTCCAGTGCTTGAACTACATCTTGAATACTGACTTCTGCATTGACCGTGACTTCAGCACTATGAGACAGACATCTATTTCTTTTGATTCGTTATCTCTCAAGTTACAGAACAATCAACTGTTAGTGAAAGATTTTGTGGTGCTTGAGTTTTCCGAGAGTTCATTCAGTCTTGAGTTGTGGCTTTTGCGATGATCTTGATAGGGAGAAATATAGTGTTGTGCATCGGACTGACGAGCACTTGATCGCTGACTATAATTCAGCGAGGAATTTGCTTTCTATCTGCTCAGGACTGAAATTCTTTCGCTCGCCAATTGTCCCGTGCAGTGATAAGGCATTATATTGTCTATCTTATAGGTACTGAGCTTTTTGATGACTAAGTCTATCTTTTGAGTTGAAGCTTTGTAGAGGTGAAAGCCTCCGAGCAAGAGTTTGATCTTTTTGTCAAAGAGTCCCAAAGCTTCTTCGACGATGTTGACGATGCCTCTGTGCGCGCAACCTGTTATCAAGATTATGCCGTCGCCTTCGTCAATCACTAAATTCAATTCTTCGTCGAAAAAGTCTCTGATCTTTTTGCCTTCCTTAACGATGCAGAAATTTGGATCAGGCTCTTCAAAATCATTTTGCATTCCTGCTGGGCCAAAGACATACATAGAATCAGATATCTGAGTCACCTTGCTTGTGACCTTGACAAAGTTGAAAAGATTTTGAACATTAGCCCACTCAATTCCTGCGAATCTCTCACCGCTGTATTTTGGGAAGAATATCTCTTCTCTGATGAAGACTTTGAAGTTCTTCTGCAGAGCTGACAAGTATTTCAAGCCACCCGCATGATCGTAATGCCCGTGGCTTATGACTACATTTTGAACTTTTGAAAGATCTTTGCCAAGAAGTTTTGCGTTCTTTATGAAAACATCGCTGCTACCAAGATCGAAGAGTGTCACAGCTTCGCCGAGTTTTTCAACGAGGAGCGAAAAACCGTGCTCTGCAAAGAGTGGTTTTTCAAGTCTGTCATCGCAGAGCACGGTGAGCTCAGTGGAGTAACTCTGAGACATTCTTCAACCTTCCGTTCAAGTAGAGTTCGATGGCTTTATCGACTTCTACTTCGTCTGTAACATAAACTTCTTTACCAGCTTGAGTTAGATCATCGTAGAGTCTTTTGCCCATACCGTGAGAGATAACTGCCTTGCAGTCTGAAAGTGCACGAATAATGTTGGCATGACTGCCGTAGTGGTGTGTTTGTTCGTCGTGGTGCATTCCCATCGCATGGCCTGTGAAGGTATTGGGTAGATAATCTTTGCTTTTCAATTGCCCGCTTTCAATTTCGGCTTTCACAAAGCCTTTGGCTCTCCCAAAATGGCTACAAACAGTTATTCCATCATCTGATGCTATCGCGATTTTCATCTTTTCTCTCCTCTCAGTCATTTTAACTCATCAAGTCGCTTGTTGATCTCTTGAAGTTGATCTTCCAATTCCTTCTTCACAGATTCAAAGTATTGTTTCTCTTCTTCTCTTGTTGCAGCGCGGTTTGAGTACCACCAACGGTGCCTCAGAAAATGCCAGGGACACCAGATACCCATTCTACCAAAACCGGGCCTTCGGCCGTACCAACCAGGTGAATACCACATTCAGCACACCTCCTTTCATTCGGCAAGTTCAAGAAGTTTGTCTATTTGATCCTTCAAATCTTTCATGTAATCAACCAAATGCTCTTTTAAAGCCTTGCCTTCGGGTGTTATCGAGTAAATTCTCTTGGCTGGACCTTCGCCAGTTTCCCATCGAGAAGTTATGAGGCCTTGTATCTCGAGTTCTCGCAAGATTCTATAACCACCGCCCATCCAAGAAGGCCCTCTGCACGGACAGAAATTGGGAAAGCGCTCTGCCAAGAGTTCGAAAAGTTCATAGCCATGGGCTTCTTTTCTTGAAAGAACAAAGAGCACAAAGGCTGTTATGAAGATATTTGGTGCGACGCCTCTGAATCTGCCGTGATGAAACCCTCTCATAATACACCTCCATATATATGCTAATTACATATATATACCAAAATTGATAAAGTGTCAAGGGGTGTTAGTGGAAAAGAGCCTAAGAAAATCGAGGGCTACCTTTTTCTCTTGCTTTTCAAAACTCCTTCAGCACTTTTTCCATAACAGGATCAACTATTCGATAGCCTTCAGGTGTTTTCTCGATGAGTGACATTTTTTCGAGCGTTTCAAGCAATGAATACAATCTTGAATCTACGATGAAATCTCCCTTTGCATGTAGAATATTCTTTATTGAAGTCCAACTGCTTGGCCATTGGCAATCTGTTTGAGGATGATAATGTACCGCGGATTTCTCTTTATCAGTTCACTTATCTCTTTTTCGAAAAGGGATCTCGCCGTATGGAAGACTTCTGCAAGGGCTCTTTTTTCATCTTTGTTTTCTAAGTACTTGATTCCAAAGAGTACAAGATAGCCTGCTGTACCATCAAGTTGTTGTACCACTTCTTGTATATCGAAATCAACTTTTTCGTTGAGTTCTTCAAAACCCCTCTGTAAGAATCTCGCGGATTCTTCTGGAGAAAAGGGCTTCAAGGTCAGAAAACCAATTCCTCTTCCATAGAGCTGAGAGTTGTAGTCCTCGAGTTTGAGAAAATCGTGTAGAGCACCGATCTCAGAACCGGTGATGAGTATTCTAACACTTTCAAGATGATCATAAGTACAGGCAAGCAGGGCTAAGAGGTCATTCCCGCCTTTTGAACCATAGTATCTCAGATATTGAGCTTCGTCGAAAAAGATTACAAAATGCTTGTTTTGCTTTCGGGCAATTTCGTTGAATTTCTCAAACAAATCCCCGAGATCGAGTTCTCTTGGGTTGATTTCGAGAGAACTTCCATTTACGGTGATTCCACGGATTCTGCTAATGAAGTTCATAACCAACTGAGACTTTGAGAACTTGGATAGTTCGTCTTTTAGAACCTTAGAGAGATGTAACAAGGAAATATTACCCTTTGATGACTCATAGAGTCTTCTACCATCGACGAAGACATGGGGTCTATTGGTTTCGTTCAAAAAAACTCTCACCAATGAGGACTTGCCTACCCTTCTCAGTCCTGAAACAACTACAATTGGGTAAAGTCTCAAAAGTTTGTCGAGTTCTTCAAATTCTCTTCCCCTGTCGAAAAGATCTTCTTTCTTAGCTTTTGGTGTTAAGGAGAAAAGCAAGATATCACCCGTATATATCACTTCCGGGGGCGGAAGTGACCTCCCGCTCCTTAAAAGGAGCAGGCTTCCTGCTTCATCGTACGAGACTTACTGAGATATCTGGGTTGTCCCCAAATATCTTAGCAATGACCCCATACTCCACAGGCTTTACTTCGGATCGGTCCAACCCTACTTTCTTCAACATGTTATAGGTTGCATTAAGGTCTCTGTCTAACTCTTTCCCACATACTGGACATTT
>JBBFME010000060.1:0-12155 GCA_037478695.1 Pseudothermotoga sp.
AGTGGGTAAACCAAAGATCGCCTATAGAGAGACAGTGACCAAGAAAGCAGTTTCTGAATACAAGCACAAAAAGCAAACAGGTGGTCACGGACAATATGGACATGTGAAGATCGAGTTAGAACCACTTCCGAGGGGTGCTGGTTTTGAATTCGTCGACAAAATTTTTGGTGGAGTAATACCAAAGAACTTCATTCCTTCTGTTGAAAAGGGTATAGTCGAAGCCATGAAGAAGGGGTCTGTGGCTGGTTACCCTGTTGTTGATATACGAGTGACGCTCTTCGATGGTTCATATCACGAAGTCGATTCTTCTGATATCTCTTTCCAGATAGCTGCAATTCAAGCCTTCAGAAAGGGTATGGAAGAGGCAAAACCCGTCCTGCTGGAACCCATAATGGAAGTTGAGATCTTTTGCCCAGATGAAGTGGCTGGTGACGTGATGGGTGAAGTTACCAGCAGAAGAGGAAGACCGCAAGGTATGGAAGCAGTCGGCAGAGGCATGTCAAAGATAAAGGCTGAGGTTCCTCTTGCGGAAATGCTCGATTTTTCGGGAAGGCTCTCTGGTATCACAAGTGGTCGAGGATACTTCACGATGAAGTTCGTGCGATATCAAGAAGTTCCACCAAACATTCAAGAGAAAATCGTTCAAGAGAGAAAACAAGAAAGTCAGAACGCGTGATCTCGGGGGGCTTAGTCCCCCTTTCGATATTTAGGTGAACTGTTATGCATGTTGCCGTTCTCAGCTACAGAATAAGACTTTTTGGCATAAACAGCCTGAAGGAAAAGCGTTCACTCGTTAAGAGTTTGATAAATGAGATCAGAACGAAATACAACGTCTCTGTGTGCGAGTTAGATTTAAATGATTCAAAAAATTGGGCAGAGATAGGA
The DNA here is from genome assembly GCA_037478695.1 of Pseudothermotoga sp. Classification (GTDB taxonomy): domain Bacteria; phylum Thermotogota; class Thermotogae; order Thermotogales; family DSM-5069; genus Pseudothermotoga_B. Next base: position 886 of record JBBFME010000060.1, read on the forward strand.
GTAGCTGTTATTTCGTCGGCACAGGAGATAGTCGATCGAGTGGCAGAGGGTGTTACTTCGATAATAGAAAACACAGATGGCGTTCAAATAGCTGAGATCGAAAGGGAAGGCTGGTAGACCGTGCAAGAGATCCTGAGGTCTCTCGAAGAACTCTGTGACAAACTGCTGAGCAAGAAGCGTAGATCTCACGTCAAGTCGTGCATGCATTTTGCGTCTGAACTTGCAGAGATTCACGGTGTTGATGTTGACCGAGTGAAGATCGCAAGTCTTGCCCACGATGCCTTTAGGGACTTAAAACCGTCGATTCTTCTGAAGATGGCGATCGCTTACAGGATTCGAATCACCGATTTAGAGAGATTAAATCCCATACTCTTACACGGTAAGATAGCTGCAGAATACCTGCGACGAAGATTCAATTTGACTGACAGAGAAATACTACAAGCGGTTGCCTACCACACAACCGGCAAAGAAGGTCTCGGGAAGATTGGTATGATTCTCTTTTTAGCAGACTCCTTGGAGGAGAATAGAGTGTACGATGATGTTGAGAGACTCAGAAAGATCGCCAGAGAGAATTTGGATGAAGCCCTCTTTATGGTTGCAGAGAACAAGATCCGATATGCTCTCACGAGAAGATTGTTGTTGATGCCAGAAACCGTCAAGATGTGGAATTGGCTCATAAAACTGCGAAAGGATGATAAGAACTGGAATTGATTTGGATAAATGATCGTTGTGGTCTTCTAAAAGATAGAACCTCCTTGGGTCTCATAAAGTTTTCAAAGGATGTCATCTTGATAGACTCCGGTATAGATGATTCGTATGGACGCAAGGCTTTGAAAATAATCTCGGAAAATGGTTTGAGGCTGAGCTGGCTTATCAACACACACTTTCACGCCGACCACATAGGTGGCAACGCTTTCATTCAAGCAAAAACAGAGTCTAAAATCCTTGCACACAGATTGACAAAACCTTTTGTTGAAAATCCGGTCTTGGAACCTATCCTTCTCTACAGTGGAGCTGACCCAATAGAAGAATTGACGACGAAATTTTTCAAGGCACAGCCCTCTAAGGTCGATCATGTTTTTGACGGAGAATCTCTTTTTGAAGATGTCAAGATCATCGAATTGCCAGGCCATGCAATTGGGCAGATCGGTTTAGCTTTGAACGGTGTGGTTTATGCAGCTGATTCGCTTTTTGGAAGAGAGGTAATTGAAAAGCAACGGATGATCGTTTATAGTGATATCGAAGCAGCTCTTCAATCAATAGAGAAGTTGAAAGCTTTTGAAGTCTTTGTACCATCGCATGGTTCACCTTCGAAAAGTCAAGAATTCCTCTCTCAAAACAAGTCTCACATTGAGGAAATTGCAGAGAAGATCTATAAGCTTTTATCAGAACCAAAGAGTGAGGAACAGCTACTCTGTGAAATTAGCAGTGAACTCGGCATGGAGATAAAGGAGATAGGTTTATACTATCTTCTGAGGATGACACTGCTCGCTTACCTGAAATGGTTCAAACAGCGAGGTTTGGTACAACCACAGATGATGAACAACAAGGTTGTTTGGTACAAGTTGTGAAGGAGGAATGATGTGTGAAAAGGAGAAGAACTGGTTTGATGTGGAGTATTGTGATCGCCGTTATCTTGATCGGAGCCTTTGCACTCTGGTTCACGTTGAGTTCAGGGGCAATTAAGAACTCTGAAGAATTCACAGCCCCTGTCCTTCATTTTGCCTTTGTCTGTAAAGATGACAATTACGCCTATTTCATAAGGATGGATACTTCTAAGAGAATGGTCTATGTGATCAGATTTCCTCAGTATTCTTTCAACCCCCTGACAAACAGAGCGCTCGATGTCACTAACCCATTAGAGGTTTTCAACTTTGCTGAAAATCTTATCGATTTCACTTCGAATAAGAGGTACTACGCTGTGCTGAGCAAGGAACAAATCAGCAAATTTTCTAAAGAGGTCTTAAACCATCAAGAGGAAAACTTCGAAAAACTCTTGAGAGCGATTTCAGAGAGAAAATCGAAGGTCTTTGATTTTCTGTTTTTCAAGAGATGGGTCTCGACCTTTAAGCCAGAGACGACCTTCACGCCTGCTGCACTCGCGAAGCTTTTCTATGAGCTCCAGAGGAACGCCATGAGGTTTTATTACCCTGAGGCGATCACCGAAAAACCCCTGCAGATCGTCGTGGATGGCAAAACTTATCAGAGAGTCTACCTCGATGCAAACAGTGTACAGTTCATAAGAGATGACATAAAGAAATAAGGTTGAAATTCCGACAGAAATGGTATAATATTCTGTCGGAGGTGGTATTTTGCACAAGATAACGGTCTACACGGCGCCAGGTTGTCCGTACTGCGTTAAAGCCAAGAATTATTTCAGACAGCTTGGTTTGAGGTTCACAGAGGTCGATGTTTCAAGAAGTCAAGAAACTGCTGAGAAATTGGTGAAGAAGACTGGTCAAACAGGAGTTCCGGTTATCGAAATAGGTAATCAAATCGTCATTGGTTTTGACAAGAACAAGATAGACAAACTTTTGGGAGTGTAGAATCGTTGATTGATGTCCTCTTTTTGCCAAAACGCATTAATGAAAAAGATGACTGCGTTGTCGTCATTGATGTTTTGAGAGCAACGAGTACAATAGTAACAGCACTTGCAAACGGTGCAAGAGCAGTCATACCTGTCAGAACAATTGCACAGGCAGAGAGGATGAAAGGAAAAGATGTTTTGATCTGTGGCGAGCGTGGAGGTATTAAGCCACAGCATTTTGATCTGGGCAATTCTCCCAAGGAATTTCTAAACGTGAAAGACAAAGAGATAGTTCTCACGACTACCAATGGCACCAAAGCAGTTTCGATGATCAACGCTCGACGAGTGTATGCGGCAGCATTTTTGAATTTGAGTGCGATATCAGAGCTGCTGAGAAACTGCGAAAGGATAACGATTGTCTGCTCAGGCCAAGACAAGGCCGTTGCCCTTGAAGATGTACTGTGTGCCGGTGCTCTTGTTTATCAAAGTGGTTTGAAGAAACTCACAGATGCTGCTCAAATTGCCCTAAGGCTCTGGAAACAAGCAAGGAGAAAGAATCTATCCAAATTACTTTCCGTTTCACAGCACGGCAGAGAGCTGAAAAAATACGGTTTTTCTGAGGACATTGAATTCTGCGCGCAGATCGACAAATACGAAGTAATACCCATACTGAACAATGGCCGTTTTATAGTTGAGAAATAAGCCCCGTTGTTCACGGGGCTTATTTCAAACAAACCAAGAGACTATTTTGGCGAGCTCGATGAATTGTTCATCGAGACTTGCACCACCAACTAATCCACCGTCTATATCCGGTTGTACCATGAGGCCGAAGAAGTTGTCTGGTTTAATGCTTCCACCGTAAAGTATTGGTACTTTCTCTGCCAAATTCTCATCATAGAGGGCTTTCAACAAATTTCTTATAAAACTGTGAACTTCTTGAGCTTGCCACGGCTTTGCCACTATACCGGTGCCTATAGCCCAAACTGGCTCATAGGCTATGACGATCTTTTCCACCTGGTCTCTGGTGAGACCAAATATGCCTTGCCTGATCTGCGATTCAACGACACAGAAGGTCAAACCCTTTTCTCTTTCTTCCCTCGTTTCTCCTACGCACAGTATTGGCGTCATACCATTTTCTAAAACTGCCTTGACTTTTCTATTGATCATTTCATCTGACTCGCCAAATATGTGGCGTCGCTCAGAGTGCCCGACGATAACGTATTCAACGTCGATTTCCTTCAGCATTACAGGAGAGATTTCACCAGTGAAAGCTCCAGACCTCTCAAAGTGGCAATTTTGCGCACCGAGGTGCAGATTTGTCTGCTTGAGCAGTTCAGCAAGATCAGATAAACAAACAAAAGGCGGGCAGAGGACTATTCTGAAATTCATGCCCGCCAACCGCTGAATCATCGTGTTTGCAAAAAGCTTTGCTTGTTGGTTGGTCTTATTCATTTTCCAGTTTCCGGCGAGGATCAACCTACCTATTTTTTTTTATCTGCTATACTGCTTATTCCAGGAAGCTCCTTGCCTTCGAGGAATTCTAAGGATGCACCGCCTCCTGTCGAGACATGAGAATAGGCAGTTTCCAAACCGAATTTGGCGACAGCTGCCGCTGAATCTCCCCCACCGATGACTGTCGTGCCTTTAACTCTTGCGATCATTTCGGCAACAGCCTTTGTACCTGCCGCGAAATCGTCGATTTCGAAAACGCCCATAGGGCCGTTCCACACAACAGTCTTGGCGCCTTGTAAAGCCTTTTCAAATAACTTCACCGTCTCAGGGCCGATGTCCAGACCCATCCATCCTTCTGGTATGCCGTCCTTGATACTGACGACCCTTTTTTCAACTCCAGCCTCGATCTTCTGAGCAATCACGGCATCAACTGGCAGGACAATTTCAACGTTCTTTTCTTTTGCTTGTTTCATTATCTGTTTTGCGAGTTCCAGTTTGTCGTCTTCCACTAAGGAAGAGCCGATCGCAAAACCCTGTGCTTTAAGGAATGTGAACATCATCGCTCCACCTATCAGGAGCTTGTCTGCTCTGTTCAAAAGGTTGGTTATAACCCCTATTTTGTCGGAGACTTTCGCACCTCCAAGCACAACAACGTATGGATGCTCCGGCTCATAAGTGACCTTACTGAGAAATTCGATCTCCTTTTCCATTAAGAAACCTGCGACACTCGGAATGAAACTGGCAATACCAACATTCGAAGAGTGAGCCCTGTGAGCTGTTCCAAAGGCATCGTTCACGTGAATATCTGCAAGTTCTGCCCAAGCTTTTGCCAACTCCAGGTCGTTCTTTTCCTCTCCAGGATGGAATCTGGTATTCTCGAGTACCAAGACCTCTCCTGGGTTCATACTCTTAACGGCTTGCTTCACTTCCTCTCCTATCAGATGGGGGACGAATGTAACCTTCAGGCCTGATATCTTTGCCAGATGATCTGCCACAGGTTTCAGCGTGTATTTCGGATCTGGTCCCCCCTTCGGCCTACCAAGATGGGATAGGAGAATAACCTTTGCGCCTTTGTCAACTGCATATCTTATCGTTGGGAGTGCTGCTGTGATTCTTGTGTCGTCTGAAACCTTGCCGTCCTTATCGACTGGAACGTTGAAATCGACTCTCATGATCACAGTTTTTCCTGAAAGATCAACATCTTTTATGGTGAGCTTCTTCATCTTTTCACCTCCAAGAAGAGGGAGGAAACTCCCTCCCTCGTCTCACATCAACTTTGCCACGAGTTCAACTGTATCAACTACTCTGCAGCTGTAACCGTATTCGTTGTCATACCAAGAGAAGACCTTTATGAGATTGCCTTTCACGTTCGTCAAAGTTGCGTCGAAGATGCCGGAGTAAGTGGTACCTATGATGTCACTGCTCACTATTGGATCGGTGTTGTACTTGACTATTCCTTTGAGAGTGGTTTCGCAGGCGTTCTTCACTATCTCATTAACTTCTTCAATACTCGTCTGCTTTTCAACAACGGCAACGAAATCGGAGATCGATCCATCGGGCACGGGTACTCTCAAGGCTACTCCATCGAGCTTCCCTTTCAGTTCTGGTACGACCAACGCGACTGCCTTGGCTGCACCTGTGGTCGTTGGTATGGTGTTGATAGCGGCTGCTCTTGCTCTTCTCAAGTCTTTGTGTGGTAGATCTAAAACTCTCTGGTCGTTGGTATACGCGTGGACCGTTGTCAGAAAACCACTGAGAATGTTGAGCTTCTCATGAAGAACCTTTATTATCGGAGCAATTGAGTTGGTTGTGCACGATGCGCAAGATATAACTGTGTGCTCGGGTTTGAGATTTTTCTCGTTGCATCCGATGACGACTGTAATGTCTTCTCCTTTTGCAGGGGCTGTGATTATAACCTTCTTGGCACCTGCTTGCAGATGCAGAGCGGCTTTTTCCTTGTCTGTGAAAACTCCTGAAGATTCGATTACTATCTCCACGCCCAAATCCTTCCACGGGAGCTTCGAAGGATCCTTCTCGCTGAAGATCATGTAACTCTTACCGTTGATGACTATCTCTTTTTCTTTTGCCACGACTTCGTTCGGATAGATCTTGTGGACAGAATCGTACTTGAAAAGATGAGCTAATGTTGCGGCATCGGTGACATCGTTAATCGCAACTACGTCCAGGTCCTTCCAGTTGCGTCTCAAGATTTCTCTGAGAACAACTCTTCCTACTCGTCCAAAACCGTTGATAGCTACTTTCATGTTCTTCCCTCCTCAATCTTAGTGTCTAAGCAAATTCTACCCGGTGATGTTTACAACATTCACGAATTTGTGTAAAATCTCACAAATTTGGTAGACCGCCCACTCCAACTATCTTTGAGATTTCTTCGTTTCTCTTCTCAGTGACTTGTCTCATTGTCTCGTTAATTGCTGCAATAAGAAGATCGTTGAACATCTCCCGATCATCGAGCAATGATTCATCGTACTCAATCGACACTACCTCGTAGTTACACTTCGCCGTTACCTTGACAGCACCACCTCCTGCCGAAGCCGAAACTTCGATTTTTTCAAACTCTTGTTCGACTTTTTCGAATTGCTCTTTCATCTGCTCTTGAAGTTTCTCGATATTACCTGCTGGTTTCTCGGGCTTTGCATAATTCCTTCCACCGAATCCTTTGAGTTTTTTCACCTTTCTTCACTCCTCTATTTTTATTCTTCCTGGGAAGTTCTCCTGAAGTTTTTGAAGGATTCTTTTCTCTCTTTCTTCGTCGATGAAAAGATTGACAACGACATTTCTTTGCATCTTTGTCTTGAAAAGATATTCGAGTTCCAACAATTTCTCTCTGAGATACTCGTATTGAAAACGCTGAGAGGGCAAGAATGATATCTCAAAAACATTCCCTTTTTGTGTGATTCTCGATTGAGCTAAGGCAACGTATATGGACATGTCCTTCTCATCTTTCAGCCATTGCAGCAACTCTTCGATTTGAGAAAGATTCGAATCGACTTTTTTCTCGTGAGGTTGCGCAATTTCTTCAACTGGCTTTGATTTTTGAACTACCTCTTGCTTTGGCTCTGAATTCTTCGCGGCAAGGTTCATTGCCAGAATCTTGCAAATTGTCTTTTTGTTCTCTGCAAACCTGAGTTCCTTTGATATCTCGAGTAAATCTTTTGCCAACTGCAGGTATTCTGTGGAAAGATTATGCGAAATTCTTTCTTCGATTCTTTCTACAGAGAGTGCAACGAGTTGGGCTGGATCGTAACCATTTTCGAAAACGGTGTTGAGCAATCTCTCAATCTCTGAGATTCTGCCGGTGACAATGTTATCGACAAACTGGTCAACGATCTGCAAAGGTACCAAGCCAAGTGCCTTTTCGGTGAGAGAAAGAGAGATCGCTTCACCAAGGGCGAAATTGGCGATTTGTTCCAAGTAAGAAAGTGCATCTCTCATGCCCCCAGCCGATCTTTTGGCTATCAGTTTGGCAGCATCTTCTTCTAAATTCAAACCTTCCTTTTTGGCGACAGCCATTAGATTTTGAAAGATATCGGTTTCTGTGAAGTTTTTGAACTCGATAACCTGACATCGAGAAATTATCGTCGGAGGTACCCTTTCAAGGTTCGTGGTTGCCAACACAAATGTGATTCCAGCAGGTGGTTCCTCGAGTGTTTTCAAGAGCGCGTTGAAAGCCTCTCGTGTGAGCATGTGAAATTCATCAACGATGTAGACTTTATATCTTCCCATCATTGGTTTAAATCCCACAGCATCCCTTATCCTGCGAATCTCATCGATGCCCCGGTTTGAAGCTGCGTCTAACTCTATCACATCGGGGTGAGTACCTCGATCTATCGAAAGACAACTTTCACACTCACAACAAGGTTCGTAGGTGGATCTGTTTGGGCAGTTCAGAGCCTTTGCCAGAATTCTCGCCACCGAAGTCTTTCCAGTTCCTCGAGGACCGGAGAATATGTAGGCATGAGAGACTCTATCTTTAGCTATGGCATTCTGAAGAACCAACTTTGCCTGTTTCTGGTCTATAATTTGGTCGAAGTTCTTTGGTCTGTACTTGCGATAAAGAGCTTCCACAGAGTTCCACCCTGTGAAATTATAGCAGATTGACGCTTTGGAGGTGCAAATCTTGCTTGCTGAGAAGACAAAGAAGATCTTAGTAATGGCCATGCTGTTAGCTACTTCATCTTTGTTGTTAGCTGAGACAGCACCGAGTTGGTTCAGCAAACTCGTAAGAGAAACTCGGTTAGAACACGATTTGATAGTTGATACGCAGATCATCGATGAAATGTACAGCGCTATAGTTGAAGTGAGCAAGAAACACGACTTTGATCCACTCTTGATCATCGCTCTGATAAAAGTCGAGAGTGAGTTCAGAAATGTGGTTGGTATGTATGGTGAATTGGGGTTAGTCCAAATAAAGAAAGAGACTGCGGAGTTTGTAGCACAGAAGTACTCGTTGTCTGAGCCAGAAGGTGGATGGTTGACGCTTCTCTGGGACTACCGACTGAATATAGAATATGGGGTTCTTTACCTCAAGTACCTACTGCAGAAAACCTCTGGTAACCTCCTAAAAGCCCTTGAAATGTACAATGGTGGTAATATGAAATCAGAGTATGCAAACAGAATAGTCAAAGAGTACAAGGAGCTGATGGTATATAAGGATACTAATAGTGGAAGATGACCAAAAGATAGCGCGCCTTCTTCAAATCCTCTTTGAAAACCATGGTTACGAAGTCCTTCTCGCGAGCACTGGAGAAGAAGGTTGGCGCATCTATTCAACTCACAATCCTGCTTTAGTGATTCTCGATCTCATGTTACCCGGAATGGATGGGTTCGAGGTTCTCGAGAAGATCAGGTCCGTGGATGAAGAGGTCGGAATAGTGGTTTTGACAGCCCGGGGTGAGGTCGAGAACAGAATTAGAGGTTTGAAGAAGGGTGCTGATGATTACGTACCAAAACCCTTTCATCTCGACGAACTCCTCACACGTGTAGAGGCCGTTGCCAGAAGAGTCAGAAAACCAGAGTTGTTGAGAATAGGACCTATGGTGTTTGATGTTAACTCGAAGATACTGACCTTCCCAGATGGCTCGACGATAGTGCTTTCTGAGAGAGAAGGTAGTCTGCTCTATCATCTCTTCATAAACGCCGGTAGGGTGGTTAGCAGGGAGGAGCTTTTGAAAGCAGTATGGGGCGACAGTGAGTTCATCAGCAAGAACATCGTGGATGTGTACATAAAATACCTACGAGACAAATTGAAGGACCACGGTCAATTGGTGAAAACGGTTAGGGGTATTGGTTATGTTCTCAACACTTAAGTGGAAGATGATTTTCTGGCAGACTGTACTCTTTTCGACCATACTCGGTCTCGGTTTGCTCACCGCATATTCTTTGGTAAAGAATATGCATTTGTCTCGCTCGGCAGATAATCTGAGAAATGAAGTGATTGCTGCTTTCAGAATACCGGGTAGGATTTTGGTAAACCTCAGACTGCCGCCAGGCGTTGCGGTCCTCGATGATTCTGGGAACGTGGTACTCGGAAATGTGAACACAGAACACGAACATTTCGAGAAATTTGTAGAGCAAGTGATGAACACAAAACGGCCAACTTACATAAAATTGGGTAAAGACGAATATTTAGTGGTCAGAGCGAGATTCATAACCACTTCAGGTGAGAGAGATTTCTTTTTGCTTTCACCAGCAGGTGGAATTGGCGATTTCCTGAAGATCCTCTCGCGTGCTTTTGTCGTTTTCTGGATTTTCTTCAGTGTGATTTCCTTGGCTTTGGGTAATTATTTCGTTTCCAAATCACTTTCACCGATGAGTAGGATCACCGAACAATTGAAAGATATCAATGCAACTGATCTGAGCAAAAGAGTCTATGATCCTGGTACAAACGACGAAGTTTCTCTGCTTGCGAAAACTATAAACAACATGCTCGATCGATTGAGAATTGGTTTCGAAGCCCAGAACGAGTTTGTCAACGATGTCTCTCATGAGCTCAGAACGCCGTTGACCACGATCCAAGGTTATGCTGAACTCATTCAACGTTTTACAGATAACAAGCAGATCGTTATGGAGTCTGCGCAAACTATACACGAAACCTCGGCCAAACTCATATCGTTGTCTGAGACATTGCTCATGCTTTCGAAGCCTATTACGAAACTCGAAATGAAGTTGATTGAACTGAAGCTATTCTTACAAGAGCTCGCCGATGAGTTTCGGCACCAATTCCCTGAGTTCCAAATAGAGGTAGAAGGAGAAGGTAAAGGCTACGCAGACAGTAAAGTTCTACAGATAATCGTAAAAGCTTTAGCAGAGAATGCGATAAAGTTTTCAAGGGACAGAAAACAGATTATCTTGAAGTGTGGTGAAGGTTGGTTGAGTGTGAAGGATTTCGGCATCGGAATAGACGACACAGAAAAAGAGAAGATATTTCGGAGGTTCTACAAAGGCGATAGATCCAGGTCCACACCAGGATATGGCCTGGGGCTGTCTATAGTTGAGAAATTGGCAAAGATAATGGGTTGCACCATAGAACTTCAAAGTAGACCAAATGAAGGTAGTGAATTCAAAATCGTGCTGCCACGATTTGAGGAGGAGAAAGAATGAAAGTGGGAGGACAAGCAATAATCGAAGGCGTTCTCATGATGGGCAAGAGTGTGGCGATCGCCGTTAGGAACAACAGTGGAGAGATCGTTGTTGAAGAGATTGGCAAGAAGACTCCTTCGAGCTTGAAGCTTTTCAAGGTACCTTTTTTGAGGGGTTTGATCAGTCTCTATTATTCCCTTTATTACGGCATCTATGCGTTGGATAGATCTGCTGAAATAAGTTCCGGTCAGAAGATGAAAAAATCAGAGACCTTCTGGTCGATTTTTCTTGCTGTGGTACTGGCTGTGGGGTTGTTCTTGGCTCTACCAGTTTTCTTGACCAGCCTTTTTACCTTTCTAAGGGACAACGAGTTTCTCTTTTCGTTGACAGAAGGTTTGATCAGACTCGGGTTATTCTTACTCTATGTCTACATCATATCGCTGTTAAAAGATGTGAAAAGGTTTTTCCAGTACCATGGTGCTGAGCATATGGTGATTCATGCTTATGAATCAAATGAACCATTAGTCAGCGAAAGAATAAGGAAATACAGCACCATACATCCGAGATGTGGCACGAATTTTGTCATGATCTTTCTGATATTCTCCATAATATTTTTCAGTCTACTCGGTTGGACTCTCCCCATGAACATCTTTTGGAAGGTCCTCAGCAGAGTGATCTTCATACCCGTGAT
>JBBFME010000061.1:0-12053 GCA_037478695.1 Pseudothermotoga sp.
TTGTTCATGGATTTGAAGAAGTTCAAAGAGATAAACGATTGTTATGGTCACCAGATAGGTGACGAGGTACTCGGAATCATAGGAAGTAGGTTGGAGAAGTCTCTTAGAGCGAGTGATCTTGTTGCGAGATTTGGTGGAGATGAGTTTGTGATCATGCTCTATGACTGTTTATCTGAGGACTTGAAGTCTTTTGTAAAGCGCATAGTGAATGCTGTGGAAGAACCAATAGAACTGGCCGGTAGAGTTTTCAGAGTTTCCTGCAACATAGGTATTGCACAATATCCAGATGACGGTGAAGAAATAGATCAGCTGGTGAGAAAGGCAGACGTGGCGATGTACCAAGCAAAAAGCAAATCTGTGACGCATATTAGATATCAAGATGTAGCGGGGTAGAGTTTTTGACGGGCGTGCAGATCTGTTCATTCAGTACTTTCGAACTCTTGCTGAACTAAATACAGTTGAACGTCTGTTGAGCTTTGTGGATTGTCAGATGCAAAAAGGATGAGCATTCTTCCATCTTTGAGTAGAAGAATTTGTGCAACACGCTGGTCACCTGGCATTTTGAAAGTCTGTTGTGTGAAAAGTTCTCCACTGTTTTTCAGAAAAAGGTAAGTTACATCCCTTCTGCTCTCATTACTCCAGAGTTCTCCATAGACCACAAGTACTTCTTCCGACAACTTCACTACGCCTTTGGTTGTGAAATCCTCTTTCAGATCTACAACCTTTTGCCACAGAATTCTGCCATCAGAATCGATCTTGACCGCGAACAGTGAGTTGTAACTCGTGAAAGAATTCGATGAACCAGCCAATATTATAGAATCTTGTGTTACCACACAACCAACAGCTCTTTCCCAATCGTTGCCACCAAAGGTTTTGTCCCAAATTTTATTGCCCTTCTGTGAAAACAAAACAACCAAGAAATCTGCTTGCCCTTTGCCGTAGCTTTCTGTAGAACCAAAGCACAGATACTGTCCTTGCAGTTCACAAACTCCGCTGAACCACTCATCCGCAGAACCACCAAAATATTTGGTCCACAAAATCTTGCCTTCACGACTGATTTTCAAAACAACTGCGTCATACCAGTTACTACCAATAGTTCGGTGACCTCCAACGACGATGAAACCATCTTCCACACAGATCGATGATTCTGCCCACTGGTCTGCCCCAGAAACAGGTATAGAGTATTGAGTGATCAAAATGAGTTTCTCATCCAAGATAGCTACTTTGATTCGAGATTGTCTGTTGATCATCTCGTATCCAACGAAGACAAACTCACCACGGGCGTTCTTGCTGACATGATTGAGTCTTGTGAAAGAAAGTCTATCGAGTGTAACTAGCTTTTTCAACTGAAGATCGGCGTTCAGTTCAATTGCCAATATCACGCTTTGCTCTCTTTCTTGTGCAAAGACGAGAAAACCACTTTCTGTCTCAAAACATCTCACAGGTTCTTCTGCACCAGGAAGGTTCAAGATAAAACTGTGGACGACTGAACTTGTCGCCCACAGTTCTACAGTTAGCAACAACAGAATCAGAACCTCAATAGATATTCTTCTAAAGAGATAAAATTTCATCACCCAAAAGGACGAAGGTCCCTCCTCATACTGCCAAACTTGTCAAAGACTTGCTTGCTTCTATTGTCTGAAAAATCCTCGACTCCACTGACATCAGTTCCACAGAGTTCAGTTCCTCTTGTTTCTCCATATTCACAGTGCAAACCGTTGAAATCCCCTCGCTTCAGAGATTACTATCCTTTGATTCGATATGCTTTTTGACTGTTTTCTGTACCCTTTTCTTTGATTTGAATGGGTTCTGTGAGAACCTTTGATATCCGTTCGAGTGCCCAGTCTATCTCTTCTCTCTTTATAACAAGAGGAGGAGCAAACCTCACAACTTGATCGTGTGTCTCTTTGCACAGCACGCCGAGTTTGGCGAGTTTTTCACAGAATGGCCTGGCTGTACCGTACTCTTTCTTTATTTCCACCCCGATGAGCAAACCTTTACCACGAATCTCTTTCACATACTCACTTTCAACGCTTCTCAGTTGCTTCATGAAGTACTCACCCAACTCACGTGCTCTGAGATCGAGTTTTTCATCTTCCAACACTTCTATAGCTGCAATAGCTACAGCAGCGGCAAGTGGATTACCTCCGAAGGTTGAACCGTGATCTCCTGGTTTCAAAACATCCATTATCTCGTCATTGGCAAGCACGACTGAAACTGGATAGATTCCTCCACCGAGTGCTTTACCGAGTATCAGAACGTCAGGCTTTGCTTCTTCCCACTGCCATGCGAAGATCTTACCTGTTCTTCCAAGGCCAGTCTGTATTTCATCAAAGAGCAACAAGATATGGTGTTTCGAACAAATCTCCCTCAATTCTCTTAGGTAACCTGCTGGCGGTACACGCACGCCACCTTCACCTTGAATTGGTTCGACCAAAACACCTATAGTTTCATCATCAATCAGCTTTTCTACTGCCTTGGAGTCGCCGAATGGTGCTACTTTGAACCCAGGTGTGTATGGTCCAAAACCGTCTCGGTATTGCTCCTCTGTGGAGAAGGAAACGATCGTGATCGTGCGGCCATGAAAGTTACCCTCTGCTACTATGATATTGCCCTTGTTCATGGGTATTCCTCTCTTGTAGTAAGCCCATTTTCTTGCTATCTTGAGCGCACTCTCTACAGCTTCGGCGCCTGTATTCATTGGCAAGACCTTTTCGTATCCGCTGAAAATCGCTAACTTTTCCTCAAACCGTCCGAGCAGATTGTTGTAAAAAGCCCTTGAAGTCAGTGTGAGTTTCTCAATTTGCTTTTTCAAAGCTTCAATGATCTTCGGGTGTCTGTGTCCATGGTTCAAGGCCGAATAAGCGGAAAGCATATCGAGATACTTATTGCCCTCTACATCCCATACCCACACGCCTTCACCTTTTTCAATAACGACTGGAATCGGCTTGTAGTTGTGGGCTCCATATCTGTCCTCGAGCTCCATGAAATATGAACCTGTCATTCTAACCCTCCTTTGTGGCGTTCATGTTACCTTCGATTTAATAATATCATCAAGTCCATTTTCGCCAAAATCTGGTAATCTATGGCTATCTTTGACAATGAGCGGCAATCAAGGACTATCATTCTTATTCTCACTCTTTCTTACGTATGCTTTCTTATGCTCAGGTATGCTAAGTTTTGCGCAAAGACACTTGACTGAACACAACTGCCTGCCTGTGGCTGTGCATGTTAAAGGAGTACATCTGTGCTCAAATGTCTTTCCCGTCAAAATGTGGGTCTTCGTTTCCTATGGAGAGGTCAAAACCTGGGGTCTTTCAAATTGTAAACATAACCGTTAGAAACCTTTCTCACTTCTATGGAATCGAAAAAGGCATAGGCACCTACGAGTTGGTAATTCAAAACTCTATCAAGGGTGTTGACCGATGTACCCGAAGTTTGCCCGGCGAAATTCGAACTCACCTCGTTGAAGAACGTCGCTTTCTTTGTCAAAACCTCACTGGACTTCGAGAAACTGCTAATCGCTTGGTTTGAAGACAAAATGAGTATGATCATCGCAACTGAGATTATCGCTATGCCAATTATCAGTTCAACCACTGTATACCCTCTCATCTGAGCCTCAACCCCTCGAGTAGAATCGCTCCAGTCATAGGTGAGAAACCTCTCTTAGCTGAGTAGAGCCTGTTGTCGAAGATGTTAAATTCCTTTAATCCTTTCGTACCGTCCCAAGTTGCAGTGACTGCCTCAGATGCAATAGAGCCGAAGACAACCCTGTAACTCAGACCTCCAAACTTACTGTAATCGACCTTAAGAGTTGGAACCAAGACTTGATTTCCCTGGCCAGGTTTTCGGCTTCTATCCCAGTACATGGTGAAAATACTCATATCCATGCGAAGGTTTCTAATGCCCGACCCGACTCTGTAGCCATCGTGCCAAGGTATCTCAATATCGCCTGTTGTTATCAAATTTATGTGGTCCCTACTACCTACCTGTGCAAGCTTTTTGTACCACGCGTCCCAGAAAGTCTTTCCATCTATCAGATCTATCGTTTGACTTCCATCGACCAACCTCAATCTTCCTTTTACATCTTTGTTGTTCGGAATGGGAGTTCCATCGGCAAAAAATGGATTCATAAAGACCTCGTAACTTCTGCCTTGGAAATCAATGACCATTGTGTTCGTATCGCGCGCACTGTAGTATTCAATATCACCGTAAACCCGCAAAATGTCCCAAGGTGTTTGTTCTTGTTGCCTACCTCTGTTTCCCATAACGAGTATCGTCCAGTCACCCATGAAGATGTTTTTCGTCCAACTACCCTTGGTACCTATACCAACCACGGAGTTTGTCGTTTCACAGAATAGACCCAAGAAGCCGTTGAATGACGGCAAGGTTGCTGTGTATGTGTTCAACTCTCCTGAAGCTGTTTCGGTTGCGACAATAGTTGCTTGCACATTAGGTGGACCGGGAAAAGGTATTCTTACCTCCACTTGATATCGCTTGTTTCCATCTCTCTCAAAGTATCCATCTTCACCGGAAAATCTCAGAATTTGGACATCTTGATTGTTGATTCTGATTATTGAAGAAGTTATGTTTAAGTCATCTTTCTTGCTATCTGGGAGCTTGGAATAACTCAGGATGAGTCCACTTGGATCTTGTGGTACACTGACTATGCCCTTTGCGAGATCGATAATATCGACTTTGTTAAAGGTTGAAAGTTGTGCTTCCCAATAGACCTTACCTTGATATGCCGACTTAAAGGCTTCCACATCACTGTCACTCAGAGTCACCCTACCTCCAACGAAGACATCGCTCTGCTTGGCAGGACGTATCAGATAATCCCTCAGCAATCTGTAAAAGGTCTTGCCGTAGAACCTCGGTCCAGGATTACCACCTATACCTAAGCCCCCATGTCCGAAATCATCTACGCCAAACCAACTTGGACCATCTATAACCTCCCCGTTGCCGTAGTAAGTCGAACCAGGTATTCCATTTGGCAGAAAGACAGCGTAGTTGAAAAATCCCTCAGGACCAACCAGTGCCCATGCCCAAGAAGTACCCACATTTGCACACAAGAGCACAACCCATGAACGATCGGTACTTTCAGAAAATGCATAGACTCGAACTTTAGAAAGATCAATCTCTACAAGTCCCTTTGCCTTGCTATCTAGCAAAGCCCTCTTCAAAGGAGAATCGCTACCATTTCCAAGCAATAGAAGATTTTTTATGGAGGAAAAGCGAATATCATTTAAAGAGTTTTCGTCAAAAAAGCTCTGCCAAATAGTTTTTTCCACTGGACCAGAACCGTTGATAACGATATTCTTCACTTCATCGAAATCAACTTGAGCGTTCAGGTGATCGGCGAGGTAGAAGCCGTTGGCGACACTGTACTTGCTCCTCATATATGCACCAACCGTTGCAATGATTTTCAACGCATCGGATTTGTCTGTCAATTTCTGTATACTCAACGAAACCTTTCTCACAGTTGCCTCTATCTGCGTGAAGATTGCCACTGAAATTATTGCACAGACAGCGACAAGTAGTATGCTAACGACTATGACATACCCACTTCTCGCTCTCATACCTCTCACCTCACTCCTGGCGGATAAACTGTGAACTCCATACTCAGTGTTGAAGTTGGGTTGAATGGATTTGGAGTGCTCACAGTCACTTTCAGCGGAAGATCGATCTCAGATGTTGGAACAGCCTTTGCAAAACTTATCGCGACATTTTCAACAGGGATTGTCTGAACTTGCTCATTCTCATAGTATTTGAATTCTGTTGTACCCACAACCTCAATGGCTGCATTTATCTTCTGCCCATATAAGATTATATCAAAAGTCACTTTTGTTGGTGACTCAACTTTCACAGAAGTTGTTGGACCAGCCGCCTTTGTTAGATATTCGATAACTTTGTCAGCAGTTTCAGAAAGCCTTCTGAAAGAGTCAAGCAAAAGGATATTCTTCTGTGCTTTGTCTAAGTAGTTGTTCAGAACGAGGACCAACACGATTAAGAAACTGGTGAAGATCGCAATGACGATAATGAGCTCTAAGAGTGTGAACGCCTTTTTCACCAGAATCCCTCCTTGGTGATGATTGATTATACCACCACGTCATAGGAGGATTGATGAATCAACCGTTCTATGTTACAATTTTCGAGGTTTCTGTTATAATGTTAACACGGTGTGGAACTAAGGACGATCTTTCAAGAAAGGGAGGTGTACCCGAAGAGGGTGTGAATATGGCGAAGAAGAAGATTCTCGTTGTCGACGACGATCCATCGATCATTGAACTGGTTAGCTACAACTTGGCACGGGAAGGCTATGATGTCCTGAAAGCCTACGAGGCAGAGGAAGCCCTGAAGGTAGCTGCAAATGAACCTGTAGACATGTTTATAGTCGACATCATGTTGCCTGGCATGGATGGTTTTGAGTTGGTCAGGCAGTTGAGAGGTATGGAAAAGTACAAGAACACACCTGTTGTCTTTCTCAGTGCGAAAGGCGAGGAGTTCGACAAAGTTCTTGGTTTGGAATTGGGCGCTGATGACTACATCACCAAGCCTTTCAGCATCAGGGAAATGATAGCGAGGATAAAGGCTGTTTTCAGGAGAATACAGCTGAGTGTCCAGGAGAGAGAGGAAAGACCAAAAAAGATTATTGCAAAAGGTTTGGAGATCGATGTCGAAAGGTACGAAGTCAGGGTGCACGGGCAGAAGGTCGGTCTCACGCCACTTGAGTTCGAGTTGCTAAGATTTTTAGCGGAGAACGAAGGTAAAGTTTTCAGCAGGGATGTACTGCTTGACAAACTTTGGGGGTATGACTATTACGGTGATACCAGAACAGTTGATGTGCACATCAGAAGGCTGAGGACAAAGATAGAAGAAGATCCATCGAACCCCAAGTACATCATGACTGTGAGAGGTAAAGGTTACAAGTTCAGAGACCCAGGGAAGGAAGAGTAATAGGTGCTTATTTTTCTTGCAGCAGCTTGTGGTTTTGCTGCCGGTGTAATTTTGTCCTTTATCGTCAGGGATAGAACCATCAAGAACTTGAAGAGATTTTTTGTGAGGGTGGCGGAGCTGGTAAATGTTCCAGATGATTCGCCACCTCCTTATGTTTTGGAGACTGTTAGAAAAACTATAAAAAATCTCGAAGATGAATTAGAAATGGCGCAGAAGAGCAGACAGAACACGATGACTCTTTTAGACAATATTGTGGACCCAATTTTGTTTGTTGACAGCGGCAGTGGTGAGATACTCTTTGCAAACGCCGCTGCACAGAAGATAGCCAGGCCCATCGTCGCAACCAGGAAGATCTATGAAGCAATTGAGGACTACTATCTCATAGAGATGTTCGATGAAACGGTCAAGAGTTGGCAAGTTCAAGAAGGAAATGTCATAATCTACATTGAAGGTAAGAAGAGATATTACTCGTGTAAAATGATCCCTGTCCTGCTCCCCAAGGGTGAAAAAAGAGTGGTCATCCTATTCCACGATATGACGAAAGAGTATGAGCTCAACGAGATGAGACGCGAATTTGTTTCAAATGTGTCTCATGAACTCAGAACTCCTTTGACCTCTATTCACGGTTATGCGGAAACCCTTCTAAGCGATCCAGATATGGATCCAGAGACAAGAAACAGATTTCTCACGGTGATAGAAAACGAATCTGCCAGGATGTCGAGGTTGATAAACGATCTGCTCGATCTTGAACGCCTTGAATCGGGTGAGGCCAGATTTGATTTCCAAGAAGTTGATCTGTGTGCAACGGCAAAGTACATAATCACCATAGTAGAACCTCTATCGAATGATTATGGTGTGAAAGTTGAGTACGACTGCGAAAATATCTCTATAATTGGAGATCAAGACAGATTGGTGCAAATGCTTTTGAATTTAGTTGACAACGCCATAAAATATACGTCGCTGAAAGAGTCTGGCGAAAAAAAGGTCAAGATATCCATGAGTCGATCTGATCCCCATGCAATCATAAAAGTGATTGATACAGGTCCGGGGATGCCTGAAGATGCTCTGAAGAGAATCTTCGATAGGTTTTATCGTGTGGACAAAGGACGCAGCAGAAAGATGGGTGGATCTGGCTTGGGTTTGTCTATAGTGAAGACGATCGTAGAAAGACACAACGGAGAAATCTCAGTGGAGAGTGAACTCGGTGTTGGTACAACCTTCACAGTGAAACTCCCTATCAGAAGGGTTGAGAACGATGAGGATGTATGACATCATAAAGAAGAAAAGAGATGGATTTGAACTGACCACAGAAGAAATAGAGTTCGTTGTCAACGGCTATGTTTCTGGCGCGATACCAGATTATCAAATGGCCGCTCTGTTGATGGCAATATTCTTCAAAGGTATGAACCAGAGGGAAACCTTTGATCTAACGATTAGTATGGCAAGATCCGGTGAGATGATCGATCTTTCTTCAATCGAGGGTATAAAGGTCGACAAACACTCTACGGGTGGCGTTGGTGACAAGACGACCTTTGTGGTCTTACCACTTGTAACTGGTTTTGGTGTAAAATCGGCGAAGATGTCTGGTAGAGGCCTTGGACATACGGGGGGAACGATTGACAAAATAGAATCAGTGCCTGGAATGAGAACAGAGTTATCACAAGAAGAGTTTTTCAAAGTCGTCAGAAAGGTTGGTTTCGCGATAGTCAGTCAGACGGGTAACCTCGTTCCCGCGGACAAGAAGATCTATGCCCTTCGAGATACGACAGCTACAGTGGACAACATCTCTTTGATCGCTTCGAGTGTTGTCAGCAAGAAACTTGCAGCAGGTGCCGATGCGATGATCTTTGATGTAAAGGTTGGATCTGGTGCTTTTCTCAAAACTGTTAGCGAAGCCAGGCAGTTGGCGAGCCTCATGATAGAAATACTCAGAAAGTCTGGAAAACTTGCCAGAGCAGTTTTGTCTGACATGAATCAACCTTTGGGCAAGATGGTTGGAAACTCTCTTGAGGTCATAGAGGCAATCGAGACGTTGAAGGGCAACGGACCAGATGACTTGACAAGACTTTGTGTTTGCATATCTCAGAAGTTACTCGATTTGGTCGGTATAGTTGTTTCCGAAGAGGAGATCCACAGAGAGATTTCTTCCGGTAAGGCTTTAGAAAGATTTGCGAGATTCTTAGAAGCACAAGGAGGAAATCCAAGAGTAATAGAGGATTACTCGTTGCTGCCAGTGAGCAAGAAGATCGTTGAGGTAAGGGCTTCAAGAAGTGGTTATGTTTCGGCTATTGACACTGAGGCTGTTGGTATTGCGTCGGTCGTATTGGGAGCAGGAAGGTCAAAAAAGGAAGACAGTATCGATCCAAGTGTTGGAATAGAAATACTCAAGAAACTTGGTGACTCGGTGCAACAGAACGAGCCCCTCGCACGAATGCATGTATCCGAGAAAAGCGACGTGCAACTCGCTAACAGGCTTATCACTAAAGCTTACACCATCACAGATGAGAGAGTAAAACCTTCTGAGATCATAGTTGAGGTGGTTGAATGAGATTTCTTTCAGTTCTCATACTCTTGCTTTCCTGCACGATAGTCTTATCGCAAGTGTTGGTGGGCGTGAACGGCAGGTTTGCGCTCTTACAAGAGAAAAACGGTTTTGTGGAAGTAAAACCTTTGGAAGCGGTAGGTGCTTCATTTGTCGTTTCTGAGAAATCGGGCAGAGCTTATCTGATTTATGGTAAGAAGATAACAATATTGGAGAAAAATGGCACAGTGTCGGTTGATTTCTTGGATATTTTTCCCAACGGTGCACTGTATACAGATAATAAGATCATGATCAGAACCGATCTACTCTCGAAGATTCTTGGTGTTGAGAGGTATGAAACTGCCACTGGAAAGATTGTACTCTTAGACAGTGTTTGTATCTTAAAGTCAATAGATCTTTCTCGAAATGAACTGAAACTGAGCTTTCTTGGCTTTCCATTTGAAGATATGATGAAGATAACCACTGAAAAATCCAAAATTCGCATTACTTTATCTCCATGTTTTTCCAACCTTTCTTCAACAGAAAAGATTAAGGTCAATCAAGTTGGTAATACCACTGATTTAGAAATTGATTTCGATATAGATGCAGAACCTTCTGTTTTGTTGAAAATGGATGGAAGCTCTGCAATCTTCGTTGTGAGATTCCCGCAGATCAGCAGAGAGATACTCGCCGAAGGAGTTTCTTGGGAACAGAAGGTTGAAAAGATAGGTGGAAAAGATGTGTTGGTTAGTTACCTATGGATCGATCCAACAATTGTCGAGTTGAGACCTCAGATCGGTCCAGGTGGCATTGGAACGGCTGAAAGTGTCGAAAGGATGGTTTCCAGGAGTAATGCGATAGCAGGTATCAACGCCAGTTACTTCGATCCGAATACAGGACTTCCTATAGGTTTACTGATCGTTGATGGGAAGATACTCTCGTTGCCCTATGGAAACAGACCGGTTTTCGTTCAAACGAAATCGGGAGCAGTTACTATTGCCAGGATGTACTTCGATTTGAACGTGAGAATTGGGCAATTGTTGTTCTTGGTTAAAGGAGTGAACACCATCGCACAGGGAGAGGTGCTCATCTTCACGCCTGAGTTCGGGCTGTCGATCCCGCGACGCGACGGAATGATTTATTTCAACGTTGTCGACGGCAAGATCAGCGGTTTTGGATGGTCCCCAAGAGCTCCAAAAGACGGTTACGTTCTGGCAATTTCATCGAACTACGAAAAATATCTGCAAAATGTTCAGATAGGTGACAAGGTTGATTATGTCGTAAACACTGATTTTCCTTATTCGATAAGGCATGCCGTGGAAGCAGGACCACTGATCTTGTACAACGGAGCACCAATTCCAGATAGAAACGACGAAAAGAATCGCTACGGTGGTAACATAGCGAGGAGCAATGCCACGAGAACGTTGCTGGCAACACTCGCAGATGGTAAGGTTGTTCTGGCAGTCATAAACGACCAAAATGGTTCCGGCGGTGTTAACTACGACGATTTGGTCGAATTCTGTATGAACAAAGGATTTTATTCGGCGATGAACTTTGATGGAGGGAGTTCCTCGGTGATGGTTATCAAAGACCAAGTGGTGAGCAAGACATCGACCGCTTGGACGAGGGCAATTCCAGTATCATTGCTTGTCATCAAAAACAATAAATGAAATTTCGGAGGTGGAGACATGAACAAATCGGTTGAGAAGAAAAGAACGGTTGCACTCATAGGTCACAACGGATCAGGAAAGACTCTTCTGCTTTCGGCGATGCTTTTTAACGTGGGTTTATCTGACCGGATCAGCCAAAAATTGATCGACACAGACCCTATCGAAGAAGCAAAAGGTTCGAGCATCTCCTCTCATGTTTACACTTTTGACTGGGCTGAACACACAATTACAACCATCGATACGCCGGGTTTTGGAGATTTCATAGCCGATGTCATGAATGCAGTCTTCGTGAGCGAAAATGTTTTGAGTGTCGTCAACGCAGTTTCAGGTGTGGAGATACAAACGGAGAGAACCTGGCAGATTGCAGAGAGTATGCATAAACCCATTATGGTTTTCATAAACCAGATGGACAAGGAGCGTGCAAGTTTTGACAACACACTTCAAAGTCTCCAGTCGGCTTTTGGCAGAAAAATGGTTGCATTGACTATACCAATAGGAAGCGAAGCCAACTTTCAAGGTGTGGTCGATCTTGTTTCAGGAAAGGCGTATTTGAATGAAAACGGTAAGCCCAAGGAAATACCTATACCAGCTTCGTTGACCGGCAAAGTTGAAGAGATGAAACTGAAGGCAATAGAAGATATCGTCGAGTCAAATGACGCTCTGATGGAGAAGTACTTGGAAGGGCAACAGATTCAACCCGATGAATTGATAGATGCGTTACTCAAAGCATACAGAGATGGAGCTGTGGTACCTGTCTTCTGCGGTTCTGCAGAGAAAAATATAGGCGTTAATCTCTTGTTGGACTACTTGGTCAGAGTTGGTGCAAACCCACTCGAAGCAGCTCCTTACGAAGGAAAACTTGAGACCGGCGAGAAGGTCACTGTGAAAATGAGCGAGAGTGAGCC
>JBBFME010000062.1:0-11970 GCA_037478695.1 Pseudothermotoga sp.
GTTGTGTTTGTATCTCCATAGACTAATATCATCTCTGGCTTTTCTTTCAACACTACTTTTTCAAACTCGATCATTATCTTTCCTGTCATCTCTCCATGATTGCCTGAACCTACGTTGAGAAAGTAATCTGGCTTTTTGATATCGAGTGTCTCAAAGAACACATCTGACATGTTGAAATCATAGTGCTGCCCTGAGTGAACAAGCACTTCGGTGATGTTGTTGTGCTTTTTCAACTCTTTGTGTATAACTGCTTCTTTTATGAATTGTGGACGCGCTCCTACTATGGAAAGAAGTTTCACCTGTTTTCAACCCCTCTCAAGAATTCTTGGAAGTACCCAATATGTCCTCAAATGTATCACTATGCATAATGACTGTCTTGACAAGCACATCTGATTTCATTTTATGACTAATTTAACAGATAATACCGTTGCAAACCAGAACGACAAAGCCAAGTTAAAACCTCTAAAGGTATACAACACCAAAAGCTCTTAAACTCTGTTTCTCACTCTTCTTCACATCCTTTTTCGAATCGCTCATAAATACAAGGAAGTCATTCTTTTTCTTGAGTCAATGAATTTGACTTCTCGCATTTTTAGAACTTGCTCATTTTGGGTAAGCCGCCGAGGGTTTCGACAACCTGTCTGTTTCCCGCCGTAGGCAACAGTATCTAAATCATCGATTTGCATCTCATCTTTTGTGTAGCAACTCGCGCATGGTTTCTAATCCTTCGGTGAACACTTTCTTGGACTCGTCCTTGTAAACCAATATCGTCATACCTACACCTAAAAACGAAACAAGTGACGAGACAATTACGTTCATCACGAAGGTGTTGAACAACGCCACGACAACAAAAAAAGATGTTAGCAGGTACACCCTCTTTACGTTGTAACCAACAGGATACAATCTTTCTGAAGCGGAACTTTCTATTGCAAAGACTATTATCATCGACAATCCAGTAGATATTGCCGCACCTTTTGCACCGAGAATTGGTATCAAAGCAAAATTGCCAACAAGGTTGAACAAAGCAGCTGTACCGTCGGAAATGATAAACCAATATGTCTTTTTCGAAAAATCAATTCCTCTGGCAACTACAACTGAGAGTGTCAGCATAATAGGTGAAAGCAACAAAAATGGCGAAATAGTTGCCGCGCTTCTATAAGTCTTGGCAAATAAAAGGAAAATCACATCCTTGAAACCTAAAATGAGGAAACCAAGCAAGAACACAAAAAAAGAAACGTAGTTCAGTGTTTTAGAAAAGATCGTCTTACTTTCCGGTGATTTTTCATATTGTTGATACGCATAAGGATACCAAATTGTAGAGAAACCCGAGGTGAATAAACCCAATACTGACGAAAGTTTGAAAGCTGTTGAATACAAGCCAATGGCACTGAAGTCTACATAAATCCTCAAGACAATCCTATCTATCCAGTTCAGAATCAACCACACAATTCCAGAAAACACAAACGGATAACCGTATTTCACGACTTCTGTAACCAGTCTTTTTTCAACTTTCACAGGAAACCAGTAGTTTCTTTCGAAGAAAACGCCTACCATCAGCGATGCCAGAGACGCTAAAACCTGAGCGTATAGAACCGAATAGAATGTCCTGCCAGAGACAGGAAGCAAAATAAAAAGGAAGATCGGGTTTGCACAGCTTTCTACTAAGAGAACGGCGGAATACAATCTTCCCCTTTCTCTGAGCCTGATGAGATTCTGATTAAAGATCTGAAAAATACTAATCAAAGCATGTAACGAGAGCAAAAGAACGACTGTGTAGTCCTTTATGTTTACCAGAAACAAACTAACTGCTTCCCATGAAAGCACAAGACCTACACTGCTGACTCCCCATAACAAGAGGGGAACTTTCAAACAGCTCCACAGTAGCACCGATCTTTCCTCTTCAGACTTTTGATAATAGAATCTGAGAAAGGAGTTGGGTGTACCAAATGGGATTAATATCTGCAGAATAGCATAAGCGGTTGAGTACATCGTTGCTTTTCCAAATTCGCTCGGATCTACCAACCAAGATATGACGGGAACCATGAAAAAAGAGAGCAGAGATTTGATCCACAGACCTGCAGAAAAAGATATGTATTTCTTAACAATATGCCTCATTCGCTACTTCCCCTTTGAAAAGTCGCAAAGAGCGTCATCAATGAATTTTTCCTAAAAAAGATCATTTGTATTCCTTAGACAATTCTCTCACAGAATCCAGCTGCCAGCAAATTCCTACAGATATCTCCCGGCGATCCTCTTCGAATGATCAATATTATTACCTTAGTGCTCAGAGATGCCTGCACATTGTTTGCCATGCTCTATTTTTCAACATTCCCTGCAACTTTAATAAAGACCTTCTAATCTCACAGCACCCTTTTCCTAATCATATCTCATACACTACGAGGTACAGAGTGAAGTGATCTTAGCATCAGGCATGTTAAAACGGCAGACTATTAGCTTTTTTGAACTAATAAAGTAAAGCATTGCAGATTCAACAGCTAAGGACATTTCAAGTCCGTTCCATCAAAAAGTTATCCTCTCACAATTCTTACAGGCACTAAAAGGTTCAGGAATTTCAGTATCTTATTGAGTTTTTCAGCGTTCTCTTCAACTGTCTCTATTTCAAAAAAGCCATTAGCTGCTTCTTCGAGAAGTAATTTGTAGACAGTAGGCAAACTATCTGTTTTCAGCATTGTGTAGAATCTGTTGACGTCCTTACCATACAGCAGAGGATCGTTGATCGATTCATTTATAGTCAAGACTCTTTTCCTTTGTTTTGAATAGAAAGAGACCATTGAATGATAGTACAGATTAGACAATGGATCGATGTCATATTTCTTCATAACGATTCTGATTAGTTGTAATATCTGTTCTCGTACAACTTGCGACTCCAGAGAGTTGTTCTGAAAACGTCCAAAAGATAGCCTTAACTTTGCATTAACATGTGGAGTCAACCATGCCAAAGACGATATACTGATGTGCTTGGACAACGTTGTAATGGTTCTAAAGCAGCCATTTGAAGCAACAAATTTTCCTATCTCAGACCTGGCATAATTTTCTGAACTTAGACATACCAAGGGCGATTTACATACACAACCTTCCCAAGCGAAAGTTCGCCGTGTTCTTCATTAAACCAATATGCCATATTCCACTTTATGTAGTTCTCCAGAACAGATCGGAAAAAGAACTCTTTTCTAACAAAGAAAGGATCGGGGATCAAATTTGATCCGGCACGATAGAGTAGTTCTATCAAGCGATTTTTGCCCAAGGTTTTGGCTGCTTTAGATAGTTTCTTAACCTCGCTTTTCTTGTCTATTATGACGAGATCCGAATAAAGTCCATCTGCTCTGTTTTCAGATAACCAGCGTGCATAGTCAACAAACGCATGGTCATCCAAAATCTTGTCATCACCATGAAAGAGTGCTACAAAATCACCAGTAATTTCAGAAGAACCTGTGAGCAGTGCATCCAATTGTCCCTTGTTCTCGTTGTGCCGAATGTACTTAATCTGCGAAGTCTTAAACTGTTCAATTATTCTTGATGTTCTGTCAGTAGAACAATCATCAACGATTATCAGTTCGAGTTCTACATCTTTTTGGTTGAGTACGCTTTCAAGTGCTTCAGGCAAATATCTTTCATCGTTGTACACTGGCATCAATACACTGATCTTTGGCAGAACGCAACACCTCCGCTGATCAATCTTTCACACAGCGCGCAAATAATATCTGTTTGAGGTTCAGAGTTTTTCATCGTGAACCGACTATATCTAAATCGAGTATCTCAGATTTCTAAACCCTGTTGTCATTGAGAACTTCTTGATAGATTTCAACTACCTTCTTTGCGTAATTCAAATAACCATGATTTTGTACCACATGCTCTCGAGCTTTTCTTCTCACGTGCTCAAGTTGCTTGTAATTCCCTTTGACATACTCTATGGCGTCTACAATCGCCTGAACGTCTTTTTGTTCTATCAGTATCCCATTTTCCATGTGCTTGATGACTTCCTTCATACCTCCAACCTTTGTACACACCACTATTTTTCCACAAGCCATACCTTCGAGCATAGCCAATGAAGTTGCCTCTTCGACATCAGTCGATGTTACACTTGGCACAAGTACCATGTCACACGCCTTGTAATAGTCTGCTATCTTGTCATGAGAAAGATTTTCATAAAGAACAAAATTTCTGTTCTCCTTAAGGAGTTTTAGCATGTCGCCCTTCAATTTTCCTCCACCGGCGATTACAAAAAAGTATTCATCACTCTTGAGTTTTGAAAAAGCTTCTGCTGCGTACAAAACCCCGTTTTTTGGTACAAACCGTCTTGCAAGCAATACTGTGAAAGCTTTCTCGGGAATCTTCAGCTTTTTTCTCAACTCCGTTTTTTCAACCTCACTTATCGGTGCAAAGGTTTTATCATCTATGGCATTGTAAAGAACTATCACTTTTTCTTGAGAGACACCTAGTTCTCCAATCAAGTACTGCTTGATTCTACTGTCGACAGCTATCATCTTTTTCGCTTTTTGTACAGCTCTTTTTTCCATCTCTAAGAGCCACTCAAACAACCTACGGTCTTTATCTCTATCTAAGTAGTCAGAATAATCGAAAACCTCACGCGCAAAATAGCCGTGAACTGTCAGAACAAGATTTGTTGCATTCACACCGTATGCAGATACAACATCGTGTGAATGAACGATATCAAAATCTGCAAAGGGGCCGCTGTGAAAAAAATCAATCATGTGTCTTACTCTCCAGCTCACTGCATAGCTTCTTATGACAAAACTTACAACTCTGGTGGATGCAAGTGTGAAGAAACTAAAACCTGGAAAATACAACCTTTGAACATTTACCCCAAGCTCTTTAAGGCCTTCAAATAAGAATTCCTGATGGACATGTTTTCCACCTATTCTTTCTTTCATTGAGTTATCCCCTGATACAAGTGCAATTCTCATATCAAAACTCCTTCCTGAACATACCTTTCTGCAATCACTCTTCTTCACTTTGTTCTGCTAACTTCACATCAATGAGCGTGCGTTTTTACACAGTGGTTCATATCTCACTATTTCATCGCTCAGTGATCTCATTGTGCACCAACAATGAATTTCAAGACAGTCTCGAAGTATTATCAGAGTAGCTGTTCAATCAGCCTTTATTTTCTGCTGTTGTTCCCATCTTTTGGTGACAAAAACACCTCGTGATCTGTTCTCTTTGGTTGGATAATAGTAAGTGAGCAACAATATGCGCATGCAATCACCAACTTAGCACTTACAACCCTATTTTTGACTATACCACACTTCAAAAGCATCTTAGAATCTGCGAGATTCACAAAGATCAGGATTGAACAGCACAAAGACATAACACATATTTTTGACCTATTGCTGTTACAAAGAATGAACAAGGAGAAAATTCGAGAGGTTGTGTCAAAATACTAAACACAATTAGTGTAATTTCGATTAGCATGAGTTCAGCCGGTGTGCACGCGCACAAACTCAAAACACAATGAGATGATCTTTATCGACAGAAACAAAGAGAAGCAATCCCCAACAACTCACCCAGCTTGGGCGAGAAGAAGTTTTGGTTCTATCTTGAACGCGGAAAACTGGAAGGATGGCTCTTTCAGGTGGAGATGCAGAAACATCCTTTTCGCCATCACACGAAAGGTATCGAAAACAACCCTTTCCACTCAACTCTGAAGTCTTATCAAATCAAGATCTTTCTTGAAAGAAGGTCTATCTTTGTAGATAATTAGACACCAGCAGTTTGCATGGTAAAATACCACAACTTGAAGGTGGTCCCACAGTTTTTCTCCTCCCCAAATGGTACTATCCTCTAAACTTCATTAACACAACTCCAGATGGGGTTTGTGCAGCTCTTAAATGAGAACACAACTGGCTCGACACTGTCGACAGACTCGACAAAAGTTGGACAGGCTCGACAGAGCATAGAGAAAGTGAAAAGCTGTGGAATCATTGTTTCACTAAGGCTGGTGTGATACTTTGGTTTCGCAGATCATTCAAGAAAAGGAAGATTCGAAACTGATCTCTCGTTTCAACCATTCTCCCACAGATAATTGCCGTGCCAAATGCCGTCAAGGGAAGATAAAAGTAAATGCACACATCTTTCCAAAAAGTGAATTCAAACACTTTATCGAGTGTGATACAATATACTAAGCACAATTAGTATAATGTAGATTAGTATAATGCCATTTCGCACTGCGAAGCAGATCCAAAGGGGTGATAGAGATCTTTATCAACAGAACAGAAGAGATGGAATTCATCGACAAACTGATTAACTCCGAGAAAAGAGAAGTTCTCATTCTGTACGGCAGAAGAAGGATCGGCAAGACCACACTTTTGAGGGAAGCAACAAGGAATAAAAACACCTTCTTCTACACGGCGCGAAAGGTATCGAGAACCGAACAGCTCGAAATCTTTTCCAAACATCTTGGTAATTTCATAAATCTTGGAGATGTATCCTTCAAAAACTGGGAAGACAGTCTGAGAGTACTGTTCAATCTGTCCAAGAATGACAAGTTCATTGTAGTTTTGGATGAATTTCAATACCTCGCCGAGGGCAACGAAGAAGTATTGTCTGTTTTACAAGCCTTGCTTGATGAATACGAAGATTCAAAAATGAAATTGATCCTCTGTGGCTCGAGCATAAGTTTTATGGAGGGCATACTGTCTCACAAAAATCCACTCTTTGGTCGAAAAACGGCCCTCCTGAAGCTCAATCCTATTCCCTTCGAACACGTGAAACTCTTCATACCACAGTACGATTACCACCAACTGCTCGAAGCGTACTCAGTCATCGGCGGTGTACCGTACTATTTGACCTTGTGGGATGGAAGAAAAAGTGTGTACGAAAACATAGAAGAACTGTTCCTAAAACTCGGAGCACCGTTGAAAGAGGAACCTATCTTTATAATTTTTCAAGAACTACGAGAACCTGCAATGTATCAGTCCATATTGGAAGCCCTGGCGTGCGGCAGAAACAAACTGAACGAGATAGCATCGTTCATTGGTGAAAAGGACTCGAGAAAACTGCAGCCATATTTGAAAACCCTCACGACACTGAAATTGATCAAGCACGTTACGCCTGCACTGCTGAAAAATCCCCACAGGACGAAAACCTTTAGATACGAAATCGACGACGAACTGTTCAGATTCTGGTACAGGTACATATTCCCGTACAAAGAGTATGTCGAAATCAACGAATACCAGAACGTCTTGAAAAACATCAAAGAGGATTTTCCTCAATACGTTTCAGTCGAGTTCGAAAAGCAGAGCATACAGTACGTTAGAAAACGATTCAATTTGGTAGAAGCGGGAAACTACTGGGCAAAAGACATTGAAATTGATGTCTTAGGAAAAGATAAAGAAGAAAAGATCTACGCAGGAGAAATCAAGTGGAGGAACAAGAAGGTTGGGATGGGAGAATACATAGAGCTTAGAACAAAGGTTCAGATGCTAAACATAAAGGTGGACCATTACATCTTGGTCTCGAAAAGTGGATTTGAAGAAGAACTCCTCAAAGCGAAGGATGAACTCCACCTAATAGAATTCACAAAAGAAAACGGCTGGGTGGAGAGATAAGGCTGAATGAATCGCGAGATTCCTGCAAAGATCTGACTCTCACTGCTCTTCCAAGATAAGGTTCAAGCGAATCGCGTGGCTTTGCTCAAAGATCGGCTATTCTTCTGGCAAACCATACAAGAAAACGTAGGCAGGCAGAGCTAATATTTTCAGCCCATTCCATGAGAGTTCTTTGTATAGATCCCAGGTTATGAGGTATCTTGCTCTCACAGCGTATGGAAATTCCGCAAATCCTTTCAGCTTTCTTTCTCTTATTTCAGATTCATCAGACACGTACGACACATTGTACAAATCCAGCCTGTTATCGTTTCTGCACACGAAATCGATCTCGTTTTGCGCTTCCCAGTAATACACTTCTTCATACATATTTCTCAATTTCAGATAAACTGCGTTCTCAAGCAACCTTCCACGATCGAGAGAAAAAGACGGATAGATCGCGTTTCTGAGACCAGCATCGATTAAATAGTATTTCGACAGACTCTTAATGGCTTCCTTAACAGAGTACTCGAATCGTTGGACCTCAAAACAAAAGTAGACTGATTCCAGATGAGAGATATAATTGGAAAAAGTACTCGTGGAAGATTTCTCCTCAAAAACGTTTTCAAAATACTTCTGTATTTTCCGAATAGAAACTTTGTTCCCTGTATTCTGAGCTAAGAACTTCGAAAGTGCTTTCAAAAGCTTAACGTTTTGCACATTGTAGCGCATCGCCACGTCTTTGATGATTATGTCCTCTGCATACTGAGAAAGGATGCGATTCATGATCTCTGCGCCCTTTACACCTGCAGCTACCTCTGGAAATCCACCTTGTTCAAGATAGTCTTTAAGAAGTGAGAGATACACCTCTTTCTTTGCCATCAACTCGATTTTGTTTGAAGGACTGTGTCCCATCGCGTTGACGTACTCTTTGAAAGAAAATGGGAGCAGTTCAAAATCAATGTGACGCCCCGCCAACAGTGTTGCGAGCTCGCCAGAGAGCAGTTTTGAAGATGATCCAGTTACAAAGATCGTCTTTATCAAACCAGAATCTGTGGCAGTTCGGACCCATCTGTGCCAGTCCTCAACGTTTTGGATTTCATCCAGAAACAACAGGAAATCCCCATCACGGTACACTTCCTGTCTATAGACCTCGAAAATGTCTTCGAGTGTTTTCGCTGTCAACTTTTCAGACGAGAACGCATAATCTTCGAAGTTCACATAGAGAATACTTTTTGGATCTGTTTCCCTTGAAAACTCCTGCATCAGCTGATATAAAAGCGTCGATTTGCCAGAGCGACGAGGCCCTTTCACCACCACTACACCATGGTAATTTCTAAGGTGCTTCATCTTCTCAAGGCACTCTCTTGGAACTGCTGCAATCTTTCTTTCTCTTCCCCACAAATTCCATCTCAGAAGTACTGCAAATATCTCGTCACGCGTCATGCGAAGAGGCCCCCTTGCAACTGCTCTATGCTTCATTATAGCACAATGACCTATGGCGAGGTCAGATTCCGGCGTTTTTTGACCTGCTTGTAGGTCAGACATGAACACAGAAGAGCTTCGACGTTTTCAGCAAGATTTCTTTGAGGCCTGAAGGACTATAGATATGCACCTTTTTACCAATGGGGCAGGTTCCTTCCCAACCTTCGTGTTCCCTTCGCAAAAATCTGGGCGAAATTCATCCATTTCACTGGACAAATTCGGCCGAGATTGTCCAATGAAGTGGATAAAAGCCACCGAAACGTAATAGATGTCCTTAGAGGCGTTTATCAAAGCTTTCGCGGCAATCATTATCAAGCGAGTTTGAAATCACGATAAGTTCTGTGACAAGGTGAACAAATCAGATTACCTGACAATGAAAAGAGTCTTCAACAAAGGCATAGTACTCACAAAAGACATCCTTGACAAAGACGAAGCAATACTTTTGATACCGGCTTGGCTGTTCTTTGGGATTTTTCAATGAAATCAACGACTCGTGTTACAATTATTCACGAAATGATGTGAATAATCAAGAAGGTGAGTGTTGTGCTTAGATACGAAAAGCTGCAAATTGAGAATTTCAGGTGTTTTAGTGAGATAACATTTGAGAGTCTGGACAGAGTAAATTTACTCGTAGGCAAAAATGGATCCGGGAAAACAGCCCTACTCGAGGCTTTGTTCATTCACAGTGGACTGCATAATCCAGAGCTTGTGTTAAGGGTAAACGTCTTTCGCGGTATAGATGTCTTTAAAATGGATCCCATGCAACCAACTGAAGCTCCATGGAATCATCTATTCAGCGGTTTCAACATCAAAGTCCCAATCAGAATTGTTAGTTTCAACGAAAGCGGAACCCAAAAGACAACGTTGAAAAATGCAAGTATTAACGAAAAAATGAACGTGCTCCAAAAGATGAGAAGCGTGGGCTTTGAAGTTGGTCCAGTATCTGCTGAATCAATTCAGATTTTGCAACTCGAGAGCATCGTCAACGAGAAGGCAGTCCAAAAATTCCACTTGATTCTTGATCAATACGGAGTCAAAGTATTTCCGGTTCCACCGCCACCACCTTATCCTTGTGTCTTTCTCGATGCAAGAAGAAGAAGTTCAGCTAAAGAAATAGTGGACCGTTTCAGTGCGTCGGCTTCTAACAAGGATACTTTAGAAGAAATAATCTCCATGATTCGAACAATCGAGCCCAGAATCGAGGATTTGAGGATCTTCACGGTCGGAGATACCTCAATTTTGCACACTGACATAGGAATCGGTAAGTTCATACCTATTCACTATCTTGGTGATGGCCTGGTTAGAACTCTTGACATAGCCTTATCGATGTACAACGTCCGCAATGGAGTTCTGCTAATTGACGAAATAGAGGATGGAATTCATCACTCGGCCTTAGAACAGTATTGGACGAATATTTCAACCTTGGCACGCAAACTAAACGTACAGATCTTTGCTACAACACACAGCTATGAATGCTTAGTTGCGGCTCACAGGGCATTTTCCAAAAGTGAAATCTATGATCTTAAAGTGTATAGGCTGGAAAGATACGATGGACAAAGAAAGGTAGTGGAATACTCGAAGGAAGAACTTGACGCATCAATAGAGGTGGGGTTCGAAGTTAGATGAACGACAAAATCACCATTGAAAAGCCTAATCTCATAATCGTTGAAGGAAAGGATGATAAGAGCTTTCTGCAAAACATTTTAGTGACGCTCGGCATGGAGGACTGTCAAATACAAGAGCTCAACGGGAAAGATAACCTGCACCGTATCTTGCCAGCGCTGAGCAAAACTCCTGGCTTTGAGGATGTAAAAAGTCTTGCTATTTTCCTGGATGCTGATTTGTCCCCTTCTTCAACTCTTCAGAGTATACAAAATGCGCTTTCTAAGACGAAACTACCGGTTCCGAGAAATCCTGGTGAAGTGAAATCTGATGGGAAAATAAAGATTGGCGTCTTCCTTTTTCCTGATTGCAAGAATAACGGCACAGTCGAAGACCTCATCATAAAAACACTTGATAAGCAGTTTATAGAATGCATACAACATTACCACAATTGTGTGAAACAGACAGCTAAGGTGAATTGGGAATTTACCTCTAAATCAATCCTTTATAGCTATTTTGCAGTTCAAAAAGAACCAGCGAGAACTTTTGACGTAGCCCTCAAGAGAGGCCACGTGAACCTGTATTCTCCCGAATTTGATGCAATAAGAGACTTTCTCAAGAAGCTGTTCTCTCACTTATGACTTGTCAACCTTCATATCTACAAAGCTAGACTTTTTGTGCTGCTAACATCCACGTGAGATTGCTAATACCGGCTTGGTTGTCTTACGCCATTCTTAGATGAGTATCCAGCTTCCCAGAGAGCCAACGATCGATTACCAAGATTTGATGCATCATGGCAAGATAATGATGCATCACATATGGGTCATGATGCATCATCTTAATAGCGTGATGCATCAGTTGTGAAGGTTGATGCATCAATTATGTACTGATTCGTTCTTTAAGAAGGTGGAAAAATGCTTCAGGAATTACTCAGAATGGGCGAAAATGAATGTGTTGAATTCAAATCAGACAGAAAAGGGCAACTGAAACTGGACACATTGACCTCCTCCCATCCATTGAAAAAGATGGGATTCCCGCTTCACAGTACAAAACTTATCAGAATGTGTGGATTACTCCCACACACCCTGACAGCGGTTTCGTACTCCACAGGCTTAACTTCGGACCGGTCCAGCCCTACTTTCTTCAACGTGTTATAGGTTGCATTAAGGTCTCTGTCTAACTCTTTCCCACATACTGGACATTTATATACTCTGTCTGAAAGTTCAATATCTTGTTTTGCTCCACACTGGCTACAGACCTTTGTCGTTGGTTCATATCTCTCTATGAGCACAGTAGAGACTCGAAGACTGTCCCTCAG
>JBBFME010000063.1:0-11952 GCA_037478695.1 Pseudothermotoga sp.
GAGTGATGGTTTTGAAAAGCTTGGAGAGAAAAAAAGCAGCATGGGGATTTGTATTCACCCTGCCTGCAATTGTTTTTTTCGTTCTTTTCAGTTTCTATCCGATGGCGAATGCCTTTTGGACGAGTTTTCTTAAGAAAGAACTTTTGTCACTCAGGCCACCGAAGTTTGTGGGATTTGGTAATTACCTATATCTTTTCAGATCGGAAAGTTTTTGGAATTCCATCAAAGCAACGGCGATTTTCGCCGTTGGAACCTTTGTCCCAATGGTCGTGTTCAGCTTGGTTTTTGCAGCTTTGATACTCACCAGAAAGAGATTTCAGAAGTTTCTGCAGATGGCTTACTATTCACCTGCGGTTCTTTCATCGGTCGTTGCAGCAGCGATATGGCTTTTGATATTTGATCCAAGAGGTCTGTCGAATCAATTCTTGAACTTTCTACTGAGCACAAAAGGTTTAGACTACCGCTGGTTGGCAAATGAAAACATGCTGAGATTTGCAACCATAATCGTTTACTTTTGGAAATACGTTGGCTATTTCACGATAATCTTCGTCGCCGGCATGACGAGTATCCCAAGATCGGTTCATGAAGCTGCCATAATCGATGGTGCGAGCAAATGGCAAGATTTTTGGTACATAACCCTGCCGCTGATAAAACCAACGACGCTGTTGGTCTCTGTAATGTCGATGATTCAGTGTTTGAGAACCTTCAGCACACAGTATCTGTTCGTTCAAGGTGGTGCTCCCATCAAACCTATAGACGTGATAACACTCAGTATATACAACACAGCAATTCGAGATCACCAGATAGGACGCGCCAGTGCGATGAGCGTGATTCTGTTCCTGATCATCATGTCTTTCAGTTACGTGCAAATCAAGATATCTAAAACAGAGAATATCTCTTATTGAGGTGATTGTGTGAGACAATCGATTTTCGTTGATGTTCTCATATGGTTTTTTCTGATAATCTTCGCGATTTTCGTAATTCTTCCAATCGTCTTCATGTTCACCGCTTCAATTATGTCGTCGAAAAATATAATGAAGATACCATATCCATGGATCTCTGGAGAGTTCCGTTGGCAAAACTACTGGCAGGCTATAAGGGGAAATGACGGAAAGTTCTTCTATTTGAGAAGTATCTGGAATTCCTTTCTCGTTGCATCTCTCACAACAGTTGGCACAGTACTCTTGAGTTCTTTAACTGGTTATGGCCTTGCAAAATACAGATTCAGAGGGCGCACATTTGTCTTGATGATGATACTGAGCACGATGATGATTCCGTTTGAAGCAATTATGATCCCGCTGTACTTGATCATCACAAGAATGGGTATGCAAGACACCTATTCTGGCTTGATAATCCCGCTGTTGATGAACGCCTTTGGCGTTTTCATGATGAGACAGTACTTACTGACCTTCCCGGATGAGCTGATCGATGCAGCCAGAATCGATGGAACAACCGAGTTTGGCATATATTGGAAGATCGTATTGCCTAACAGTCTGCCCGCTGTTGCAACACTTGCAATACTGACATTCAGATCTCAATGGGATAATCTTCTCTGGCCTCTACTCGTGATTCAAAGCCCCGAAAAGAAAACAATACCCCTTTACATAATTCAGTTCGCAACAGAAAAATACACAAACGAAGGCGCTATGATGGCAGCTGCGGCAATCGCAAGTATACCCATGTTCGTTTTGTTCTTCGCGCTCACCAAATACTTTCTTTCTGGTGCAGAACTTTTCGCAGCCAGAAAGGATTGACTTTTATCTTTCATCAAACTATCATAAGAATCCTGCGATCACCTCTTCTGAAAATCTACGAGCTCAAAGGTATAGCCAGATTCATGAATGATCGATTTGAGGACCAAAGGCACATTTTTGTTGATCACCCAGGTTATCAGTGGCTTGTCGTCCACGTAGTAGGTGAATTTCTTTCCGACGTACTTACCAACCTTTTCTTCGCCTTCATAGGCGATCTTTATACCGTACATATTCAGCGTCGTTGGGTTGTCGACATCGATCATGTTAAAGAAACTCATATACGCCGGGTTGTAAACAAAAGTGAAAAGTGCAGCTAAGTACGATGTCGCGAAGTAATCATAACTCAATTCTTGATCTTCTGGGACAGTGAATTTCGACCAATGTGTGACCTCATAACCGTTCTTTATCTTCTCACTTGTAAAGCCTGCCAAAATTTCTTGGCCTTCTTCCGTGATGACCTTGTAAGTGAAAAACTTGAAATCAGATAGGTTCAAAGTCTCCTGAGCAGCGAGTAAAAATACAGAAATGCTTACGAACAAACACAGTAGAAATTTTCTCATTCGTAATCCCCCCTCGCGAGTTTGGATAAATTTATTATACTATATCAAAGAATGCCATACACAAGAACTCCCACAAAACCACTTGCAAAGATGAGGATGAGTGGATGAATCTTGAATTTGTTGATAGAAAAAAACACGACCGCGGCAATAAAGATCGTCCATAGATCACTTACTCTCGGCAGAAGCAGTGAGTACAAAGTAACCGTAACCATTACTGTTGTGATACCTGTCAAAGCATTGGACCATCTGTTCTTATCGACACTCACTCGATTGGCGAGCATGAAGAGAAGAGAGATAATCATTATAGGTGCCAAGAGAAAGGCAAATGTGGTGACTAATGCTCCAAGAAATCCAAAGTACTTGTAACCTGTATAAGTGGCAAGATTTATGGCGACAGGTCCAGGAGTCATTTGGGCGATTGACACTGCTTGGGCGAATTCCTCAGCCGAGAGTATTCCCTTGGAAATCATTTCAGATCTCAGAATTCCTACTATTGCCCAACCACCGCCGAAGGCAAAAAAGCCTATCTTTAAAAAGGTGAAGATCAAGTTCAGTAGCATTTCACTTTGCTCCTTTCACGTACAGAATACCTATGACTCCAAGAAAGATAAACATGAGCAAAGACGAATTCAAGATCAACAAAACTACACCAATCAAGACAACCAAGATTCTGAAAAGATCCCACTTTTGCCTTTTCACCATACCGTAGAAGACGTTGAAAACAAGACCTATTACAGCCGCATAACAGCCTTGGAGAAATCCCTGAACGTAGACATTGGCTGAAAAGGACTTAATCACAGAGGCTACAGCCACTATCGCAAAGAACGGTGGAATAACTATCGCGAGCCCAGCCAAGAAAGCTCCTAAGACACCTGCCACCCGTTTGCCGATCATAACAGCGGTGTTAAAGGCAATGGGGCCTGGTATCGATTGAGCAATAGATAAGTCCCTGTAGAAATCATCCTCAGTCAACCACTTGAGTTTTTTTGCCTCCCATTGCATCACAGGAATCATCGCATATCCTCCACCGATCGTGAGAGTGGAGATCTTCAAGAAAGTGAAAAACACTTTCCACAAGAGCTTTGCGTTGATCATTTCTGAATGCTCCTTTCACTGCAACAATAGTTATTTTAGCGAACATATTCATCTTTTGTGCCCGCTTAACCTCTGTTAAACTCATCCTTATACATCTCTTGATCGAAACGATCGAATTATAAAGAAATGGTAACCGAGCTCAGATCCTCTTATCCAACCAGCCGATTGAAAGTCAGTCATCCTGAATCAATTTTGTGTATTCGCAGATCACTGCGGGAAACTTGAAAAGATAGGCATCCAACAGAGAATAGTGATCGTGCAGTTATTGAAGATGCTCATGATTCTTCGAAGTTTCTTCTCAGCAATGATTGTTGAATGACCGTTGGTGTAGCATATTCCGTTGAAGTGGCAGATTCAGTCTCATCTACATTGATTGGCTCTTCAGAAGAGTAATATGAGTGAGCTTTGTGGAGTTCATAGTTCTCAAGGTAGATAGTAGCAAGCTGTGGAGATTTCAAGATTACCAGGTTTTCAGCATTTGTTTGCTCGGCAGCCTTTGAGAAATTGAAAGAACCAGTAATCACTATTTCTCTGTCAATAATTATTACCTTGTTGTGGTGAATAGACTCTTTTGCATCCACATAAACGGGAATGCCGGCCCTTCTGAGAAGTGGTGTTTGAGAATATCGTGATCTGTCATTTCCCTCATCCACAACTATTTCAACCTTCACTCCTCTGTGGAAGGCTTCGAGAAGGGCATTGGCAATAGGCTCTGATGTGAACGAGTATATCATCACCTTGATCTCTTGCCTTGCTTGTTGTATCTGCCCGACAACTGCCTCTGTACATCCACCTTTTGGAGAAAAATAAACACCGATGAGTTCTATCTCAAAGCCGAACAAAAGGGCGCAAAGCAGCAAAAATGAAAGAACAATCCTTCTCACAGCGATCCCCTTGTGAATTGTATCATAATAAAAAGATAGGGGCCTCTTTGGGGCCCCACAATCCCGCGAGAAGGTGTTGATCTATGAGAAAGGTTGCTGGTCGCCGAAGTTATTTGTCCATTTTCAGCAATACAGAGAAATCTCTGTTACTAAATTCGTCCTCTGATTTCTATCATAATAGAGATCTCAGAAAACTCACATCACTTAAAGTGATTTTTCGTGAATTGTTTCACTACTATCACATTCACAACTTCCTTTGAAAAAGACAAATCAAGAAATCATCTCTGCAGAAAGAGGGAAAAACTTTTAGAATTCAGAGAATAGTAGAAATCGAGATGATCCACTGAGACAGAAAATAGCTTGCGAGTACTATCACATCACGAGTTGGTAACCTGCGAATATATTTGTCTACGGCTATGCAAAAATCTGAAAAGACAAAGAGTCCTCCTGCAAGTGGTAGAAGTACTCTCAAAAAGTAGATTTCTTTGTTTAGAACTGAAAAGGTCGTGCAGAACATCCATCCGATCACGAGCACATACACGAAGATAGGCAATCTCATCTTGCCAAGATGCTTGTGAAGAACCACGAAGTACAGAAATAATAAAAAGGCGTAAACGATCAAGATAAAACGGAAGGCTGGAAAAGAGAATCTTAAGACAAAAGCAAAACTGTAGAACAGATGCCCAATTAGAAAGGCTATCATTCCGTGTAGAAAACTTTCAGATTTTTCCAAAAAGACATCTCCGAGAAGACCAAATAACAAGCCAAAGAAGACAAGCCATTCTATGCCATTGGCATTCAAGAGCGCTATCGCAACAGCACAAGAAGTTGTCAATGTCTTCAAAATTACAGCTTTCCTGTGCTTCATCTTGAAAACTATCGTCAACAAGGCAAAGATAACCACTGAGAGAGATAGAAGAAAAGTTGCCTTCAATCTTGAACCACTCCGCCAACTGTAGATCTTCTCGACATCCTGCCTCGTTCCTTCCAAGTTGCTCAAATCAAATGAAATGTATTTGGTGTTCTGCAGCGGTCTGTTTGAAAACATATGATTCCACGTACTGACGTAGATAACTATCTGCCCATTTTCCCTTTCGAAACTCTCAATTGATATCTGTGCTTTGTTGTGCAAATTCTCAGTCTGAAAATATGATTGAGAATCACAAAAGTCATCTTCGAATTCAACACGATCACTAAAGATAAAAAAAGTCTCTACATCATAAAAACGTCCCCACTTAAAAAATCTGTACAGATCGTAAATAAAATCGGTGAATGCTTTTGGATGATCCTCATCCCAGAAGACGACAGTTATCTCGATTCTGTCAGCATGATCGTATGAATAGATTGCAAGAACTGAGTTTTCTTTGTCGAAGGCTGGGACTTTTATCCTCACCCCGAATGCCAGAGCGACTAAGATCAAGATGAAGAAAGTGAAGATCTTCTTCGGCATTTCTTCACCCCCACAATAAGCATTATACATTTCTCATGAAAACTTCACACTCTTCGCGGATTATGTAAATCTTGTTGACACAAAGGCAAAGATATGATATAACATGTAATGACAAGTAGGGGGAGAATATGAAGAACAAACCGATGTACAGAGTGGTGAAGGAGTACATTCTCTCTAAGATCAGAAAAGGTGAACTTGCAGTCGAGGAACGAATACCATCTGAAAAAGAGTTGATGGATCTATTCCAAGTGAGCAGAATAACCGTGAGAAAAGCCATAGATGAACTCGCCTTAGAAGGATACGTTTACAGACTGCAAGGCATAGGTGCTTTTGTTCAAAAGCCTTCTTCGAGAATTCAGCCTGTTTCATCGAAATTGATTGGCGTCTTCCTGACAACAGCTTCTGACGTGTTGAGTGTAGGCATCTTGCGTGGTGTCGAAGAGTATCTGTCTACTCTGGGCTTTCATCCCGTCGTGCAGTTTTCTGACGATGATGAGAACTCTGAGAAAGAAAAATTGAGCAGGCTTATACAGCTTGAAGTAGCCGGCTTCATAATCCTTCCACATCTGTGTTCTCTTTCTGATGAAACACTTCTTGAGTTGTTAAGGCAGAAGAAGCCTGTTGTCTTCGTAGACAGAACAATCGAGGGTCTGGAGTATCATAGCGTTCAGTCGGACAACCAAAAAGGCGCTTATGATGTTACAAAGCACTTGGTTGAGGTGCATGGCCACAAGAAGATCGCTTTCGTTTCTTGGGAAAGTACTAAGGTGAGTAGTGTTAGAGAGAGGTTTCGTGGCGCGAAAAAAGCGTGTGATGAGCACAACGCAAACATTCACTTGATTCAAATCGATAGACCACAAATAAAGGATTTACACCAGATAGTAAAACAATTCGATGCCATCTTTGCCTGTACTGACTTACTCGCCGTAGAGATCATATCTCATTTGCAGACTTTAGGCCTTTCAATTCCGGAGGATATCGCTGTAGTGGGGTTTGACGACAGACCATTCAGTGAATTCATTCAACCAAAGCTGACCACGGTACGCCAGTACCCGGAGAAAATAGGAGAAAGAGCAGCCGCAACTCTTGTGTCTCTATTGGCGTGGAATGACGTAGAAGAAAGAGTGCAGTATATTCCTACAAAACTGGTTGTCAGAAATTCGTGTGGTTGCAAATAGCACTTCACAGGGGGAGGTGTTTCTATGAAAAGGTTGTTTTGCTTGTTGTTGCTGGTCGCTCTGGCTGTCTTTGTAGCTGCTGAAAAAGTCACCATCATCGCAAATGCCATCAAAGGCGGTAAGAACACACAGGTGGTTGACTGGTTTGGAAAATTCATCCCAAACATTGAAGAGGAATTGGGTATTGACGTTGAATTGATTCAAACCGGTATCAAAGACGAGGACTTCAAAGCCAGGATAGTTCTGGACATCAAAGGTGGTGGCGGAGCGGACATACTGTGGATCGACGGCTTCTGGGTGCCAGAGTTCGTCGAAGCAGGTTACCTGAGACCCATCGACGACATTCTCGAATCTATTCCAGCATGGAAATACTACTACGACTCAATGAAAGCGATGGGCAGTTACAAAGGTAAGACATACCTTGTGCCTGCCTCCACAGATGTCAGAATGATCTACTACAACAAAGAGCTCTTTAAGAAAGCGGGAATACCGATTCCATGGCAACCGAAGAGTTGGGATGATATCATCAAGACCGCGAGAATTCTCAAAGAAAAACTCCCTGGAGTGACACCACTTCAGATCAACGCCGGTACAGAGATGGGTGAGGCTACAACTATGCAAGGCTTCTTCATGGTTCTGCTCGGCGCTGGTGGAAATCTCTACGACTGGGAAAGCGGCAAGTGGATCATCAACAGCAGTGCCCTGAGAGATACACTTGCCTTCTACAAACAGATCTACGTCGATGAAAAACTCGGTGATGCACAGCTTCAAGTCTCACCAGGTGCGCGCGAAAAGAGCTTTGAACTCTTCAGACAAGAGAAGATAGCAATCTACGTCGAGGGAACTTGGATGTACACATCCGTGCTCAATCCGAACAACGCGTCTTGGGGTTTCCCAGACAGAGACGAGAGAATCGGTTGGGCTGCAATGCCTGGCAGAGGAAAACCAACAGATCCAGAGTTTGTCTCAATCTCTGGCGGCACAGGCTTCGCGGTTAACCCGAACACAAAGAATCCAAAACTTGTGGCAGAAGTGCTCAAAAGAATTCTCTACGTGGAACCACAACTCAGTTACTTTGAACTGAAACCATTTGTCTCGCCAAGATCTGACCTTGCTGACTCCTGCTGGACAGTTAACAGAGACAAATTCATTGCAGAAACGAGCAGAGCTTTGGTGAAGTACACTACCTTCAGACCTGCGTTCCCAGTTTATCCGGAAATCTCTTTCCAAGCTCAGCTTCTGACAGAAAGAGTCGTGACAAAACAGATGACGGTCGAGCAGGCGCTCAAAGAATTTGCCACAGAGGTAACTCGCATAGTTGGCAAAGACAATGTGATCGAAAAACCTTGATTTGAAGGGGGGCTTGTCCCCCCTTTCTGGATGGTGATACCTTTGCACAAAAGATACCTAATGGGTAAAAGGGCGACTTTCTTTCTCTTGATACCAGCTTTAACACTCATATCAATCTTTCTCATCTTTCCGGCCTTGTGGGTTTTGAAATTGGGCATGACGAACGAAACACTGACTGGTGTGAAGGCGAGAAATCCGGATTTCGTCGGCTTTGACAATTTCAGGAGAATTTTTTCGGATCGCTTCTTTTACAACGCCCTTCGAATAAGTTTGTTGTTCGTCTTTGGTTCTGCAATAGTGGGGCAAGCTGGTCTTGGGATGGTTTTAGCACTTTTAACATATAGAAAAAGTCGCAGACTGAAGACAGTTGTTCAATCAATTGTGATACTCGCATGGATCATACCAGAAGTAGTGGTTGCCTATCTCTGGATTGCCTTTCTCGACAAAGACTATGGAACTCTGAATATACTGCTTTCCTGGATGGGAGCTTCAAAGATAAACTGGTTTTACGATCATCCGATTCTCACGATAGTCATCTTCAACACTTGGAGAGGTACAGCATACTCGATGCTTCTGTTCTCAGCAGCTCTTGAGACCATTCCCCCATCCTATCTCGAGACTGCCGACATAATAGGAACATCAAGCTGGAGAAAATTCAAAGATATCATTCTGCCGAACATAAAAAGTTATATCTTCACCGATTTCATATTGATAACCCTGTGGACCTTCAACGTTTTCACACCCTATCTGT
The DNA here is from genome assembly GCA_037478695.1 of Pseudothermotoga sp. GTDB lineage: Bacteria > Thermotogota > Thermotogae > Thermotogales > DSM-5069 > Pseudothermotoga_B. Next base: position 9,023 of record JBBFME010000063.1, read on the forward strand.
TAACGGGAGGAGGACCATCTTTCAGAACAGAACTTCTTCCGATTTACGTTTACAGAAATGCTTTCAGGTACTTCAAAATAGGCTATGGTTCAGCGATATCAACCGTTGTTCTATTGATAAATCTTGTCCTTGCCGTCTTTTACATAACACTATCACGGAGGAAAAAAGCATGAGAGACCCGAGAAGAATCAGCAAAATCACAAGTTATATAATACTCAGTCCTATACTTGCTTTCTTTCTTGCGCCAATTCTTTGGTTGCTCCTGACTCCTTTTAACTCACGGCCATCGCTCTTCATATCCTTTTCTGCTCCGACACTCCAAAACTTTGTGAAGGTTTTCCAGAACAAAACCGCAATGACTGCTTTTAAGAACAGTGTGATCATTTCCGTGGGAGTAGTACTCCTCGTCACTGTTTGTGCGCTCTTTGCGGCATATGTTCTCTCAAGACATTATTTCAAGGGTAGAGATATTCTACTCTACGTGCTTGTCTTGTTTTCAAGTATAGTGACGGGTGTGGCGGCGATGGTTCCAATATTCATACTGAATTTGAGATTTGGTCTGATCGACAAAGAACTCGGCGTGATCCTCACAATGGCAGGAGGCATGTTGCCAACCTCGATATTCATTCTGAAAGATTTTTTTGACTCAATTCCCAGAACCTTCGAAGAAGCAGCGCTCGTCGATGGGAGTTCTCCACTTCAAGTCATGTTCAGGATATTCTTACCACTTTCAAGTAAGGGAATAATAGTTATCGCAATGCTCGTTTTTGCTCAGTCGTGGAGTAACTTTCTCATACCGTTCATACTCCTTAGGTCTCACACGAAATATCCAGTATCCATTGCGATATACACATTCTTCACCGAAATAGGCGTCCCAGACATAGGTATGATCTCTGCTTATGCCTTGCTCTACACAACGCCAGTCATAGTGGCTTACTTTTTGATCGAGAGAAAGTTTGGCTTTTCATTCTACGGCGGCATAAAAGGCTAAAAGGAGGTATTCAGAGGTGCCTTGGATAGAGTTCGTAAACGTTGTAAAACACTTCGACAATGTGATTGCGGTGAACAATGCGAGTTTTTCAATAGAAAAGAACGATTTTTTCACACTGCTTGGGCCATCGGGTTGCGGCAAAACAACTACGTTGAGACTGATCGCGGGGCTTGAAATAGCAGATTCAGGAAAGATCTTCATAGCAGATCAAGATGTCACGTACAAACTTCCGAAGGAAAGAAACGTGGCGATGGTCTTCCAAAACTACGCACTCTACCCCCACATGACCGTTAGAGAAAATATATCATATCCACTTGTGGTTCGAAAAATGCCGAAATCGGAGATCGAGAAAAAAGTTGATTACGTCGCCCATAGTCTTCAAATACACCAACTCTTGGACAGATATCCACAGCAAATAAGTGGTGGACAACAACAGAGAGTAGCACTTGCTCGAGCAATGATACAGACACCATCTGTTTTCTTGTTAGACGAACCTCTGTCCAACTTGGACGCAAAGCTCAGACTCGAGGCAAGGAGTTTCTTGAAACACCTCTACACAGAGCTGGGTACGGCGGTGGTCTACGTTACACACGATCAAGCAGAGGCAATGGCTTTGTCTACAAAAATAGCGGTTATGGACAACGGAGTTGTCAGACAGATTGGATCTCCCAAAGAGATCTACAACGAGCCTGCAAACACATTTGTTGCCTCTTTCATAGGAAATCCCCCGATGAACATTCTTTCATGCGAGATATTCAAAGATCATTGTCGAATAGGTGAACAGAAGATCAAACTACAGCTTCCGGTTGAAAAAGACCATCAGAGTGGCTTTCTTGGCATAAGGCCAGAGAATCTTCAATTGCATCCCACCGAAGGGGACTTCGCGGCAAAGATTTTTGTCGTTGAACCACTTGGTGTTGAGACAATAGTAACGCTCGATGTGGATGGTTATCAACTGAAATGCCTCGTTTTCGAGGATGTTCCCTATAAACCCGGTGATAAAATATGGGTCACGTTGAGAAGAGATAAAATACACATATTCGATGAGAGCGGGCAGAGGGTGGCAAGAGATGAGTGAACTTATGACAATCGAAGGAAAGATAGGATCAGAAAACTCTAAGAGATTGATCTTTCAGCATTTTGAAGTTCCAGAAATTGCGAGCGGCGTGCGAATACACTTTGAGTACTCTCCAACCTCAGTTGGGCCGATACAGAACCATGTCAACCTCTTGATCTATGATTCGCTCGGAAGATTCATGGGAAGATACGATCGAGGAACAAAAGAATTCGTAGTCGGGAAAGATGCAAGTTGTGCGGCAGAAAGAACAGTCCCTCTACCTGGAAAATGGACGATTTGTTTCGAAAACCACTACTTGTTCACCGATGTTAGGTACAAACTTCTTATTGAAACACAGGGCGAACTGAAGTACACGGCTTTCTCTGGCGAACTGCACACACATACCGTGCACAGCGATGGGGTTTTCACCGTTCAGGAACTCTCAAGATATCTCAAGGAAATTGGGGTTGACTTTTTCTTTTTGACAGACCACAGCAACATAACTGGATGGAGAGAGATAGAAGGTATCGAAGGTATCAGTTGCTTTCCAGGCCAAGAACTCAACACTTTCAACGGCCATGCACTCATCTTAGGCTGCAAGACTTTCATAGATTGGAAAGAAAAAGACGGCACTCAAAAGGACGTATCCCAAATACTCAGAGAGGTTCACCAACAATATGGACTCATGGGAGTCGCCCATCCATTCGCGTTGGGAGATCCGTTGTGCGTTGGTTGCAAATGGATGTATGATTTCAATCCATTTGAAAGTGATTTTGTCGAGGTATGGAATTCAGATCTGAGCAGATTTGAATTGAACTTTGAGGCAATAGGAAAGTGGATTGAGAATGTCAAGAAAGGTAAAAGAGCAACGGCAACAGCAGG
>JBBFME010000064.1:0-11866 GCA_037478695.1 Pseudothermotoga sp.
CAACACCAACGATGCTCAGAAGAACACAGAGGACAACTACTAACAGAACCAGTGACTTTCTCATCCTTCACCCCTCCTATCTAAGGTTTTGAGTTCTCATTGAAGTAAAAAAACAATTGTTTCTTCGCCATCCATATCGATATTCGTTATAGTCGTGAACTCGTTTGTGATTTCCAGCCCAGCATTCTTTGAATGGTTCAGCCACTTGATCTGTTTGAATGCGTGCTGAGATAGATCTTTGTGTATTGAGAGATCAAAGCAACAACTGCTCTTCTCATGGTTGAAGAGAAATACAAGAATCTCATCTGAAGATACCTTGGAAAAGCGAACTTCCAAACCATCTACGTTGCCAGTTTTCATGTGAATCGAATATTTTCTTCGAATGCCGCATTTATGTGCGATTCGTTTGAGCAGTTCGAGGTTGTCAACATTTCCAGTTTCTTCATATCCCATACCAAGCATTGTGCCAACCATAATTGCCTTTCCCGAAAAGTAATTGTTCTCGACTATCACTGGTTGATCTTCAAATGAAGAGATTATAGAAGCAGTTGTTACTTTGTACGTTGAGAGATAGCGGCAGGCAGAAATTGTCAGATCCTTCACTTTCAGAACTGTCTTTTCCTTCAGCTCTTTCATCCAGAGTTCTTCACAACCAAAAAGTTCGTCTAATCCCTGTCCAGGAATTTTGAGAGATAGAGAACCATCTTCTTTCATCCATCCAACTCGACCGTCTGCCAGCACAGTTCCTCCGTTGGCAACATAACGCTTTATCGCCTGTGCACTCATCTCATCGAGAGTGATGGAAAACGGCATGAGTATGAGTTTGTATCTCGATAAGTCTCTCTTTAAATCTGTGATGTGCAAGAAATCGATGCTTACACCCATATCCATGAGTGCTTTGTACATTCCAAAGATGTCTTTTCTGATCAACTCTGCGCTCTCTGCTCTCAAGCACGCAAGAGCTTTATGTGACTCGATGTTGTAAAGTATGGCTACCTCTGCAGGCAGTGGTTTTGAGTTTGCAAAAATTTCTGTGTTTTCAGTTATCGTTCTTGCCACATTACCAGCAGTTGTTGCCCTTTCATTAACTGTTCCATCGTACTCAGCAAGGCCAAATCCTGATACTTCGTAACCACAACTCATGGGCAACCACGCATAATAGTTCAGACCCTTTGCATTCCTCGAAACAGCAAGCCATGCCCACCTCTCTACATCGCTTTTGTCAACAGGTTCGCCAAATCTCAATCCAGTGACACCGTGTCCAGTTTGAAGTTCACCTATCCAGAAAGGCTTGCCACGGCTTTCACAAGAAGAACGACTTGCATCGAGAGCTACTCCCATGTGGTGTGGCTTCAAGGGCATCCACGAACCAGTGTGTTTCGGATAGAATGAAGTTCCCCATACATCGACCTTTTCAGCTAACCTCCAGTCATCTGATGCACCGTAGCCAACACCTGGTATCCCGTAAACACTCGATATGGCAGCATGGCTTGAAATCAAGTGGCTGTTGTCAACACTTCTGATAGCCGAGACCTTCCACTGAAGGTCTTCTGCGATTTTCTCGATGTTGAACTGAATCCAGTCCAACAAATCTCTGAAGCTCGAAAGAGAAACGTACCTGGGTGCGATTACCTCTTCCCAATCTTCGTGCTTTCGATACCATGCATTGTTCAAAGCTTCGATTGTCTTGTACTTGTTTTTGAGCCATTCAACGAATCTTCTCTGAGAATGGTTGCAGTAACAAAACCATGGATCTTTTATGTAGTCGATCCAGGACCACTGTACGATATGAGGTTCTGACCAAATATCCCACGCATGAAAAGATTCATGCGATGATACAACTTTAGCAACCTTTTTCAGGAACATTTCAATGTGCTTTTTCACTTCTGGATGGTCTGAACAATACCCCGGTGAAGCCTGAGAGTGTATGACCAGTCCCGATCTGTCTACAAAGAGAGAATCTGGATAATCTTTTTCCACCCAGTTTGGAGCAGAGTCTGTGTACACTTGAACAATTGCTTTGATCTGCATCTTGTCTGCCACTGAGAGTAGTGTGTCGATCGTTGAAAAATCCCATTCTTCTGGCTTTGGTTCAGCAGCCGCCCAATCGTACCAAAACCTCACCGAGTTGAAGCCAAGAGATTTTATGGTAGCGATATCCTTTTCAATCTCTTGAACGGACTTGATCTTTGCCACCATAGGTGCTCGTGATCTGTGTGGTCCGTACCAAACAGAGACAGGAAAGAATTCCTTCAAGTTCATCACCCCTCATGGACTTTCTTGTAATGTGCACTCATCTTTTTCTGGTGTTCATCGAAGATCTCTATGTTGTAGTCAACACCGAAACCTTGGACATTTGGAGAGACGAAGATCTTCAGATCTTTGCCTTTTTCGTGCAGAATACTGCCTGTTTGAGCAACAAGAGACATGGTAATGGCAACTGCTGCAACAGTTGAAGAGGCTGCCAATCTCTCTTTTCTCCCTTGCAGCGGGACAAGGGCGTCTTCAGGTGGTACACAGTTGTCTATAATCACATCGGCGATATCCGAAAGCTTCTTGCCACTGCTATGAGTAGGTGTTGCAATGCTTTGATTTTGCATCGAAAGAACCGCAACGACACTCGCACCAACCTTCTTGCCGTACAATGCAGCTTCAACTGGTGCAGCGTTGACACCACCGTGTGAGTAGACTACCAAAACATCTCCCTCGGCAATTGGTTGGTATCTTAGAAAACCATCTTCAATGTAACCTTCTTTTCTTTCGATCAACAACAGACCGGGAGCGCTCGCAGGACCAGTTGGACTAAACCACATCAAACGAGGATCGGTGAGCGGGTTGAATCCAACAAAACTCCCATATCTGGGAAATGCATCCAAAACTGGAATGATCGAGTGACCACTGCCAAACATGTGAACCAGACCATCGTTTGCAATACAATCCGCCATAAGAGTTGCTGCTTTGAGGATGTTGTCTTTCTGTTCTTTCTTGATCTTCTCTAAAATCCTTTGAATCTTCTCAAGATACATCTCGAAGGCTAACAATTCTGTCACTCCTTTCTTCGCAATGTGAGTAGATACTTAGCACAACCGATAAGTTGAGCATCTTCTCCAAGGGTAGAAATCTCAAAACGTGGTTGCTGAATTGATGGGCTTGTGTTTTGTCTTAGGACCTCCAAAGCGACATCTTTGAAAACGTTCCACTGAGTTGACAAACTTCCAGCCAAGATTATGAGTTCAGGGTTGAAGATGTTCGTCAGGATACTCAAAAGATATCCAAGAACCTGAGCAGTTGTGTGTACAAGCTTTTTCGTGCAGTCATTGGTATCTTGGTTGTACAAATGAAAAATCTCTTCTGTTGATCTCACCTCATAATTACATACCATTCTGAATCTTTTCAGAATGCTTGGGCCAGAGAGTACATCTTCAACAGTCTCAACACCGCCAGTCAGTGGATCGGTTATTCTGATCCATCCCACAGAACCTGCTAAACTCTGCGATCCAGACACCAACAAGCCGTTTGACAGTATTCCAAGCCCGACACCGGTACCGACGATCAAGTACAGAACATCTTTCTTACCAACGGCACATCCTCTGTAAAGCTCACCGAGTAATCCTGCGACTCGATCGTCGATCACGTGGATTTCAGAATTGGTGAAAGAGTTTTCAAGATCCCCAGCAAGACTGAATCTTTTGGGACCAAACACATTTGGAAGCCATACAGTGTTGTTTTTGAAAACCGCACCGGCTACCGAAATGCAAGAACTCGATATAGAAAACTCTCTTGAAGCCTCTTTGAATTCCTTCTTCAACACACATAAGAGTTGGTCATAATCTCTTGGTGTGGAAAATTTATTCTTTTTCATGATGATTCCATCTTCACTTGTGACTGCTACTCTTAAGTTCGTCCCACCTATGTCGCATACGAAGAACATCAAAATCACTTCCTGAGATGAACCTGAACAGAGTACTTGTCACTTCTTATAACGGATTCTGTGTACTCGACAGGACTACCACTTCTATCAAAAGCAATTCGTTCCACGATGAACCCCGCAAACGGCCATTTCACTTTGAGCAATTTGCATTCGTATTTGTCGAGTATAGTTGCAAAATATTTCTCATAGGCTGATGTTATGACTATCCCGTATTTGCTTTCCAGGAGTTTGTAGAGTGATTGGGTCAAATCGTTTTGGAGAAAATCTACCACCAGGTATTCGGGAACATAGAAAGTCTGAATACCCAATGGTTCATCGTTTGCGAGTCTCAAGCGTTTTATCATCACAACTCTTGTCTTGGGTTCTATCTGAAGAGCCTTTGATATCTTCTCATCTGCTTCTCTCACACCTTTCTCAAGGACGATCGAAGATGCTTTCAGACCCATTGTTGACATCTCTTCGCTGAAACTTGAAAGTTTTCTTGGTCCTTGTCTTACTCTTGTATCCACCACAAAGGTGCCTTTACCCTGTCTTTTCACAAGGAAACCTTCTTCGACCAACAAAGAGACCGCTTGTCTCACAACAGCTATGCTGACCCCGAAGGTCTGAGATAGTTCTTTCTCTGTTGGTATCTTTTCGCCGGCCTTCCACACACCGGCAAGGATATTTTTCCTCAAGATTTCTTTCAGCTGGTAATACAAAGGTTCTGTGGAATATGGGTCGATCAACAAACCACCCCCAATGACTATAATCATTATAATGATTATAATCACATCAAGTCAAGCAAAGATGGAATGCTGAAAAATGGCTTGTCAAGAGAATTGAGGCTTTTGTTCTTGCTCAAAGGCTCTCTATGAAAGCTCTTCTCGGAAGGGAAAGCACAAAAGATCGCTACGAGAGATATCTTGAGGATTTGGCATCTATCGATCTAAATGTTAACGTAGCCATGTTTTTTCACCGGCAGTCGTATCACAAGACAATCCTGCCCTTGCGCTCTGTAGTATATGCAAGAGCATCTGCAAGCGATATCAATTGATTTTTTCTGAACTAACAGATCTGATCACATGTTGAGCAGTCGAAGTACCGATAATCTCGACAGGTTCGAGTGACTGAGCACACCAATAGTTGACTGGGTTGAGAGTTGTGAGCGAATGAACTCCATCATAGCCTTTGCCATGTCTGCGTCTGTGAGGTTGCTCACGCTTGATGTGAGGTTTATCATGGTGTTTGAAAGTTCTCTTGCCGCTGAACCGAGTCTGTTTGTAGTTGCACCTATGTAGGAGCGCAGATTGCTCGTCTGCTCTAAGGCTCTGTCTATCTGCTCTATGGCATTTTGAGCATTCTGCACTGTGTTCAGATTCAGATTTTCAACGCCCAAGGTTCTCGTGTTCACAGGGCTTACAGTTATAGACATATTCTGACCTTCGTTAGGCCCAGTTTGAACTTGAAAGTTTTTCACATCCTGAAGTACTTTTATTCCGTTGTACTCAGTCTGCTGTGAAGTTTTGTCTATCTGTTCTTGAAGCTGACGAAACTCTTCGTTGATGGCAGCTCTATCTGATGAGCTCAATGTTGAATTCGAAGCTTGAACGGCAAGTTCTCTCATTCTCTGGAGGTTCGAGGTTATTGAATTCAACCCACCTTCAGCTACGTTCATCATGCCTATGGCGTTGTAAACATCGTACATGGCTTGTTCATACCCTGTGATTTGGGCTCGAATTTTCTGAGATATGGCACCTGCTGAGACATTTGTGTTGAACGGTATGATCGCTTGGCTGAGTTGATTTGAAAGATTGCGCTGCTGGTTCTGAAGAAAGTCAAGGTATCTGACCATCCACTGATTTGTAACGTCATTGATCCTCATAACGACCCCTCCACTTTAGATAATACCATTTTTTGAAAAAATTCAAGATGGTTGTGAAACTTCGTAGCTCATTTGTGTGATTCATCAGGCTCCACATTAGACAAATTCACACTGTATTGGGAATGTGAACAGTTAAGGTCTACTTTGTGATAACATAGTACTGCATGCGAAAAAAGGAGGTGCTGAAAGAGTGAAGTTCTCACCGAAAAATCTCTGGTCTGTGAGAGATAGAGGACAGATTGAATCTTTCACAGAAGAATATGCAAAATTCATCGATCTTGCAAGAACAGAGAGGATGGCTATCAGAGAATTCGAAAAAATCCTCCAAGATGCCGGATATGTATCCATAGAATCCTATGACGGCAAGGCGACCAAAGTCTATGCAGTTAATCGAGGAAAATCTCTGATAGCACTCCATCTTACTGGTAAACTCGAAGATGGTTTGAATTTGGTGGCAGCACACATTGATGCACCGAGGCTTGATTTGAAACCTCAACCACTCTTTGAAGAAGAGAAGATCGCACTTGCGAGAACTCATTACTATGGCGGCGTGAAGAAATACCAGTGGCTCAGTCTTCCTTTGGAACTTCATGGTCATGTGGTCAAGGACACCGGTGAGATTGTCGAGATTCATTTGGGCCAGTGTAAAGACGATCCAGTTTTTGTAGCTCCCGACCTACTACCACACCTTGACAAAAAAGATGCTCTGCTGAGCGAGAAATTCGACGCAGAAAAGCTCTCAGTGGTCTTTGGGACCATTCCACTTGCGGGTATACAGAAAGAGGCTGTGAAAACCTACATAATGAAATTGCTCAGCGACAGATACGGTTTGAAGGAAGAAGATTTCGTAAGCGGTGAATTCGAACTCGTACCTGCCTTGAAAGCCAGAAGTGTGGGTTTCGATGAAAGTTTGCTCGGAGCATATGGCCATGATGACAGAATCTGTGCTTACACTGCCATAAAGGGGCTCATCGATGTTCAAAATCCTCTCAGATCATGTGGAGTTATTCTCTTTGATAGAGAAGAGATTGGCAGTGAAGGTAACGCGGGAGCAAAAGCCAATTTCTACGTGATGGTCCTGAAAAAGATTCTCAAATCTCAAGGTTGTACCGATACCTCGCTTGGCATAGATGAACTCTTCTCAAGAACTAACATAATCTCTGCAGATGTCTGCCCGGCAATCGATCCCATGTTCAAAGAAGTGCATGATCTTGCAAATGCCGCAAGAGTTGGATACGGTATAGGACTGGTCAGATACACAGGAAGTGGAGGTAAATCTGGTTCAAGTGAGGCACACGCAGAATTCGTTGCCAAAGTGAGAAAGGTTTTGAACCAAGAGGACGTTGTTTGGCAGGTTGCCACCATGGGAAAGGTAGATCGTGGCGGTGGAGGAACTGTTGCAAAGTTCCTCGCCGAAAAGGGTGCCTGTGTCTTGGACATGGGCCCTGCTTTACTGGGTATGCACTCGCCTTTTGAACTTGTCTCAAAGGCAGATCTCTACGAAACTTACAGGGCATACAGAGTGTTGTTAGAAAAGCTCAATTAAAATGAAGGGGACCTGTAAGGTCCCCTTTTTATTAGATACACTGTGCTACTTAGAACTTTGATTCGAAACTCAGCACGAACCTTTGTTCACCCATGAGACCTGCGTAGTTTGAGTACTCGTAGACATACGCGGCAAAGCCGATCTTCACAAAAGGTATATCGAGTTTCACGCCTCCTGTGAGCCATCCTGCGTGTAGACCACCGTAGAGTTTAACAAAACCAAAGTCTGTCTTCAGACCAAAGTTCAGTTTTCTGAAAATAGTTTTCTCTTGATTCAACAGATCTTCAAGCTCTGCGGCGACGGTGAGAAACTGCCATGTGTAAGAAGCGCCGAGTGAAAGAATATACCTCTGGCCATTCGAAAGTATGTCGTTGAAGTTTGCAAAAAGGCTCATGCCTAATCTGAAATTTTCTACATCGTAGGCAAAGCCAGCACTTGCAACGAAGAACGGTTTGTTGATATTCGCAAGGATCTTTGAAGGATCATCTGGTAAGATGTCTGCAAATGGGTCTGAACCAAGCAAATTAACTTGTGCTGAGTATGTTGTGCCGGTCGCGGGAATGATGAATCCAGCCATGCCACCACCAAAGGCTGCACCAACTCTGATGTTTTCAAATCTCATCGCTCCGCCAACAACACCGAAATAGTCCATCCACGCACCGAGTTCTACATTATCAAGTTTCATCAAAGAAAGATTCCAAAAGGCAGAAGCCTGAAGTCCTCCCAAACCTCCTACTACAAAATCGCCTATCTGAGCGCCGTAACCGGCAACCAGATTCAAATCGTAGTTGTGAACGCCCTGAAGTGAAGCCAGAAGTACCGTATCTGTCGCAAGATCTGTAATCGAAGCTGGGTTTGAAATATATGGGAACAACTTTGTGAGCTCTGTGACGTTGTTCGAAAGACCAGGTGAAAAGATCAGCTCAAAACCTGGGGTGAATAGTGCCGGGTTGAGTACGAGTGCACTCATACCTTCAGTTGTTGTGTAGACACCGCCCATTGCCAAGTTCTCGAGAGGTTTGAAAAACCCCGGAAAAACCTCCCATTGGTAGGAAAACCCCACAACGGCAACAACCAAGAACAAAAGAAAAAGAATCTTTTTCATAGCCCATCACCTACCAGAAGTTCGAATAGGTCTGGTAAATACTGAGCATTAGATAGATTCTCTATAGCTGGTGTGTCCGGTAATGCCATATCAATGCCCACAATTGGAAGTATTTCCTTTAGAATGTCATAAGCCCAAACGAATTCGTCGCAATCTTCTCTGTCTTGATAAAGACCACTTTTCGTATTATTTGCCAGCTCTGTAAACGAAGCTGGATTTGTTATCGTCTCTTTCACCAAGGTTTCATCTGTTATCTTCCCATCATTGTTTGTGTCCAAGGCGAGGTTCAACATATAGCCAAGATCGTACAACGTACAGAAAGCTGCATACATTGGGCTTAATTCTTCTGCTCGTGTTGCGGTAGCGAGGGCATAATAACCGCTTGTCAAGAGTTTTAGTACGTGCGCGTTATCAAAAAAGCTTGCGATAGTTGACACGATCGTTCCTGCATTGGTCTCGATGATTTGCCAAAAATCTTGTTCACCGCCATTCTTAGTCTTTGGCATGAACTCTGAAAGATCTAATCCCAGTTCTTCAGCTATGTCTCCGAGATCAGAGATCACGTCTGCTACGCTCTTTCCAGATTTTGCAGCACTTGCCTCAAGCAAGATCTTCACAGCTTCAATTGCGTTATCTGTTAACTCATCTCTTTTGTCATACAGAGCTTCGGCAAACTCATACAGCGTAGAGGTTGAGTCGAGTAAAGTCATTAACTGATCGTTGGTCAGATCTAAATCGAGTTCTTCATTCAACACTGAACCAGCGAGCGCTATGGCTTTGTCGTAATCTTTACTGCTCAGAGCACCTGCGGCTGCTTCGAGCTTTTCATCTACAGTTCCAGTTGATAGAAGGTTCTGAAGTTCAAGACTTCCAAAGAGATTGAAGGCACACGAACTCAAAAATAGACCGGCGAGCACAGCAACCCAGAGCATTATCAGAGTTTTTCCCCTCACGGGCACCACCCCTTTCTTTGTGATATTATACTCTTCAGAAACAATTGATGTACTGTCGAGTTTGTGATACAATCACTTCAGAGGGGATTGCCGAAACTGCATGAACGCGTTTTGTCGCGCTAAATCATTAACGGCGTCCCCTTTTTTACTTAGTAGCACACAAAAAGAAGGCAATCTTCAGACTGCCCAAAAGATTTTTTAACAGACTCAAGCTTTCAGATCGATCTGATGGATTGCTTTGGGTTTGCCATCTTCAGTCAAATAAAAGCTACTCGATGCGAGCCTTCCAACGAGCTCTTGTCCATCGTAGAAGCTGAACTTTGTGGGTAAAAATCCTAAGTATATGGCACCAACATTGGTATCTTTCAGCGACAGGAGTTTTTCTTTTCCTTCTTCGTCTACAAACCATACATTCAGTTTTGCAAAGATTGGATCTGCTTCATCAATCCATCTATTGCCGTCAGCATCGTATCTTGCAAGTTCTTTGAAACCATTTCCAGTAGTAGGTCCAAACAACTCTCTACCGTTGTCGATCTTGCCATTCTCATCGAGATCCAAAGCGAGAAAGCCAAGATTTGCCGAAGGTGTGCGTAGCTGGTCAAGTACACCATCCAGATCAAGATCTATCTTCATCTCTTTAGCAGAAAATTCTGGCGGCAAATCATCGAGTTCCAGGAACAGTGGGTCTTTCAGAGCTTCTCCGAGTCTCAATTGAAAACTCTCTTCGAAGTGAAAAGATCTTTCCATCTTCAGTGAGAGCGTGAAATCGATCGTTCTGCCATCTTTTGTTTTGACTGTTCCAGTAGTTGAAAAAACCATTTTCTCAGATTCAAAATACTTCTGGTTGCTTTCGTAGACTAAGCCAAAACCACCCCTTGTCTGCAACTGGTTTTGAGATTGCTGGACTTCAGATGAACTATCCTTTTCTGAAAGTTCTAAAGCAAGCAGTCTCACCTTTTTTCCCGTCAATTTTTCCAGCAGATACTTTATGAGCTTAAGCTTTGCCTTTTCTTCATCTGAAAGTTTCAAAACAGGTTCCTTGCTCTGCTCGACAGCAGAACTCTGAGTACTACTCGGTGGGTTATACCAAATCTGTAGTTTCTCGGTCTTTTCATAACTTCTTTCAAAGCTGTAATAGCTTCTCGATTCCACTGAGAAACTTTCTACTCTCACAGTTCCACCTCAAAAACAATATCGGCAGAAAATGAGAAAACAAAAGGGCGACCTTCGATCGCCCTTTGCTATCTTGAAAATTTCTCACTGAGCAGCTCTAAAAGCCCAGCCCTTTCTGATTGTTTGGGACAATGCGGCTAAGCCCACCAGAATAAATCCAGTTAGATCTGTTACCAACCCTGGGAAAACCACCATGATACCACCAACGCTGTAGAAGAAAGCTTCCAATGGCTTTAACCGCCCGACGAAATAGCTGGTTAACCCACCTGATAAGACTATCAGCCCAAAGGTTGTTGTGAGCAAGGGCCAAATGAGTGATAGAGGATCTTTCATTCCGATAAGCAAAATCTGTGGATAATAAACAAAAACATATGGCACCAAGAATGCTGCTATACCTATTCTCGTTGCAGTGACACCTGTCTTGAATGGGTCTGATCTGGCTATTCCAGCACCAGCCATTGCTGCAAGCGCAACAGGTGGTGTGATGTCTGCGATGACTCCAAAGTAGAAGGCGAACATGTGTGCTGGTAGAACCCATACTCCCAATCTCAAAAGAGCAGGTGCTGCTATCGTCGAAGTTATAACATAGTTCGCCGTTGTTGGTACACCCATTCCCAAGATCAGACTGGTGAACATGGTGAAGATCAAGGTGATCAGAAGATTACCTTGTGCGAGGTCAACAAGTGCCGTACCGAGTTTCAACCCCATGCCAGTCACTGTGACGACGCCGATGATTATACCCGCACAGGCGGTTGCAGCGACAACGCTCAGTGCCCCTCTTGCACCTGCTTCGAGTGCGGCTGGTATGTCAGAGAGTTTCATCCTTGTTCCTTTTCTGATCATCGAAGTTATTACAGAAACAACTATCGCGTAGAAAGCGGCTCTAACCGGTGTAAAACCTGTCACCAAAAGGTACAAAACGATTATCAGTGGTAACAGCAAATGTCCTCTTTCGATGAGGACCTTTCCAATCTTGGGAAGCTGTTCCTTTGACATGCCCTTCAGCCCGATCTTCTTCGCCTCCCAATGAACTGCCATCCAGACGGCAAAGAAATAAAAGATGGCTGGGATCATCGCGGCGATGATGATCTTTCCATAGGGTATGCCAGTGAACTCTGCCATGAGAAAGGCCGCAGCACCCATCACAGGAGGCATGATCTGCCCACCAGTGGAAGCCGTTGCTTCGACTGCAGCGGCAAACTCTGGTCTGTATCCCAATTTCTTCATCATCGGTATCGTGAAACTACCTGATCCGACGGTGTTTGCGACCGAGCTGCCCCCAATAGTTCCTTCC
>JBBFME010000065.1:0-11518 GCA_037478695.1 Pseudothermotoga sp.
GCAGCCATGTAAAGTGAGCCCAAAAAGACCAGACTTTCTGCAGGTGTCATCCAGTAAGTCAGTGGGAGGAAGAGAGCTACTCCCATCGTTGCACTCATGCCTGGGAGTGCACCTATCACCAAGCCTATACCCACGCCACCGACCATCAAGAAGAATATTTTTGCAGTCAAGACCTGTGGTATGGCATTTAAAAGATAGCCCAAACTTGCCATCTTTGGTATGTCCTCCCTTCAAAGAGCCCGCGCCCAACGGCGCGGGTGAGGATTATTTACCCATCTTTTGAGTTTCGTCCCACAGCTCTTTATAGTAAGGTATGAGTTTTGCCACCAACTCTTTTGCTTGGGCTTCGTTGTAGTCTTCTATGACAAAACCCATTTCTTCCATCTTTGATCTAATTTCTGGATTTTTGTTTACCTCTGCAAATGCAGCCTCGAGTATTCTCTTGATCTCTGCAGGTGTTCCTGGAGGCACGGCAACCCCACGGAAAGCCTTTTCGACAACATCATAACCGAGTTCTCTGAAGGTTGGAACATCGGGTAGGAAAGGTGCTCTTTGTTCTGTTGCAATGGCGATCGTTCTGAGTTTGTCTTTGTACTGCACTGAGACAGTTGTGTAAGTCATCAGAGCGTCTACATTGCCTCCGAGCAGTGCTGGAACAGCTGTTCCTGTACCGGTGAAAGGTATATAAGTCAGATTCAGTCCGGCGACCTTAGCGAGCCTCAACGTGGCAAAGCTGTTAGCACTCGGCTGGCCACTGCCACCGATGAGCACTGATTTCTTTCCTTTAGCCATTTTCAAGAAGTCTTCAAAGGTCTTGATAGGGCTATCGATGGGCACAACCAAAGTACAAGGTGTTGTCTGGAAAAAGTATATGTTTTCGATCTGCTCTGTTTTGTAAGGAACTCCACCTTGAATTGGTTGGAGTATTATGTGTGGAAGGTTTGTTCCGTAGATGGTGTATCCATCTGGTGTGGCTCGGTTGACCAGTTCCGACCAACCTGTTGCTCCACCGCCACCTGGTTTGTAGGTTATAACTACTGGCACACCGAGAACTTTCTCCAAGTAAGGTTGCTGAAGTCTCGCTGTAATGTCTGACTCTCCACCTGGATCAAAGCAGATCACATAGGTGATAGGTTTTGTTGGAAAATCTGCCGCAAGAAGCGTTGAAAACGCCAGAGCAACGATACAAAGCAACCAGACGACCTTTCTCATGATCTCAACCTCCTCTAAAGTGGATTTAGCTTATCTAATATTTTATCTCTTGTATGAGCATAACTGCAAAAGGTCTTCGCGGTATCAAAGAATGAAATTCGCCAGAATTTTTACTTTGAGAGCCTGTGATGAATAGATTTTGCCTTCTTTTTTCTTATTTTGCATTCTTGTTCGCTCTGAGAACCATGTGAGATAGAAAATTTAACCCCGCTCTTGGCGGGGTTAGAAACTCGTTTCGATCATTATGCACTTTCCTATTGAGTATTCTGAGTCTGTGTTCTTCAAGAAGTTTTCTATCTCTTTTGACCCGGCACCAGGCTGGAACCAGAATCTCTTGAAACCAATCGATACAGCTCTTTGTACTTCTTCCAATCCTTTTTCTGGAGGGATTACGAAAACCAAAAGCTCGACGTCATTTGGTAGCTGCTCGAGTTTCGCAAAAGATTTGATCCCATCGATTGTGATACCCTTCGGATTCACCGGGTAAACCTCGAATCCTTTTCGACGTAAGTCTTTCACAATTCTGTTCCCGTATTTCTGCTCGCTTTCGCTTGCTCCGATAACTGCAACTTTCTTAAAGTCTCTGGGGTTCACTATTTATCACCCCCAACTAAACGGTTGCATACTGGACCAAGTTGTTTCTCTTCATTGCGTTCTCAAGGATGTGCAGAACCAAATCTTCGTATGCAAAACCGGCGATTTCGGCTATTCTGGGCAAATCTGAAAATCCCTTCGCCATACCGGGAAGTGGGTTGATCTCCAAGAAATACGGGTTGTTGTCCTCTTGAGAGACTCTCAAGTCCATTCTCGCCACATCTTTGATCTCGAGTGTTTTGCAGATCTTGACTGCCATGTTTTTCAATTTTCTTTCCAATATTGGGTCGATCTTCGCCGGGCAAGTGTAGTCTACGTAATAGTCTGAGTTCTTCTTGACTTTGTAGCTGTAGAATTCTTTGCCGTGTTTGAAATGAATCTCCATTATGGGCAAGACTCGGTACTTGTTGCCTTCTTGTAAAACGCCGATCGTGAACTCTCTACCGCGAATGAACTCTTCTACTAAGACTGGTTCGTTGTAAACAGAAAACAGTCTGTCGATTTCTTTTTTGAATTCTTCATAGTTGTGTACAAGTCCAGTTTCTGAAATGCCCTTAGAAGAGCCTTCGGCATTGAGTTTCAGAATCAAAGGAAATCTCATGTTTTTTCTCAGTTTTTCTTGCGGTGATCTGATAACCTGAAAACGTGGGGTTTTGATGTCTTTGGTTAAAAGGATCTGTTTAGTGAGCGCTTTGTCAAGGCAGACGGCAAGTGTTGTGGCATCTGAACAAGTGTAGGGAATGTTGTAGAAGGAAAGAATTGCCGGCACCTGTGCTTCTCTTGCCCTGCTGAAGGTACCCTCTGCAAAGTTGTAGACAATGTCGACTTTTTCAGATGTCAGAATGGGAATAAACTTTTCTGGTACAGCTTCCATCAGAACAACTTCGTGCCCGCCAGCTTCAATAGATCTTTTGATATCCATGACAACTTCCATACTGTCGTACTCTGCTTCCCAGTCTTCTACATCTGGTCTAACGCCTCGCGGTAAGTTGTAGGCTAACCCCACCTTCGTAAAAACCACCTCCATGGTTTTGTTCAATCAGATTATCACGCTATTGATTGGCAAAAATCATTTCAACAATGTTCTGTTCAGTTGAGTTTGTGTTAAGAAAAAGGGGCAGATAACTGCCCCTTCTCTCTCAGTCACAACAAGGTTTTTATGGCACATCAACATAGAATCGGAATCTTCTTTCGTTTCCAGCATAGTCTTTCAAGACTATCTCTATCGTCGAGTCAACAGCTATGTTTACTTGGGTCGAGACACTGTAATTCGGTGATGTACCCGATTTAGTCCAGTCATCTCCTGAAGAGGTCTTCACACCGTCTACAAGGATCTCGCAATTACTCCAATCTATGTACGTTTCGTTCACATCGAAGGTCAAGGATTTGTTGCCTGTTGTAAGTGTCACTGTGGCATATTCTGTGACATCATTCCCGGCAATTTTTACGTTGCTTATCTGAGGTGCTTGAGTATCATAAACAACATTTATAGTTCTTTCACTCTTGTTCATCACTTGATCATACGCGGTGAGTTTTATCGTGTTCGAGCCAGTGTCTAAACCAACATCGTCTGTACCAGAGCTTGGACCATTAGCTATTCTGGTTACCAAACCTTTTTGCAGCACGATGTGTGAAAAGTAAGTATCTGTGACTTGCCAGCTGACTTGAACATTTCCAGAGTTTGTGTAATAAACGTTGTTCACAAAGACAGGTGCATCGCAGTCAAACGAATCTATTCTCGGTGCCAATCTGTCGATATCAACTATTTTTGATTGGGTTGTTGAATTGCCGGCTCTGTCATACAGTTTGAAGGAGAAGTTTCTCTGCCCTTCGTAATTCGCAGGTGTATTGTACTGCCATACCTGATTGGTCTGCCCCCAGCTCAACTGCAGTGTATCTCGAGGCGTGGAATTCTCCTGAATCTCGAGTGTCGAGACGCTCGTGAGGTTGTCTGAAAAGTTCAGAGTGAATGTGAACTGTGTTGCAGAAGATACACCTGTAGGTTGAATCTGCACGTTCAAGGTTGGTTGAACTGTGTCGTAGTAAAGTGTGCCAGAGTAGTTTGCAACATTACCCGCAATGTCTTTCAAGTACAACGAGTATGGAGCTGATGTGTTTGCAGTCAAACCGTGCTCAAAGGTCAGTGTACCCGGCACAGGATTTATTGTATTGTCATTAATTCTCATGAAGGCTTCTGCTATTCCGTAGCTTTCGTCGATTTGTAGAGTGACTGTGTTTTGATTTGTGTAAAGTCTGCCAGCATCACTCAACAAGACTGGTGGATTGTTGTCGAATACGACGCTTGCATAGGATCTTGAGTCAGTAAGCTGAGAATGATTTTCTCCGTGATCGTAGACCTGCAAGCCAACTTTATGATTTCCGTTGGGATAAATGCTTGTGTTTAGAGAGAATTTGAATTTGGTTTCACCGTTTTCTTCTACTGGCGAGGTGATCACCGCCTTTTGCACGTCATCGACATACAGTACCACCTTTTGTACATCATAAGGTACGTTTGTTCCACTTATCTGGGCTGTGATTTCTACAGTACCCCTGTAAACCGCTTTACCCAAGAAGACCTGAGCTGCTGGTAGTTGTATGGTGACTATGGGTGATCTTCTGTTGTCTACAACTACCCTGAGTTGTCCTGACCCAGTCGCACCACTTGTCGTAGTCGCTACTGCTTCGAAAGTAGTGACACCATCTGGATATGACGTCAAGCTTATGTTCTCAAAAGTCCAGCTGTTGGTCGCAAGATCTGTTTTTTCACCTATCTTTTGTTTGTTACCTGCGGCATCGGTTATGAACAGTTCCACCTTGTCTATAGGTTCTGTGTTGTCCAAGAAACTCACTTTCACATCTGTAAAGTTTCTCACTATCTTCATACCACTGGCATTTGTTCCATCGTACTTGCCTTGCGGTATATCCAAACTCACTATCGGCGGCGTGAGATCTTCGACGGTGATTTGCTGCTGGGCTATTAGATAGCTGTTACCAAAGACATCGACAGCCTCAATGTTGATGTTGAAATTGCCAACCTCTGCAGGCGTGAACATTGGAACATCTTGGTTGTTTATGAACAGTTCTTTGGGTATGTTGCCTGTGGTGTATTCATATAATTTTTTGATCGTTTGATCGTAAAGAGTTCCGTTTGTTTGAGCGTCTATGATCCTCAATCGAACTTCTTTTATTCCTGTATCATCACTGACTTTGAACTGCGTGTTGTTGTTCAAAGAGCCTCTGATCTGAACAGAAAGCTGTGCGTTCATGTCGTAGACACTCGATGATGGATATAGTTGCATTGTTCTGAAACCTGTTGCTGTCGGCGCATTTTGTTCGTATCCGTAGATTGTGAAGTTCCGCACAGTTGAGTTGTTGTCTAAATCCGTTACGACGATTTTGAAGATGTTTTCATAAGGATCAAGGCTTGAGATGATGTAACTGAGAGTATTAGTGTTAGAAGTAGCTATATCGTTGTAAGAGTTAGATACTTTCTTCTGAAGCCTAATGTTTGCTACTCGTCTGTTGTCAGTTGCTCTAATGAGAATTGTCGGACTGCTCGACATGGGTATGTTGTAGACAGCACCTTCCACTATATCTTGTGTGTTGTTGATCTTCGCTTCACTTATCACCGGAGGCTCAGTGTCAATCACTGTAACTGTTGTGACTGCACTTCCTTCTTCACCTTTTGATGTCTCTGCCTTGAAGGCTATCGAATAACCACCTGGTTCTGTGAAGAAACTTGAAGGAATCGTTGTTTGATAAATGTTGTAAGTCGAACTCGTTGCAAATGGTGTAGGTACAGCAAGTGTTAAGCTTCTATCGGCATATTTTATTTCGAATCTTTCCTGCTCAGTTAAATAAATGCTTGCCCTCACTCTGAGTGTCAAGTCATAGCCACACTGGTGTACTTGACCTGGCAGTGGTTGTTCGAAAACAACTCCAAGGTCTAATATGTTCACCGAGACAGAAGTCGCATCAGACAGATTGACATCATTCTTGTAGAAGAAGTCTATTCTGTACTCGCCAGATGATTGGACATTCCATTGTGCACTAAAGGTATAAACAGGCCCATCGCCCGTAGCACTCACTTCGATTCTTTCATCGACAGGGCCTTTTACATCGAAGTAAGCTGTTGAAGGTCTGTTAGTGTCTATGACCTGTGCGTTCAACGAAAGTTTCATGTTGTAAGCGTACGGCGTTCTAAAGCCATCTTCTGGTTGAAGTATTCTTGCAATAGGCCTTGAAGTCACCACGGTTACAAAACCGGTTGCTTCTGCTGTATATCCTTCTGTATCGACTACTACAACTCTTATGTCCTGAGAACCAAGTGTTGTTGCGATCCAATCCCATTCAAAGATATTGACAGTTGGTTGTATGGAATCTCTCTTGATCCCGTTCACGTAGAAATCACATTTGCTCAAGCCAAGATCATCTCTTGCAACGACTTTGAAATGCACCCTCTCGCCTTGATCTAAGACAGATGGTGCATATGAAAATTCATCTATCTTCGGTGCCTTCACTATATAAGCTTCGTCAACTGGGAACTGCCCTTTCTGTGAAGAACTGTTGCCCGAGCTGTCAGTGGCGATTACAAACGCCTCATAAGTGCCCGTTGCGGTAAAAGTTTCTGTTAAGGTGAAGACACCGCCACCTATGGTAGAAGCCTTTATAGGGCCTTTTCTTTGAGGACCTGTGAACTCAAAGGTGACTTCTTGTACCTGAACGTTGTCGGTCACAAAGGCATAGAAAGTGTATGCTTTGTTCACAGGAACACCGTAAGGAGGCGTGAAGTATATCACAGGTGCTTCGGTGTCGATTACTCCAACATTTACCGTATAAAAGGCTTCTGTAGATTCATTTGAGTCATCGGTTGCAACTGCCTTTATCTTGTGAATGCCTTTGACCGCAGACCATTTGTGAGCATAAGGTGGTTCAGTGAAGGTTCTCACAGAGACGTTGTCTATGTAAAGGACAACCCTCGTAACTCTTGAGTCATCGGTTGCGTTGATAGATATTGTGACTTCTTCACCTTCCTTTGGCGTGGGTTTGTCTACTGCTATCGAAACAGAAGGTGGTAGATTGGTGCCTATTTCGATCGATCCTGTCTTGGTTGTGTAGTTGTTTCTTGAATCATATGCTGTTACGCTGAAACTATAGGGACTTGTTGTACCAACATTTCTTGCGACATTCCAAAACAGTTGTGTTGCGGGTGTTGTGGGTACATAAACAGCTTCTTTGCCATCGTTAAAGGTGATCTTTGAGACACCACTTTCATCGGTTGCCTGGATCGTTATATTCACTGTTGTTCCTGGTCTGGCTTTTTTGACGAGATCTGGAAACTCTATTTCTGGGCCTGCTGTATCTCCGGCTGCTGAAACGTTCAGCGTTACATTTGCGGTGTTATCATTTCCGTCGTTGTCGATCGCATAGGCTTGTAGTTCATATGTTCCAGCCTGAGCTTGAAAGGTGTATCTGTTGTTTGTCAACTGAACATCTTTTTTGTTCACTCTTAAGCCGACAACTCTGATACCACTTTCTCCATCTTGCGCCGAGACTGTCACTGTGACCTGTTCACCAGGTTGAACCCCTTTGGGTGTGTAGTCAATCGAAACCTTTGGTTTGGTAAGATCTCTTGTTTTGAAAGAGCCAATTACCTTACTCGTTGAATTACCCGCTTTATCATAGGCAACAACTGTCAATGTGAATGAGCCATATGGAGCTTTAATGGATATCTGTCCAGGCTGAGTTGTCTCAAATATCGGTGTGTCGTTTGCATAAATCTTTATTGCGCTGATGCCCCCTTGATCGACTGCAGAAACGTTCAAAATGATATTTTCGCCGGCTATGTCGGTAGTCTTTGAGATCGACACCTCAAGGGTTGGTGGGATCTTATCGAGCATCGCACAAGACACCACAAAAAACACTATCATCAAGAGTAAAATTGTTTTCTTCATCATCTCACCTCGAGCAAGTACTGTAGATTGCCAAGCTGATTTTCATAGATATCTGCTATACCGCTCGGTAGCAAGTAGAATCTGCCCTGAGACAGTGAAGTTGCGCCGACATAACTCGCTTCCTTGAGATCGTCTGAAACACTCTCTTGAACAAGTACTATTGTCTTAATTGGGTTGATGTAAGGAAATTCATTGGATGAAACTATCACTGAGATAGTACCACCTTGTCTCACAGCAGTGTCATCTCTGATCGTGATTCTCACGCCATAATAACTTGCTTGAATGTTAGTGAACTCATCGGTTTTTAGTTCCACGCTTCCTATTTTGAAAGAAGTGATCCTCGGAGGCTTGTTGTCCTGTACGTCTATCTGAATACAGTCTATCCCCACTCTGCCATCGGTTGTTTCGAGTAGTACCGAAAGAACGTGTCTTCCTGAAACCGCATTCCAGCAACAAGAGAAAGCTGTTCCTTGAGATATGATTTCCCCGTCAACGTAAAAAGTAATCTGCTTGACGTGTGTTTCAAGAGTTTCTGCTTTGAGGTGGACCAAATCCCCCGCGCTTGGGTTTGAATTGTCTATTTTCAAAGTCACGTCAGCTGGCCCTACTCCAACGGCGAAGTATCCACCACGAACAGTTGATTTCCCACGGACGTCCTTTACCGTCACCATTACGGCTTGTAAACCCAGATCAAACTTTCCAAGATTGACTGGTAACTCTACCGACTTGGTCTTTGCGAACTGTTTTTCAAGAACTGCGGTACCGTTGCATTCTACTGAGATCGATGAAAGCTCTGTATCGTCTTGAGCACTTATATTTAATATGACATTTTCTTCTACTGAATAGGAGTTCTTCGAAAAACTTATTTCTACAGTTGGTACAGATCTGTCAACTGGATAAACAGTGAGAACTGTGGATGTAGCAGTTTTGGCGTAATCGCTTGTTGATAACATGATGCTGAGTGGATATTCGCCTTCCTCCAACTTTGGTAGTTCAACGATAATAGGGTTATCAATGGTCTGAACTTGTTTCGATTCAGATCCTACCTTTGCAACTGCTTTTATGAGTTTGCTCTCGGCATCTCGAGCGTTGATCGCCAAGTAGATAGCAGAATCAGCCTCTGGAAAGGTTGGAACGACTTTGATCTGTTCTATGACTGGTGCAGTCTTGTCAAGTACTGTGACGACTGTTTGCGTGGACTTCTTTTGTCCAAAGATGTTTTCAACATATCCTTCGATTATGTAATCTTTTGCTTCAGTTGGAGTCCACACGTATTCGAGTGGAAGCACATCTGAACTTTGAACGGTTTTCCCATCAACACTTATTGCTGCGAGTGTTATTCCAACATCGAACGAGGCGGTTAACTTCACCGTCGCAGTACTATCCGGTGTTGGTGTGGGTGGATCGACTGATACAGAAACAGTTATATCAGATCTTTGTTGGCACGAGACCAACAAGAGAATGGTGATTGAGATGATAAGAAGATACCACTTCATGAATGCACCTCTCATTATATTTCATCGTACACAGGCTGTACTCCTTGAGAAAGATTTATAATGACAATGAGGATGATATCATGAATGTAGTGTGGTTCACCATCTTTGTGGTTTTGTTTTTCGCACCGTTTTTCTACGTCTATGAAGATGGCTGTCTCAGTCACAGAGAACTGGCATACCCCGATAGTAATTTCGTGAAAATAGATGGCCTTGAGATTCACTACAAGATTTATGGCAGTCAAGAGAAGTACATGGTGCTGTTGCACGGTTTTGGTTCAAGTACATACACATGGCATAAGATCGTTGGCAAGCTTTCAGAGTCCTACACAGTCATCTCTTACGACAGGCCTGGTTTTGGCTTGACCGAGAGAAGATTTGATTTGAAGTACAACCCATACACAAACGAATACCAAGTAGAACTTTTGAAGAAACTGTTGGAACATTTAGGCATAGCCAAGGCAACGATCGTCGGACATTCTGCCGGCGGTTTCATAGCGATGAAGTTCGCGCTCACTTATCCACAGATGGTTGAAAGGATAGTTCTGGTTGATCCTGCGATACTCACAAGAGGTGGTGTCAGCGATTTTCTGAAAATTTTTTTCAAAATACCTCAGGTGAACCACGTTGGGCCTGATGTCATTGCGCGGTTGATCACTCGATCTTATGGTGAAAATCTTTCTCAGATCTATTACGATACGTCGAAGTTAAGCGAAGAGGACAGAGAGGCTTATCTGAGGCCCACAAGGGTTCTTGGTTGGAAAAAGGCGTTTTGGGAATTCGTAAAATCTTCTGAGTATGAAGACATAACTCCTTTGCTCCCAAAATTGGATAAAGAGGTTTTAATAATCCACGGCGAAGAGGATAGGGTAATTCCTCTTCAAGAAATTCAGGAACTGGCAAAAAAATTGAAGAACGCAAAGGTATGTTTAATAGAAAACTGTGGGCATATTCCGCAGGAAGAGTGCCCCGAGCAATTTCTTGAATGCTTGATAGATTGAAGGAGTTCAGAGGAATCACTTTTCGGTAATTCACAGTTCTGTAACTAAATCTGCCTTTGAGGTGTGTATAATTTCTTCTGTGCTCCCGCTTTGCCGGAGGTGGGCAAAGCCATTAGGCCGAGGGAGGAGATGTGTGATGGAAAGAATTTATGAGAGTATGTTCATCATCGATCCTCGATTGAAAGTCGAGGAAAGAGAAGCGCTTGTTGAGAAAGTAAAGAACATCATCGTAGAGCGTGTTAAGGGAAACATTCAGACGGTGAACCGCTGGGGCATCAGAAAACTCGCCTACCCAATCAGCCATCAAGTTGAAGGAGATTACACTGTTTTGCTTTTCAAAGCCCCATCTACGGACTTAGACAAACTCGAAGAATTCTTCAGGGTGACTCCTCAAATTCTGCGTTGGCAGACCTTCAGAAGAGAAGACCTTGAGAAAAAAGAAAGGAAAGAGCAAGCCCAGCCTGAAGAAAAGAAGGACTGAGGATTATGCCATACTACAACAAGGTGATCCTCGTTGGAAGGATAACCAGAGATCCAGAGATCAGATTCACCACCTCCGGTAAAAGTGTTGCAAACTTCAACCTTGCCGTGAATCGACCGGCGAGAGCCGACGTTGCAGACGATCAACAGGCAACAGACTTCATCAGAATAGTTGCGTTCAACAAACTTGCAGATTTCGCGAAGACTTATCTGAAGAAAGGGCAATTGATTCTGATCGAAGGCGAGCTCAGGTTGCAAAAATGGCAGGCAAAAGATGGGACAAACAGAACGACAGCCGAGATTTGGGCAAGGGACATAAGATTCATGGAGAAGAAGGCAGTCGAAGAAGATGTCTTGCCAAAAGAAAACTCTTATCCGAAAGAAGAAGACGAAATATTAGAACCACAAGAACACGAAATCGATGAGCACGATCCAGATGAACCACCATTTTGAGGAGGTGTGAATGATGGCACAACAACAGCAGAAAAAGAGAAGAAAGAGAAAGGTCAAAAAATGTAAACTCTGTGAGATGAAGGTCGATTATATCGATTACAAAGACATTCGCCTTCTCGGCGAGTATCTCACAGATAAAGGTAAGATAATACCAAAGAGAGTCACAGGAAATTGTGCAAAACACCAGAGAATGGTGAAGACTGCTATAAAGCGTGCAAGGCACATGGCACTGTTGCCATTCATAAAGCTTTGAAACTTTAAGCTCATGAAAATGAGAGGGACTTCGTCCCTCCATTTCTTTTTTGAGGAGGCTGAGTTCGTATGAAGAAAC
>JBBFME010000066.1:0-11452 GCA_037478695.1 Pseudothermotoga sp.
GTTGGTGGAGCTTGTGAGAAGAACATGGTCAAAATGATCATGGACGGTCATCCACTGATCGGTGTGAACTTCACATACCCACCAAACATGATCTCAACGGCTATCAATCTCGCGGTAATGGCGCTCAGAAAACAAGATCTGAATGGATTCTATCAAAGAGGTATTCCAAGAAAGATAATACTTGCAACAGAGGTTGTGACAAAAGAAAACGCCAAAGACTATTACTTCCCAGAATCGGTCTTTTAAACCCACTCTTAGGGTCAGGCTTTCGCCTGGCCCGCTTTCATTTCGTTCAACAAAGGAGGCAATCTTATGAAGATAGGTTTTCTGACCGTAGCACTTGGAAAGATGAATTTTGAAGAGATAGTGAGCTGGGCTGGTGAAAATGGTTTTGAAGCATTGGAGATCGCGGCATGGCCAGTTGTGAATGAAAGAGATTTTTCATCGACAACTATAGACGTTGAGAACTTCGATTCAAAAAGAGCCGATGAGATTAAGAAGCTACTCGACAAACATGGCTTGATCATATCTTCTCTTGCCTACTATGATAACAACCTCGATGCAGATTTGAACAAGCGCAAAAGAATCAACGAACACTTGAAGAAGGTGATAGATGCCGCAAGTCTCTTGAAAGTTGAATTAGTTGGCACCTTCATAGGTAGAGATATAACGAAATCTGTTGAAGAAAACTTCGAGGAATTTGAAAAAGTCTTCAAGCCGTTGATCTCTTATGCTGAACGCAAAAACGTTAGGTTGATGATAGAGAATTGCCCAATGGTTGGCTGGCAACAACCAGAGAAGATCGGTAATATCTTCTATTCACCACAATTGTGGGAAGAGGTTTTCAGAGTAACACCGGATTCTTTTGGTCTAAATTATGACCCCTCACACCTCTACTGGCTCGGCATAGACTATGTAAAAGTACTTCTGCAGTTCAAAGACAGAATCTTTCACGTTCACGCAAAGGACGTGGAGATTGACGACAATCTCTTGGACGAACAGGGCATCTTTGGTCATTTTGGAACAAATCTGCACGGTAAGAGCTGGTGGACTTACAGATTGCCAGGCTTTGGCGAGATCGATTGGGAGGAATTCATACTCGCTCTGAAAAAGATCGGATATGATTTTGTCATAAGCATAGAGCACGAAGATCCAGTGTGGTTTGGCACAACAGAGAAAAGCAAAGTCGGCTTGAAGATGGGCTTAAAACATCTCGCCAATTGTGTATAGACAGAAGATTTACTGCTCTTCCTCGCCGATTCTGAGCAGTGCGAGGAAGGCTTCTTGTGGTATTGTCACTTGTCCTATTTCTCTGAGTTTTTTCTTTCCTTCTTTTTGCTTTTCGAGCAATTTCATCTTTCTCGTCACATCTCCGCCATAACACTTGGCGAGCACATCTTTCCTGAGTGCCTTTATATCGGCTCGAGCGATGATCCTCCCGTGTGCCTTTGCTTGAACGGGTATCTCAAATTGATGGCGCGGTATCAGTTCAGAAAGCTTGTCAACCAACTTCTTTGCCACGTTGTATGCCTTGCTCTTGTGCACGATCGTTGCCAAGGCATCTACAGGTTCTTTGTTGACCAATATCGATACCTTTACCACATCGGATTCTTCATAACCTAACAATTCGTAGTCCATCGATCCATAACCATGGCTTATTGCCTTGAGTCTGTCAAAGAAATCAGTGATGATCTCTGATAGTGGTACCTTGAACTGCATGATGACTCTGTTCTTTCCTGCATTTTCGGTGTGTAGTAAAGTTGCCCTTCTCTCGTTTTGAAGATTTGTGAATATATCTCCAACATAATCTGTAGGCGTTATCACCGACAATTTCACAAAAGGTTCGTAGACCTTTTGAATAGAATCTTCGTCTGGGAATTTCGCTGGATCGTTTATGAGAACTGTGCGTCCATCGTTCAAAAGGACTTTGTATTCAACATTTGGCGCAGTCAAAATAACAGCCATCTCGTACTCTCTCTCGAGTCTTTCTCTGACTATATCCATGTGTAGAAGTCCGAGAAAACCACAGCGAAAGCCAAAACCGAGAGCTGGTGAATGTGTTGGTTCGAAGGTCAAAGCCCAGTCGTTCAATTTGAGTTTTTCAAGAGATTTCTTCAGTTCTTCATAGTATTCGGGCAAGCCTGGAAACATACCAGCGTAGACCATAGGTTTAACTTCTTTGTAGCCTGGCAGAGGTGATTCGATTGGCGATAGAGTGCTGGTAATGGTGTCACCGACCTTCGCATGGCTCACTTCTTTTATACCGGCGATGATATAGCCAACTTCACCAGGTCCAAGTTGGTCGATCGGTTTCATATCTGGCGTAAAGATTCCAACCTCTATTACTTCATATTGTTCATTCGTAGACATTACGGTGATTTTGTCTTCTTTCTTGATTACGCCATCGAAGATCCTCACGTAGACTATCACTCCGCGGTATTTGTCGTATTTTGCATCGAAGATCAGAGCCTTTAAGGGTTTCAATCTATCTCCTTTTGGTGGACGAATTCTTTGAATTATTGCATCGAGCACGTCTTTAACACCTTCGCCGGTCTTGGCACTCATTTTCAAGATCTCGACTCGATCTACACCAACCAGATTGACCAACTCATCCGCTGTCTCATCGATATTCGCATGTGGCAAATCGATCTTGTTCATCACAGGAACAAGATCAAGATCGTTTTCGATCGCCAGATATGTGTGAGCGACGGTTTGTGCTTCAACACCTTGAGAGGCATCAACGAGCAGAACGGCTCCCTCACATGCAGCCATGCTACGACTGACTTCGTACGAAAAATCCACGTGGCCAGGTGTGTCGATGATGTTTATCTCGTACTCCTTATCGCCATACTGGTAAAGAACCTTCACAGGTTGTGCTTTTATAGTGATACCACGTTCTCTTTCGATATCCATCTGGTCAAGGAATTGTTCGTGCATCAATCTCGGGTCTACACTTTTCGTGAGTTCGAGTATTCGATCGACAAAGGTCGTCTTGCCGTGATCTATGTGAGCGATTATGCAGATATTTCTTATCAATTCAGTATCTTTCAAAATCTATCCCTCCTGCTACATTCTATCACCCATTCAGTTGGCATTGCTGTTGCGCTTCCCATAAATCCATGCACCGTTTCTGCGCAGAACAGCGCATCACAGATGGCTTCGTATGTACATTCAACTACTGCCCTGAAGAGTAAATCGAAATTCTCTCTTGTCTCCTCTGTTGATCCTCTTGAAGTGCTGAAGGCTATGCAGACATCACCACTTGAGTGATAACCCGGTGCACCGAGCATACCCAAAGCAAGGAATGAATGTCTTGCTATTCTTTTCAACTGTCTTGAATCGAGGGGCATATCGGTTGCGACTACAATTATGATAGAGCCACTCTCTTCCTTTCTCTCCACCCCGGCTTTCACATACTTTGACGCCCTTGAGCCAAGAATGACTAAGTCTTCGTGAGAACCAAAGTTGGCCAAGACGAGCACGCCCATTGTGAAGTCGTCTTTCAATCTTCTTGATGAACTACCTATGCCTCCCTTGAAACCGAAGGTTATCATGCCAGTTCCCGCACCAACACTACCGAGTTCGAAGTCTTCGGAAGCCAATTCAACGGCTTTGAAAACATCTTCATTGCTCACAGCGGGATAGATTATGTCATTGAGGAAACCATCATTACACTCACAAACTACAGGATTCAGCGTTCTGAATTTATACTTCGTGCTCATGTAATGAACCACGCCTTGAAAAACCGTTCCGACACTCAAAGTGTTTGTCAAAAGAATAGGAGTTTCTATCTGTCCGAGCTCTTCTACCTGCAGCAGCCCAATAGATTTGCCAAAACCATTCAACACAGCGCACGCAGCTGTCAATGGTCTTTCAAAAACATTTTCTGGCACGATCGCAGTCACGCCGGTTCTCACAGTTGAAGGTCTATCGTAACAAAGTGTCACGTGACCTACTTTGATTTTTGCTACATCTGTGATAAGATTCTTTTCTGCAGGCTGCAGTTTGCCGAAACTCAGACCGAGTTCTCGAAATCTTTTTCGCAAAGTGATCACCC
This sequence comes from Pseudothermotoga sp., assembly GCA_037478695.1. Classification (GTDB taxonomy): domain Bacteria; phylum Thermotogota; class Thermotogae; order Thermotogales; family DSM-5069; genus Pseudothermotoga_B. The sequence continues at coordinate 4,058 of JBBFME010000066.1, forward strand.
ACGAATATTATCACAGAGAAAGAGGGTAGAGCGATGAACTGTCAATCTGTTGTAACAAGATGTGGCTCTCTTTGCGTTTGTGAAGAAGATGGTTGTGTTGTGAGGATAGAGTTCAACAAAACGTGCGCTGGAAAAGTTGACAAGATGATTCTTGAACAGCTTTTAGATTATCTTCGCGGCGTGCGGAAGAATCTCATCTTTCCAGTGAAGGTATCAGGTACAGAGTTTCAAAAGAGAGTATGGCATGCGCTTAGGGAAATACCTTATGGCCACACGATTACTTACAAAGAGTTGGCTATCAAACTTGGGACTTCACCCAGAGCCGTTGGGCAAGCGCTTAGGGCAAATCCTTTGCCCCTTTATTTCCCATGTCATAGAGTGGTTGGCAAGAACTCCTTAGGTGGCTTCACTGGTGGTTTGGAATGGAAAAAAATGTTGCTTGAGACAGAGGGGTGCAATCTGTGAGAAAGATAGCCTTTTTGTTGGGAGTGGCCATATCTCTGACTGGGCTTTGGGCAGGCTACTTTCTGAGTGTGAAAGACCTTGAATCTCCTGAATCTCGACTTCCCACAGGACTCATCATCTTCTACAGAGACGGTTCACCAGTGGTTCTTTCCAGATCTTTCTGGAAAGACATCTCCCAGGTTCCACCCTTTCTGATAAACGCACTTTTCGCCTCTGAAGACAAACATTTTCCATCACACTTCGGGATCGATTTTTTTGGAATCGTGAGGGCTTCTGTACAGAACATCATTAGTGGTTCAATAACTCAAGGCGCCAGTACAATCACTCAGCAAGTGGCAAGAACTCTTTATCTTTCAACGGAAAGAACTTGGGAAAGAAAGATCAAAGAAGCTTTTATCGCTCTGTGGCTTGAAAGAATTAGAACCAAGGACGAAATTTTGCAGATGTACCTGAACTCGGCATACATGGGGAACGGTTTGTATGGTCTTGCAAGTGCCTCCAACTACTACTTTGGGAAGGACCTTTCTGAAATAAATCTTGAGGAAAGCTCAATCTTGGTCGGTACGATAAGATCACCCGAGAATTTCAATCCCTATAGAGATCCTGAGCTTTCCAAAAAGAAGGCAAAGACAGTTTTAAACCTTATGATTGAAGAAGGATATCTGAAAGAGGAGGAATTACAAGAGGTCTTTTCAAATCTTGAAAAGATGACATTCAAAGGAAAACCTGTACGAAACCTCGATGAGGAGGTCTTTTGGAGGGTTGTCAGAGAACTGAACTCGATCGGTTTGGGGCTCAGTGAAGTTAGGCAGGGTTACAAGATATACACCACACTCGATCCAGTGCTGTCGAAGAATGCATCTCAGTTCGAACAAAATACTGTCTTGGAGGCAATCGATCCGTTCAGTGGTGCTGTTTATCTTTACAAAGGTGTGGGTCTAACGTATCCTGAAGGCAAGAGATTGGTTGGGTCATCGATAAAGCCACTCTATTACTATCTGGCTTTGCTCGAAGGTTGGACTGCCGATAGTAAACTAACCGACTTGCCAATTCGCATAGGCGACTGGACTCCTGAGAATTTCGATAAGCAGTTCAAAGGCACTGTAACCTTGGCACAGGCATTGATCGAATCGAGAAACATACCTTCAGTGAATCTTTTCATGCAGCTGGGCAGAGATAAAATAGTACGCTTTTTGCAAGAAGAATTCCGATTGAAGGGATATTATCCAAACGATCTGACTATAGCCCTTGGAACGATCGAAAGCGCGCCCGAGGAGCTTCTCAAAGCTTATGCCGCAATCTTCAACGGTGGAATCGTTCTGCAACCGTACATAATAGACAGAATAGAAGATCCATTTGGCAGAACCATTTACAGAGCCTCACCGAGGGTTTTGAACGTTGTAAAAGCCAGAAAGAACGACACATTAATTGCCAGTTCAGTCATGTTAGATATGATGAAGCGTGTTGTAGATCAGGGAACAGGTGTCTACGCAAGACAAAAAGTACCAGTAGCAGGCAAAACTGGCACATCTGACAAAACTGCATGGTTCATTGGTGGAGACAGTCAGATCTTGCTCGCAGTGGCTGTCGATGGAGAGAATTTAACAGGTGGTCTCAACGCAGCTCCAGTGTGGTCAAAGGTCATTGCTTCATACTCTTACAAAGGTGTCTTGCCGAAATGGAATATCTTGTCGAAGGGCAGCCCAAAGGCAACGTACGTTATGCCAACCCTCGATGTTGAAAGAATCATACAGTGGTTGAGCGAAGGGAAATTGACCGAAGAGACTCTTATCGAATTGACTAAGCAAATGACTAACGAGATGGTACTCGATCTTTTGAGTTCACTCAACCAGAGTGATCAAGAACTGGCACGTAGGTTGTGGGAGAAACTCAAAGATACTCGTTCTTGGTGATCAACGTTTCAACGATCCATTGTTCTGCTCGCTACTCTTGTACGGAGCTGGAATATACTGAACAGAGGGTCTTCGCTGTTCTGTTTGTTTGTACAAATTCATCAACTCGTAGATCTCCTGTGGCATTTGATCTGAAACAGGCAAGTTCATCTGTTTGAGTAAATCTATGGTTATCGGATAGTCATGTGTCCATTTGCCACCACAAAAAGCTTCTGCAAGTTCTTTAGCTTTTTCTTCATTCACCTTTTCCTTGAGCAAACACGTGACGAAGTCTTTCATTTGCTGTGTTGCCTTCTTAGCCACATCAGCTAATATGAGCGTCTCATCGTCTATTTCGTTAATTTCTTTCCTCTCAAGCACGCTGAGTATAGACGGTGCCGGATAACCACCAATCTGTGGATCGAGTGGTCCCAAGACTGCATTTTGATCCATAATTATTTCATCTGCGGCAAGTGCTATCAGTGTTCCACCAGACATTGCGTAGTGTGGCACAAAGACGGTCACCTTTCCACGGTGTTTGACTAAAGCTCGCGCGATCTGTTCTGCCGCCAAAACCAAACCCCCAGGAGTGTGTAGGACTATGTCTATTGGCATCTCGTTCGGAGTCAATTTGATCGCCCGCAGTATCTCTTCGGAGTCTTCGATGTTTATGTACCTACCAAAGGTCAGTCCGAAGAAACTCATCGATTCTTGTCTGTGAATCAATGTTATGACCCTGCTTTTCCTCTTCGTTTCGATCTGTCTTATCAGTGCCTCTCTTGTTGATCTCTGCATGTTCGCACGGATAAAAGGTATGAAGAAACTCAGAATCAAAATCATCCAGAAAATTTCGAATATGAAAGAAGACCACATTCTTTCACCTTCTCTCTAAAATGAGCAGGTCTGGTCTTCTCATCGTGATGCCTTCTAATTTAAACCCAAGATGTGGCCAATCGCTGTCTTCAAAATAACTTATGATCTTAAGCCCTTCTTGAGTCAGAGCAACGGTGTCTTCTGACTTCGTACTGGTGATAGTCGGATTCCAAGCAAGGACATTGCCGATCTTCAACTCGTAATCTGTTGACTCATTTGCCACAATTTCTCTCGCGTTGTACCCCGCAAGACCACCTTGATGGTGCAACATCCACTCATAAGGTTTGCCTACCTCTGCATAGGCTTGCTTGATCTTTTCAAAAACTGTGTTGAGTTTCACGCCAACTTTTGAATTTGCTATTGCAACTGCATCCACATAACAGTTCTGCTTGTGCTGTTCGATCAACGCCTCGTTTTTCTCAAACAGTACAGACCTTGTGAGAGAAACAACCAATCCCCTCTTTCGTGCACAGATACTCACGAAAACCTTCTTTCCCAGAAGAACGTTCCTTGGGAGGTTGTGTCTGTAGAGCTTTGCACTCTCTTCACCGCTGACCATTACGAAGATCGGTTCAATGCCTTCCTTTGCGAGGGCTCTGTAAACCATGCCTTGAACCTCGAGTTCTGTCATCTCAGGTTTCAACTCTTTCATCTGCCTGCTCAAAACACGATCACAAGTTCTTCCAAGATCCTGGTAGACATTCAGTTCGAACTCAGTGAGTGTGTATCTGAGTTGGTCGATCTGTGTTTTGTAGTTTGCTGTGTCGAGCATACCTGTATCGGAAATGATCTTCTTACCCGCGGTGAATGGTTTGAGAACCTCAGCCATATTCTTCGACCACAAGTATTCGGCAACTTCAATTTCTGAAAGAATGTCTTCGTGTAGTTCTTCTTTTTCAATGCGTTTTCTTTCAATGTTGTCGGTGAAGAGGTAAACGCTTTCATCGTTTAAAAAAATATGAGCAGCTCCCACCTCTGTGTTGAGAGTGATGTGATTGCGTGCCCCGAAGGTGAACCAAGCAAAGTTATCACACCTGCTTAGAAGTACACCATTAAAACCTTTTTGTTTAATGAAGTTCCTCAAAAGCTGTACTCTTGCTTTGAACAAAGCCCTTAGCATTTAGATCACCCGAGGATATTATACTTCACTCGGGCCGAAATTGTTAGCTGGAGACTACAGATTTCCAAAGCCACTCAGTACAAAGCCACGGATGTAGTATCTCTGCAGGTACAAGAACAAAATGACCATAGGAACGACTTGGTAGACGAGTGCTGTTAGAATCAAGTGTTGCGTTTCCACCGTAGAGAATGCCAACGATAACCTTGATATACCCACAGGCAAGGTCATAAGTCTTTGAGCTGTTGATGTGACTATCAAGGGCCATAGAAAAGAATTCCACTGCCCTATGAAAGTGAGAATCGCAAGGGTTGCCAAGGCTGGTTTAATCAAAGGTATGATTATTTTCCCATAAATCGTGAATTCTCTTGCACCATCCAATCTCGCACAATCGAGTAGTTCATCAGGAATTGTCATTACGAACTGTCTCATCAAGAAGATTCCATACCCACTTACTGCGAAAGGAACGATGAGTGAAAGATAACTGTTCAACCAACCGAAGAGCTTCATCAGGTAGTAGACAGGTATGAGAAAAATGAAGACGGGAAACATCATCGTCGAGAGAACAAAACTGAAGAGAATCTTTCTACCGAAAAATCTGAGCTTTGCAAAGGCAAACCCTGCCATGGAACTCGTGAGAATGACAAGTAATGTCACGGAACCGGCAACTATGAGGCTGTTTCTGTAATAAGTCAGTATTGGTATCTTTTTCAGGACTTGTAGATAATTACCCCACTGTGGTTTCTCAGGAAACCATTTTGGGATATCAGACATCAATTCTTGTGGAGTCATTAAAGAAGCAGAGAAAAGCCAGAAGAATGGCAGTATCATCCAGAAAGCCCCGAAGATAATGATTGTGTATCTGATTACCTCGAGAAAGATTTTCATTCCATTCCTTTTATTCATATCCTTTGATACCTCCACGTCTGAAAAGCCAAAGAATGATCAGTGTGAAACCAAAGATCACACAGAAGAGCAAGAATGCACCAGCCGATGCCCTCCCCATTCTGAGAGATTGAAAGGCTGTTTCGTAGACATACCACGAGACGGTCATCACACTTCTTGCAGGCGCATTTCTACCCATGGTGAACGGTAAGTCAAAGACTTGCCAAGCTCCGATGAAACCAGTTGCAGTGAGAAAGAGCAGGGTGGGAGATAGCAGGGGGACGGTGATATGAAAGAACTGTCTGAATGGTCCGGCACCATCGATCTTTGCAGCATCGTAGTAGTCCTGAGGTATGTTTTTCAGTCCTGCTGTTAATATCAGCATCGATCCGCCAATCCCCGCCCATATTGCTGTGATGATTATCGATATCAGAGCAACATTTGCATCTGTTAGCCAGTAAACTGGCTTGATGCCAAAGACTCTGAGAATCGAGTTAAGAAGACCATTGTTTGGCCTGTAAAGATATCCCCAGATTGTGCCTATGGCAACCTGTGGTGTCACGACAGGTGCGAAATAGATGAACCTCCAAAGAACTGAAAATTTCGCGTTGTTTATGAGAACTGCGAGAATGAGAGCGATGACTATCGTTAGAGAAACAGTCGCCAAGGCATACACGAGCGTGTTTCCCAGAACGCCCAAGAACATCTGGTCCTTCAAGAGATACGAATATTCTGAAAACCCAACATTTCGAGCTCTTGAAAGAGGAACCAACATGTTCCAACGCTTTGTTGAAACGACGAAAGAAAAGATAACAGGGTAGATGAAAAAAAGTGAGTAGAAAACCAAGGCAGGGGCAAGGAACAAATACCCCGCCCCTGTATTCCTCTCCAAAGTTCTTCTTTTCTTGAGCGATGAACGAATCAACGTGAATACTCCTCTCATTTGTAGAACTCTTTCAAGATCTCATCGATCTGTTTCTTTGCATCACTCAAAGCCTTTTCGGCACTCTTTCTGCCATTCCATGCTTCGATGATCTCTCTCATCAGTATTGTTTTAATTTCCTGTCCTTGTGCTATGTTCGGTTCTTGATATGTGTTGTCTAACTCTTTGACAAACACCGAAGTGTAAAGATCACTCAGCTCGTTCTTGAAGAAAGCAAGATCTGATTTACTCGGAGGTATCGAACCAATGTTCTTAGCCATCAATTCTCCCATTCTTGTGAAACCACCTACATCTTGCAAAGTCATCCATCTTATGAAATCCCATGCGGCCTTCTTGTTTTTCGAGGCACTGTCGACGGCTATAAACCAGGTGTAACCAGCGGTGGCAGGTTTTTTCAAATACGGTATTGGGGCAACACCAACAGTTTGTTCGTACTGGTCTTTGAATCCAAGTTTTAAGGCTGACTCATACCATGGAGCCATTATCATCATAGCCACTTTACCAGACGGGAAATTCCACACACTCGCCGCTGGATCTGTAGCACCATTTTGGAACAATTTGAGTTCCGCTTCAAGTGCTTCAACTGCTTCCTTAGATGTCAACAGAGACTCACTGAAATCGTCTTTGAAAGGTTTACCACCATTACTGTGAAGTAGCGCCAAAAAAGGATGAACAACGGCAGAGTCCCAACCCGAGAGAAAGGCAAAACCATACTGTGCTATAGTGCCATCTGGATTTCTCTTGGTGAGTTTTGGCGCCATCGCGACCAACTCATCCCATGTCTTTGGTGGTTCATTGAATCCGGCTTCCTGCAGCAATTTCTTGTTGTAAACCAAAGCGTAATTTGAAACTTCAACAGGCACACCCCAAATACTCTTATCGATTGTTGCGCCATCAACTGCTGTCTTGACAAAGTTACTCTTGATCTTGTCTACGATGTCTTTCGGTACTTGATCGAGTATGGCTGAATCGACGAGTTGAACGCCCCATAGCGAGTACAGTACGTATATATCAGCTATGACTCCCGATGTGTGGCTGATGAGTATACGTTTTAAATAATCGTCGAAGGGCACTGATTGTATCTCGATTTCCACGTCTGGATTAAGCTTTTGATACTCTTCAACGTACTGTCTGAGTCCTTTTGCCACGACGTTGCCGTTTTCATCCTTGACTCCCTCGACCTGGTAATCTGACCAGTGCACGGCAAAGATCAGTCTGGT
>JBBFME010000067.1:0-11382 GCA_037478695.1 Pseudothermotoga sp.
CCAGCGGTATGATCTCTCTCTTATCTTTATCCCTCACAGTTACAAGGATCGCCCTTCTTGGCAGAGGGTTGAAAGCAGATATCTGAGCCTTTGCGAAAGCTTCAGCGAAATCTTCACCAATTCCCATTACTTCACCGGTGGAACGCATTTCCGGTCCAAGAAGCGTATCAGTTCCTGGAAATCTGTTGAACGGTATGACCACTTCCTTGACCGAATAGTATCTGGGCCAGGGTGTCGGCAATATCCCACGATCCCTCAGCAGAGTCGCAAATTCGTCTCTTGTATGATAGGGCCAGTACTCTGACAGCAGATCGATCAACTTTCTCCCGAGCAACACTTTTGCTGCCAGTCTTGCGATTGGAATCCCTATTGCCTTGCTGACGAAAGGAAAGGTTCTCGAAGCCCTTGGATTCAGTTCCAGTATGTATATCTGCTCGTTCTTGATAGCCAGTTGAACATTTGCTGGTCCTATGAGGTTCAACGCTTTCACTAACTTGCAGATCGTTGATTCTATTAACGAAATCATATCTTCGGATAAACTGACCGGAGGTAAGACACAAGCTGAATCGCCTGAATGCACACCGGCTTCCTCTATTTGTTCCATCAAACCTGCTATCCAGACACTCTCGCCGTCGGATAATACATCAACATCGAGTTCAGTGGCATCTTCCAGAAATTTGTCTATTATCAAAGGGTATCCCGGTGAGATGAGAGCAGCTTGCGTAACGTACTTGATCAGTTCTTGATCAGAATCGACGATCGCCATAGCTCTACCGCCGAGCACGTAACTTGGTCTTACAAGCACTGGATAGTCTATTCTTTTAGCTGATTTCAACGCATCTTCAACAGATGTGACGACGGCAAATGGGGGCGTTTTCAAATTCAGTTCTTCGAGCAACTTGGCAAACTTTTCTCTGTTTTCAGTTATCTCAACAACCTCAAAGGTTGTTCCTATGAGTTTAACTCCCTCTCTTACCAGTTCATTAGCTATCTTCAGTGGCGTCTGTCCACCAAAGGAAATGACAACACCTTCTGGTTTTTCGTTGTCGATTATTTCGAGAATATCCTCAACGGTCAACGGTTCAAAATAGAGTCTGTCTGAAATATCGTAATCAGTCGAAACAGTCTCGGGGTTTGAATTGATCATTATGACTTCATAACCCTCCTCCTGAAAGGCCCAAACAGCGTGAACATTGGCATAATCGAATTCTATTCCCTGTCCTATTCTGTTTGGACCAGAACCGAGAACAACGACTTTTTTCTTTCTGCTGGGAGAGACTTCATTTTCACAACCATTGTATGTTGAGTAGAAGTACGCAGTAGTCGCTTCGAATTCACCCGCACAGGTGTCAACCATTTTGTAGACAGGCCTGATACCGTGACTTCTTCTGAACTGACGGACATCTCTTTCGTTGCACTGAAAGATCTCAGCAAGCTCTCTGTCTGAAAATCCCCACTGTTTTGCTTTTTTCAACAAAAAAGGATCTTTCATACCACGACCCTTGAGATCTTTCTCAAAATCCATGATTTGTTTTATTTCATTCAAGAACCATCTATCGATACGTGTTAGATGATGTACTTCTTCGACTGACATTCCCTTTCTAAAAGCAGCAAAGATGTACGAAATTCTGTCAGCAGTGGGATTTGCCAGATACTCTTTCAGGTGTTGCAGATCGAGTTTTGGTGTAATGTCCAGTTCGAGTGATCTAATGGCCTTTCCCAAAGCTTCTTTGAAGGTCCTACCTATCGCCATTATTTCTCCCACCGATTTCATCTGTGTGTTCAATCGTGGATCTGCGCCTGGAAACTTTTCCATTTGAAATCTCGGTATTTTGACAACAACGTAGTCTATAGAAGGTTCAAAGGCTGCCGTTGTCTTTGCAGTGATGTAATTCATTATCTCGTCAAGATTGAAACCAACTGCGGTGAGAGCAGCGAGTTTTGCAATAGGATACCCAGTAGCCTTTGAAGCAAGAGCTGAAGACCTTGACACCCTTGGATTCATCTCTATAACCACCATTCTCCCGGTCTCAGGCTCAACTGCGAACTGAATATTGCACCCTCCCGTCTTGATACCAATTGCCGCTAAGGCTTTCTTTGCCATATCTCTCATCTGTTGGTATTCAACATCACTCAAAGTTTGTGCTGGAGCTACCGTGATTGAATCACCTGTGTGTATTCCCATAGGGTCAAAGTTCTCTATAGAACAAACGACTATGAAATTTCCTGCGTTGTCTCTCATCACTTCAAGCTCATATTCTTTCCATCCGATTACAGACTCTTCAATCAGTACAGTGTGAGACGGACTTTCAATCAGTCCGTTTGCCACAATTGTCTTAAGCTCTTCTGTGTTATAAGCTATGCCTCCACCAGTTCCACCAAGGGTGAAACTCGGTCTGACAATCACTGGATAACCCAGTCCTTGTGCAACCTCTACGGCATCCGCAATCTTTGAAACAACCTTACTTCTTAGAACCTCCAAACCTGTTCTTTTCATTGCCTCTTTGAACAGTTCTCTGTCTTCTGCTGCACGTATCGTTTCTACATTGACACCGATCAACTTGACATTGTGTCTTTCCAAAATACCTTTTTCATGAAGTTCAACTGCAAGATTCAAAGCCGTTTGACCACCGAGTGTAGCGAGAAGTGCATCCACTCTTTCTTTTTCTATGACCTTTTCTACGTATTCAGCAGTTAACGGTTCAACATAAACTGCATTGGACAATTCTGGGTCTGTCATTATCGTTGCGGAATTCGAATTGACAACAACAACCTCATAACCAGCCTCCTTGAGTGCTTTCAAAGCTTGGCTGCCGGAGTAATCAAACTCGGCGGCTTGTCCTATTGTGATTGGACCAGATCCTATTACGAGTATTTTGTGTATGTCATTTCTCCTTGGCATTTGATCACCTCGAAAGAACAAGTCTCATGAAGTTCTCAAAGAAATCTTTTGCATCGTGTGGACCGGCAGATGCTTCAGGATGAAATTGAACAGAGAAGGCAGGGTAGTCGAGTAACCTGAGCCCTTCAATCGTACCATCGTTCAAAGACAGATGAGTGATCTTGACTCTGAATCCTTCTGTGCTCTTGCCTACAAGATCTCTGAAGTTCTGTATTTTCTCGAAAACAAAACCAGGATCTTGATCTTTGTTCTTTATTCCATAGACACCAATACTCTCTGGATCTACTGCGAAACCGTGATTTTGAGTGGTTATCATGACTTTTTGTGTTTCAAGATCTTTCACAGGATGATTGATTCCTCGATGCCCGAATTTCATTTTGTACGTACTCGCACCAACTGCAAGTGCCAACAGCTGATGTCCCAAACATATCCCGGCAAGAGGTATTCCATGCGTGAGGATCTGCTTTATGAGTACTATAGTTTTGTCAAGAACCGCTGGATTTCCAGGACCATTCGAGACTAACACTCCATTGACTTTGAGTGCTCTGAGATCTTCAAAGTCAATCGTGTATGGTACTAAGGCAACTGAAGCTCCGAGCTTCTCGAGCTCCCTGATTATGCCCCATTTGCAACCACAATCTACGATCGCCACCTTCCAACCATTCTTGCGATGAACATCTTCAACAGTGCTTGTGGAGACATTCTTTACAAGATCAACGTCGTCTATCTTCTGCATAGACTTCAGTTTTCCGATCAAAGAGAGTGGATCTAAATCTTGTGTGGATATTGCACCATTTACCACACCTTTGTCTCTTATCTTTCTTATGAGCATTCGTGTATCTATACCTTCAATGGCTACTACCTTGTTTTCTTTCAGATAATCAGCAAGAGATTTTGTCGCTCTGTGGTTTGAAGGTTTCTCGACACTCCTGTAGACTACAAAACCTGCAACTTTGACAGTATTCGATTCCATATCTGAATCGTTTATTCCATAGATCCCTATCTCTGGATAGGACATGACGACAATCTGTCCAGTGTAAGAAGGATCGGTGAGGACTTCTTGATAACCTGTCATCGCTGTGTTGAAAACGAGTTCACCAAAGACTTCTCCTTCAGCCGCAAAACTGTCTCCGTAGAAATAACTTCCATCCTCAAGGACCAACAAAGCTCTCTTCATCTCAGAATTCCTCCAGGGTTCTTCTGATAATCTGAATGGCTTCTTCTATTTGGCTCTTTCTGACCGTGAGAGGCGGCAATAATCTAATTGTGTTGTTTCCCGCCACAGCCACTAAGAGACCATTTTGGACGCACTTTCCTGCGAAATCTTTTGCTGAGACTTTGTTGTTCAGTTCAATTCCAATCATCAAACCAATTCCTCTTATATCCTTTATTTTCTCTTCGTGCTGCTTTTTCATCTCTTGCAATTCCCTTTTCAAGAACTTTCCAAGTTTTTGAACTCTTTCAAGAAAGCCCTCACTGAGGAGTTCTCTCATCACAGCTATGCCAACACTACAAGCAAGTGGGTTACCACCAAAGGTTGAGCCATGATCGCCAGGCTCAAAAACATCAGCTCTCTCGTTTGCAATCACAGCACCGATGGGTATCCCACCACCAAGACCTTTTGCCAAAGTTAGGACATCCGGTTTTACATCGTAATGTTGGAAAGCAAAGAGTTTTCCTGTTCTTCCCATACCACATTGAACTTCATCGAAGACAAGCAGAGCGTCAAATTCATCACACAGTTTTCTAACTTCCTGTAGAAAGATCTTCGTGGCAACTTGAATACCACTTTCACCCTGTATTGGTTCAACTATCACTGCACAGACTTTCTCAGAGATCTTCAATCTCAAAGAATCAATGTTGTTGAACTCAAAGTAATCAAAGCCATTCACAAGTGGCGTGAAATCTTTTTGATATTTTTCTTGGCCTGTGGCACTCAAAGAACCGTATGTTCTACCGTGAAAAGAATCTTTTGCGGAGAGAATCAAATATTTCTCTGATGAGATATTCTTCCCATACTTTCTCGCAAGTTTTATCGCTGCCTCATTTGCCTCTGTACCACTGTTTGCAAAGAAGACTTTGCCACCTATGGAGTTTTCAGACAAGATTGCCGCAAGTTGCATCTGTGGTTCATTCCAATATAGATTTGAACAATGTATTAGCTTTTTCGATTGGTCTCTTAGAGCTTTCAGTACTCTTGGATGTGAATGTCCCAGAATATTCACGGCGATACCCGCAGCAAAGTCGAGATACAACTTGCCTTCTTTATCCCACACCAATGTGCCCTTCCCATGATCGAGTACGATCTCAAATCTACTGTATGTGTTCATCAAGTGACTCATTCTCTCCACCCTCTCAGTCTTTTTTGATCATTGTTCCAACACCTTCCAGTGTGAAAACTTCCAAGAGCAATGACAGATGATCATTTCCATTTATGATGTGCACGCTTCTCACATTCAATTTCAAGGCTTCAATAGCGCATTGTATCTTTGGTATCATGCCACCTTCTACAACTTTGTTCTGCAGCAATGCCTCGGCATCTTTTGCAGTTAGGTAACTGATCAACTTTCCCTCTTTGAAGACGCCATCAACGTCTGTGAGAAGCAGTAGTTTCTCAGCATGGAGACTTTTCGCTATCTCTGCTGCTGCTATATCAGCGTTTATGTTGTAAGATCTGCCCTCTTCGCCAAAACCTATAGGGGCTATCACGGGTATGTAGTCTTTGCTCAAGAGAACCTCGATGAGTTCCGTGTCAACCTTCTCAATCTTTCCAACATAACCTATGTCGCCGTTACTCAAATCTTTCGAAGTGAACAAGAGATTTGCATCCTTTCCAGAGATGCCAACGGCTTTCGCCCCTTCGTTGTTTATGCTTGTAACTATCTCTTTGTTCATCTTTCCGAGAACCATTTCAACCACGTGCATAGTTCTTTCATCTGTGACTCTGTAACCGTTACTGAAAAGCACCTTCATCCCAAGTTGGTTCATCATCTGTGTAATCTCAGGACCACCGCCATGAACGACAACTGGCTTGATGCCCATGTACTTCAGGAGTACCACACTCTTGGCAAAGAGCTTCTTTGAATCTTCATTTTTCAGAACATTCCCACCGATCTTTATCACGAAGATTTTGTCGTGAAACTCTTTCAGATAAGGTAGAATTTCAAAAAGCACCTGTAATTTTTCTCTCATGTTCTATACCTCCCGTTGATTTGAATGTATTTCTCAGTCAAATCACAACCCCAAGCAGTTGCTTTTGAATTCCCACAGTTCATATCAATCTTCAAGAAAATCTTTGTGGAACTGAGTATCTGCTTTGCAACTTGCTCGTCGAAAAAGACACCCTTACCTTTTTCAAAGACAGTTATGCTTTTTTGCCCATCAGACAGATGAAGATCAACCTTTGAGATGTCAAAGAATATTCCTGAGTAACCTGCTGCGGCAACAATCCTTCCCCAGTTTGGATCTTCGCCGTAGATTGCCGTCTTTACGAGGTTCGACGAGACTATGCTCCTTGCAATCTTCTTGGCACTCTTTTCATCAGATGCGTTGATCACTTCAACTTGAATCAACTTAGTGGCTCCTTCACCATCCTCAACTATCTTTCTCGCGAGCTCAATGTTGACCTCATCAAAGGCATTCTCAAAATGACGGTACTGTTCTGTTCCTTCTACTATTTCTTCATTCTCTGCCATACCGTTGGCAAACACTATGACACTGTCATTCGTGCTGGTGTCTCTGTCAACATCGATCATGTTATAGCTCTTATCAACGGAGTTTTTCAGAATTTTTTTCAAGGCGTCGTGGGAGATCTTCGCATCTGTGAAAATGAAAGAAAGCATTGTGGCAAGATTGGGGTGAATCATTCCAGAACCTTTTGCAATCCCAAGAATTTTAACAGTTTTCCCTTTCAATTCCACTTCACGGTAACTCAATTTGATCGCCGTGTCAGTGGTCATTATCGCCTCTGCAAACTGTATCGGATCATCTTGAAGCAAACTGACAGCTTTTTGTATGCCGTTTTCTATCTTCTCGATAGGCAACTGCACACCGATTACACCCGTAGACGAAACAAGAACGCTCTGTGGTTCTATTCCAAGTTCTTCTGCTACCTTTTTCGCCATTCTCGCAACATTTTTGGCCCCTTCTTCGCCTGTGCAAGCATTGGCATTACCACTGTTCACAACGATAGCCCTTATGCCGTAGGGGTTCTGTTCCAAAATTTCTTTGTCATAGATCACGGGCGCAGCCTTGACTGCATTTGTCGTGAACATGCCGCATGCCGTACACTTCGTCTGTGAGAATGCAATTGCCAGGTCTTTTTTGCATTTCTTGATTCCACAGTAGATCCCTACAAACTTGAAACCTTTCGGTACACCCAGAACCATTATCTTCCTCCTTTCACGGATAGATTGGATTGTGATCAAGTCCAGAGTCTTCAGGTAAGGAGAAGAGAAGGTTCATGTTCTGTACTGCTTGACCAGAAGCACCTTTGACCAAATTGTCCAAGACACCAATTAAGATCAAGGTGTTGGTACGATCGTCTCTCGCAAATGAGACGAAGAAGTGGTTTGATCCATAACTCCATTTGGTTGATGGGTAGACTCCCGGTTTGAGTACGTGAATGAACTTCTCATTCTTGTAGAATTCAAGATAGAGTTCGTACGCTTCTTCGGCTGTCAGATCTGTCTTCACATACACTGTGCTCAAGATGCCTCTGATCATGGGAACCAAGTGAGGCACAAAGGTAATGGTGTATTGTTTACCGCAGATTTTTTTGATCTGTTCCTCCATCTCGGGAACATGCCTGTGATTGGCAGGATTGTAGGCCTTTGTACCTTCGTCTATCTCGCAGAAAGAGTATTCGTATTCCTCTTTTCTTCCTGCTCCCGAAACACCCGACTTCGCATCGACATAGATTTCATTTCCCAGTACCAAATCTTCTTTCAAAATTGGCGCTAAGGAGAGCAGTACACAAGTTGGATAACAACCTGGATTCCCAACTATATCAGCTTGCTTAATGCACTCTCTGTAAAGCTCGACCAACCCATAAACTCTTCTCTTAGAGTCGTAATCGGCGAGTTTTTTTGAATACCACTTTTCATAGACAACCGGATCTTCGAATCTGAAGTCCGCGCCAAGGTCGATCACTTTGAGATTTTCAAGTTTTTTGACAAACTCGTAACTCGCACCTGATGGCAACGCGGTGAAGAGAATGTCACATCTTTGCTTAATTTCACTCGAGTCGATTTCCTCGAGTGAGTTTTCATTTAAGGTGAAAGGGAAGACTTCTTCAACCGATTTTCCAGAATTACTCCTTGAACCAAGATAAGTAATTTGAACGTAGGGATGATTCTTCAAAATTCTCAGAAGTTCAAGTCCGGTGTAACCAGTGGCTCCTATTATTCCAACTCTCAGCTTCACTTCTCATCACCACCTAATTCTTTCGCTATCAACTTGTAAGCATCTCTGAAAGGTACTCCTTGTTTGACTAATTCGTATACCTTTTGTGTAGCCAAAACATCGTCTGTGAGGCTGCTGGAACAATTGATTTTGTTGACTCGAAGTTTTTCGAAAATTTTTTCCATGACAGTGAGGAGATCCTTAACGTCTTGGAAGCTGTTGATTAGTATTTCTTTAAGAAGTTGAAGATCTCTGTGATAACCGGTTATCAGATTAGATGTGGTCATTGCACACTGAATCATTCTTGAAACGATAACACTGTGATATGCTCTAATCAATTCCAACGGATCTGGATTCAACTTCTGTGGCATTATTGAACTACCCGTACACAACTCCTTGGGAAGTTCGATATAACCTATATCGGGCAGAGAAAAGAAGATAATATCGCTTGCGAATCTGTTCAAATCGTAGGTGATTTGAGATAAAAGGTGCAATATCATGTACTCGAACTTTCCTCGGCTGAGTTGGGTGTAAATGGGATTTTGCTGAACTCTCTTGAAACCGAGTTCTTGGGCAGTCAATTTTCTGTCCACAGGTATCGGCAGCCCATAACCAGCACCAGTTCCAAGAGGAGATTGATCGATCAGTTCATAAACCACTGAGAGCAATCTCAAATCATCTCTCAGTGCATCACAAAGTGCTGCTGCCCAAGTTCGAAAATTCGTTGGCATGGCCTTTCTGGTGTGCGTAAATCCTGCAAAAGTAACCTTGCCGTACTTTGCTGAGAAGTTTTTGATGGTCTTTATCAAATCTCCAACAGATTTTTCGATCTGTTTCAACTGATCTTTGTAGAAAATTCTGAGCGCCGTCAAGACTTGGTCATTTCTCGATCTTGCCGTGTGAATCTTTTTCCCGCTGTCGCCGAGTTTCTGAACTAAGAAGTTCTCTATCGCTGTGTGGCAGTCTTCTTCTTCCGGTTTTATGTGAAACTTTCCTTGATCGATCAAGTCTGAGAGTTCTTTGAGTGCACCTCTTATTTCATCAAATTCTTCTTGCGTAATGTATCCCATCTTCAGAAGCATCTTTGCATGAGTTGCAGAGGCAATGATGTCATAACGAATCAAGGCCATGTCTACAATGTAATCTCTACCAACAGTGAATCTTTCGATGAGTTTGTCGATTTCATAGCCCTTTTGCCACAACTTTTCAGACATTCACTATCCCCTTTCTCCAAGCGTATGGATCTTCTTCTCTCAAAACAACGTTGTGTGCTTTGAGCCTTATGGCATGAATGTTTATGAATCCTTTGGAATCAGTTGAATTAAAACCACCTTCGACATCCATACTCGACAGAGCCTGGTTGTAAAGAGAAGTTGGTGAATATCTGCTGATCGGCATGACATTCCCCTTGTAGACACTCACCGTCACAACACCGTCGATTCCTTCTTGGGATTTCTTGAAAGCACTGAGCAGGAAATCCATTTCTGGAGAGAACCAAAAACCGTTGTAAATGAGTTCGGAGAACTTGGGAGCAAGCATATCCCTCAGATGCATGACCTCTTTGTCCATCGCGATACCTTCGAGATCTCTGTGGGCAATCCAGAGAATCGTTGCTCCGGGAGTTTCATAAACACCACGTGACTTTATGCCTATGAATCTGTTCTCCACCATGTCAACTCTTCCAACACCGTTTTGTGCACCGATTTTGTTCAAATACTCAAAGATCTCCAGTGGATCTTTTTTCTCTGTACCGTCATTCAGATTTGAGATCTTTATCGGTATTCCATCTTTAAAATGAATTTGCAGAACAGTCTCTTGGTCGGGTGCCTCTTTCGGTGAAACTGTTCTGTTGAAAATAGATTCATCTGCTTTCATCGATGGATCTTCGAGCATACCTGCTTCGTGAGATATGTGCATTAGGTTTTCATCTTCACTGTATGGTTTTTCTGTGCTTGCCTTAACTGGTATGCCCTTACTCTTTGCGTAATTTATCAAGTCTGTTCTTCCTTTGAAGTGTGATAGAAATTCTGGATCTTTCCATGGAGAAATCACTTTGAGCTGAGGGGCAAGTGCAGCATACGTCAATTCAAATCTAACTTGGTCGTTCCCCTTTCCTGTCGCTCCATGAGCGAGATATTGCGCCCCTTCTTTCAAGGCTATCTCAACTTGTCTTTTGGCGATCAGAGGCCTGGCAAGAGACGTGCCGAGTAGGTATCGTCCTTCGTACACAGCATTGCCCATGAGAGCGACAAAGATGAATTGAGTCACAAACTCTCTTCTCAGGTCTTCGACATAGACCTTAGTCGCTCCCGTCTTGAGTGCCTTTTCTTCAATCTGTTGAAAATCTTCTTGCTGTCCCACATTTGCCACATAGGCGATCACCTCGAAATTCTTCTCGCAAAGCCATTTTAGAATCACAGAAGTATCCAATCCACCACTGTAGGCAAGTATCACTTTTTCCTTTCCCACAACCTTTCCTCCTTTCTGCTAAAAAAACGGCCATATCATTTCTGATATGGCCGTGTGGGTGCTGTAAAAGCAAAGACGGACTAAGTGCCGTTTAGCACCCACCGGCCCTTAGTCCGTCTGACAATGCTCAAAATTACCTTCTCATTGAACTTCTTGGTACAAAAACTGTTCTTCAACCTTTATACCTCCATGAGATTCTTTGCAAGTATGATATCAGCAGAAATTCATTCTGTCAATAGCTATATTCTGTGAAACTCTTTCACTGGATAATCTATCTTCGCAAGTTCGTCGATCACTTTCTGAATGTTCTCTGTTTCAAGCGAGATCGTTTTCTTCGAGACGTCGATCTCATAGCTCTTCACACCCAGTTCTTCGAGTTTTCTCGATATTCTCATTTTGCAGTGATTACAAGAGATATCTGGCACATTCAACAAATACCTCACGATCACACCTCCTCAGTCTGTTCGCAACTCAAAAATCTTTGACAGAGAAACCTCTCTCTTTCAGCTCTTGAGCGACACAATTTAGGTTTTTGTTTTGCTTCTTACAACCTTCCCTCAAAATCATCGTTCGGCCGATTGTATTTCGAATCAATGGATTTTTTACAC
>JBBFME010000068.1:0-11318 GCA_037478695.1 Pseudothermotoga sp.
TCTCTTCACGGGAACGCATTACCTCGACCAACACAGCTCCGACTACAAAGGACTGGATTCTTGGCCTGAGTTTTGAGATATCAATAACAGTCACCTGGCCAGGTTGATCCCAGTCTATTCGGTGTTCTTCTTTGATTCCAAGTTCGTTTGACAAAAAACTCGTTGGAACCCAAATGAGGTCCATACCGATGTTTTTAATGGACTTGAGTCTCCTTATCAATGCCATGATCGTCGATTTCCCGCGCAGCTCTTCTTCCATCTTTTTTGAAAACTCAATATCGGTTGTGAACATCTTGAGCAAGTCGTCTATTCTTTCGGGCAGACCTGCTCGTGTGACTACATCAAAACCGTGGGCAATGGCCGTTCTCAGTATGATCTCGTCATTAGAGGTCGATGGTAAACAAGAATTCTTTTCACAGAAATCAGCAGCAACTTGAACTGCCCTTTCCAATCTTTCGTAGAAAAACTCTTGAACCGTCGTCACAGCCAACTGAAGATTTTGGTTCAGTTCGAGTTCCTCTGGATCGAAGATCAACTCGAACAAGCCCATATTGAAGATATCTATGCAATCCCAACCGTATGAGAAAATCTTATCGTACCTCTTGTTGGACCACGGTTGCATATTCTGTGTCGATCTTCTCGGAGCGTAGAACTTCACTTTCTCAAAAGGTTGTGGATCGACGAGCATAGATTCGTACATCTTTTTCCATTGTTTTCCAGTTTCTTCTTTCTCGAGATTCTTCCAGTCTTTGGACCATTTGTCCAAGAAGAGTAATCCTTCGCCCTTAACGTTGAAGATGATGAATCTCGAACGTGATAGATATGCCATGAGTTGGTTCTTTTGCCTGAGTCTCTTACCTGTATCCAGAAAGGATCTCACCAAGAAGGTTGCATAAGATGTTTTTGAAGCAACGCCTGATTGTCCGGAGATATTTATGTGTGCACCATTTTCACCGAGTATGTATCTCACATCAACATATGCTGGCCTTCCGTTCTTGAAAACACCAACTGGCACAGCCATGTCTTGTTTGATCAATTCGTCAAAACCAAGGGCGATATCAATTTCTTGATCTTCTGCCATGAAAACCTCAGTTCCAGGTGGTGGTGGAACCTGTGGGGCATCGCTCGTGATCTTGCCATCCTCAACCTTCAGCATACGAGTGGTGGTGATAGTGGCTATGTAAACCGGAAAAGCAGGCAACAAACCTTTGAGTGCCACTTCTTCTTCATAACCTGAGTTGACTCCGAAGTCCCATCTTGCGTTTATCTCTGTCACAATACCGTAGTAGACCATTTCACCGTAAGGTCTATAAGAGAAGACAACTTTCACCACATCGTCTATCTGCACCATGTGCACAGGACGGTTCTTTTCCTGGTAAAGCCTCACGAAAAAACTGTAAGGAGTCGCACTGTTCGTCCCAGTGACAACACCGATGCTCACAGCGGATCACCCTCCTCGCGTCCCAGTAGAACTATCTCAACCGTACTGCCTTCAGCAGGTCGAAAGCCTTCCGCTTCATAAAGCACTTCATTGGAAAATCTCACAATACCAGTTGTTCTGGAATACTCCTCTGTTGCTCTGAAAGTTCCTCCCTTAGGTACAACGAACTTGTCTTCTAAGCCAACAACAACTACATTGCGCGGTTTCTCGAGTACTCGCTTTACAAAACCGTGAATAGAAAAATCTCTGCCCAACAACTGAGCCGCCTTTTCAATCTGACCATCTTTGATATACCTTCTTATCATGGAACTACTAATTCGTATTTTTGTGGAATCGACTATGTCCTCAACGATTTCAAGACCTATTCCTTCTTTTTTACACATTTCAGCAAGCCTATGCACATCGGCCGAAGCGCCCTTACCAAATCTGAAATCCTCACCAACTATCAGAGCAGAACACTCTTTTGAAAAGTACCTCTCAAAAAAGTCTTCTGCCATTAGATCTTTCACTTGCAATAAATCGATAACCTCAACCTCGTCGATGAATTTTGCAAGCTCTACTGCTCTTGTTTCAACTGTCATTATTAAACCGTCGAAGTCTTCGAAAAAATACTCAAAAGGATACGAAATCACAAAGACTTTGCTCTGCCTTCCTTGGTCTTCTGCCATTTGCCTCACTCGACGAAGCAATCTTTGATGCCCTATATGTACACCATCAAAGACTCCTATCGTGGCAACATATTTCCTCATCTTGTTCAAGCGCAAGAATAATAGAATTTACAGATTGCGCCTTTTCCTCCTTTTCAAAGACTCTTCAACTGTGAGAGAGAAACACGTTATCTGAAATCGTCAGCTCTTAGGATTGCTTTTCCTTGAGTACCTTCACAGGTTTTAGAAGTGGCTCATTTCGATTCAAACCTATCAAAGTCTTAACAAAGCTCGAGGCTCTTTCGGTCTTTGCTATGCAAAGTAACTCATCTTTATAGATCACCTGTACCAGACAACCCTTTGAAAACTCTTCGAATTTCTCTACATCGTTAACTCTCAATGTGTTTCCGTTGATCGCTCTTTCATAACCTTCCGTTTTCAGATAAACCTTAGGCATATCCAGAACCTCTGAAAGTGGTTTCAAATGGGAAAGTATAGTTCTTTCATCACTGTCGAAGACATTTATAGCTTTGGTCACCTCGAATGGCCCTATCGAAAGTCTTCTGAGTTTTACCGCAGTCGCGCCACAACCAAGTGCATAACCTACGTCCATGCAGAGCGATCTGATGTATGTGCCAGCAGAGACCTCTGTGATGAAGGTGACATCGTTATCTTGTATGGTAATCTGTTCTATACGATACACAGTCACTTGCCTTGGTGGTAATCTTATGATCTTACCCTCTCTTGCCAACTCATAAAGTCTTTCGCCTTTGTACCTTCTGGCAGAGTAAGCCGGTGGAACTTGCATGTAACTGCCGATGAACGACTTCAACGCTTTAATTATCCTCTCAATCGAAAGATTCACGGGCCTTTCTTCAACAACTTGTCCTGTTATGTCAAAGGTTTCAGTGATGAGACCGAGTCTCATCGTCACAAGATACACTTTGTTGTGGTTCATCAAGTACTCCAAAATTCTTGTGCCACTGCCAATTCCGAGAACGAGCAATCCAGACGCAAAAGGATCGAGCGTACCAGCATGCCCAACTTTCTTCAACTTCAACTTCTTTCTGACTTCGTTGACGACATCATGTGAGGTGGGACCCTCTGGTTTGTCGGTCAACAAGATCCCCGAGTCAAGCACTCATTCTTCCTCCTTGATCTTGTTCAAAAGTTGCTGTATTCGCACACTGGCTTCGATCCCTGGATCTTCTTTGAATCTCACCTGCGGTGCACTGTAAAGATCCAAGTTGTTTGCAAGATATGTTCTGAAATACCCTTTGATCTTGTTCAAATTCTCAACGGTTTTCATCCTTTCTTCTTTATCACCCATCACACTCACGTAGATGTCGGCGAATTTCTTGTCGTTTGAAAGTTCACATCGAGAGATTGTTATTAACGTATCTTTCAATCGTGGGTCCTTTGCCTCTCTGAGCGCCTGAGTGACGAGTTTCGTAATCTCTGACTCCAGCATGGCTTTCCTGTAATCAGGTCTCATCTCACGACACCTCCTCTTCTATTCTCAAGAAATCTTCTGCTTCTTGCAAACGGAGCTTTAATTTTTCCGCGAGATTTGTCAAGAAACGTGGTTTTATGCCCAACACATTCAATGCAAAAGACGATAGAGTCAAACCTCCATAAGTGTAAGAATCCCCATACTTCATGAGATTCACCAGAAAGTCGACAACGTGAACAATCGCGACTACATCGGAGTAGACTGAATCGGAAAAATTGTTTGGCGAATGATGACCGCTCGCAGATTGAATCACAAGCTCAGGCAGATTCCATTTTTCTATCATCTTACCGCTAACCACAGAATGGTTTGGCAAACTCAGTTTTTCTTCAGCTTGAGCAAAGGAAATCTGAAGGCTCTTCGTCAGCTTGGTAACCGCTCCAAATGCTTCTGGGAACATGTAATCGAGGGCAACCTTACCTATGTCATGGAGCAATCCTGATATGAACAACTCCTCTTTATTTGGATAGCCAACCATCTGTGCCAACAACTCACTACCCACGGCAGTACCCAGAAAGTGTTTCCAAAGTTGGTAGTGATCGGCAGTAGATCTTCTACTGTTCTTGAGGACAGAGCTGTATGTGAAGATACTGAGAGCTATGTTCCTCACGGTTTTAAAACCGAGTATCATAATGGCTTCGTTCAGTGCGACGATTTTTCTGGGTAGACCGTAGTATGCAGAGTTCACAAGCTTGAGTATACGAACAGTCAGACTCGCGTCCAATTTGATAACCTCTGCCAATTCCTTAGCAGAGGCATCGGGATCCGATGCCACAGAGACAATTTTCTGAACGATTGGATCGGGTGTTGGAAGTTCATCAATTCTCGTCAGAATTTCTTCAAGCTGCATATCTCATTCTCCTAAAGGTAACTGCACATAAAAAGTACTGCCTTCATTGACTTTGCTCTCAAGCCAGATTTTTCCGCCGTGTAATTCTACGATTTCTTTTGTTATAGTAAGTCCAATACCGGCACCATCTGTTCTGTAATCTAAGGCAGATCCAACCCTGAAAAACTTTTCAAAAACCTTATGGTGAAACTCCTCAGGTATCCCGACACCGTTGTCAGCCACAGTGATTAAGACGAACCGCTCATCCTTTTTCACGGAGATTTTCACGAATTTGTCCTCCGTATTCTCTTTGCTGTATTTAACACCGTTACTCAGAAGGTTTAACAAAACCTGCTTGATTCTTTTCTTATCTGCTGTTATGTAAACAGGTCCATCTGTTTCACATTCAAGTCTTACACCCTTACTCTTCGCAAACTCAGTCATCGATTGGCTGACTTCCTTAGCAAGTTCTGCTAAGTCAAAGTTACTCTTTTCGAGCGACATCGCCTTCTGTTCGATCTTTGCAAAATCCAATAGTTCGTCCAAGAGACTCTCCAAGTGCAGGCTTTCCTTGTATACAACCTGCAGAAAGTCGTTCAAAAGATTCTTGTCAAGATCCTCTAAAGTTGCGAGCATTGTTTCAGAATAAGCTTTGATCGCTGCAAGAGGCGTTCTCAATTCGTGTGACACACTGGCAACGAAATCAGTTTTCAACTTGTCGATCGCCTTCAAGCGTTCTAATTCCTTTGTATTTGTGACGTCTGTTATAGTTATCAACACCTGAGGTTCATTCTCGTACTCTATAGCTTCCGCAATTATTGAATAAAAGGCTCCTTCTGACTCAACTTCGCTCACCTGTCGTGATCTGCTCGTGATAATCATTTGAGCTGTCTTGAGAACAACCTCGACCAACTTCGATTCGCCTTCATGTTGCAAGTACTGTATGTTGGCAAAAACTTGTTGAAGTTGTGAATTGAACACGACAACCATTTGTGGAAAGGAATTGAATATCTGCTGCATGTACTTCATTGTCTCTTCAACAATTTCGTGCTGCTTTTCAAGCGAGTCATAGAGTTCAAGGTTCTCCAGCACTACAGCCGATAAGAAAGCCAAAGTACGGATGACCTCCAATATCTCAAAGACCGGTTCTTCATTTGTCGCAGCAACCAAGACACCAAGGATTCTATCGGTCTTGACGAGTGGAAATATGAGAACTGTCATTCCATCTTGCGTTATCGAGGTAGGTGAAAGTTTCTCGACAGACCATTTTGCCATCTCCAACAATTCAGTGTTTACGGGAACCTCCGATATATCTGACTTCCTCACTTTGAAATTCCTGTCTAGTACCGCAACCCACCTGCAGTTTACAAACTTCTGAACGATCTTTATCAACGAAAGCAAAAGCGACTCAGGGTCCTTTGCATTACTCGATTCTCTTATGAAACTCGAAATGAACGTGTAAATCCTACTTGAGGATGTTTGAAGTGGCATTGCGGACAATCATCCTCCTCGCTGATGACTGAAGATCATAAATCCAAGTCAATTATATCTCAAAATATCAATTAAATGTGAGCCCAGACAATCTATAGTAAAATCTACACATGAAAGGAGGATTGCGATGTCAAAGGAATTGGTCTTTAAGATCATTCACTCTGCTTTGCTGATCCTCATTTCTTACGGTATCTATAGGCTCTTGTGCAGATTCACCATTAAAAGTATCCAAAGGATGAGCAAGGAATTCAGAATGAAAAACACTGTCAGACTGGTAATCGGAACGATAGTTCTGTTAATCGGTCTGATGATCTTTCTGAATATTTGGGAGATAAGTCTGATACCGTATCTGACAGCCTTTGGAGTGAGTGGTCTTGTAATTGGTCTGGCTTTTCAAGAACCATTGTCAAATTTCGTGTCCGGTATCTTGGTTTTGCTGACCGGAAAGCTCAGAGAAGGAGATGTAGTAGAAATAGACGGGACGAGTGGTACGATTGAAGTTGTCAATTACAACCACACTGTTCTGAAAACGTTCGACGGCAAGAAGGTGCTCATTCCCAACAGACAGGTCTGGGGAACCAAGGTAACCAACTATTGGCCTGGACCGGTGAGAAGGTTGACTATGAAAGTGTCTGTATCATACAGTTCTGACCTACCAAAGGTACTTGAAATACTCAAAAGGTGTATTGACGAGGAACCACTCGTTGAGAAGAAAGATGTAAGTAATTTCATAGTCTTTAACAGCTTTGCCAATTCTTCTATAGATTTTGATGTGCTGTTCTGGGTCAAAAGAGAGAATTACTTCGATGCGATAAACGCACTTTCTCAAAGAATAAAGCGAGAATTTGATAAAGAGGGAATAGAGATTCCATTCCCACAGATCGACGTCCACATGAAAGGGAGGTTGTCTTGAGATCAGAAGAAAGGCTCTTTTGTGTCATGGATACCGAAACTACTGGCACAGATCCACTTGGAGGCGACCGAATAGTTGAGGTCGCAATAGTTCCTGTTTACAAAAACAAGATTCTCTACAAATCTATCTACAACTCTCTTGTAAATCCAAAGATAAGAATACCTGCCATCGTCGAAAGAGTTCACAGAATTAGTAATGAAGATATTGAAAGCGCACCAACGATCGACGAAGTATTCGAGAAAATAAGATACTTCATGAAGAATTCCATAATGGTATTTCACCGTGCTGAGTTCGATTTAACCTTCATCGATATTTCGGCAAAAGAAATAGGCGTCTTTCCACCAACGGTGAATTATCTTGACACACGAGAGATCTCAAAAGAGTTGTTCGGTGAAACGAAAACTCTGAGTTGGCTTGCACAGAGATATGGTCTTGAAAAACCAAAACACCGTGCCCTGGACGATGCACTTGTGACTGCAAAGATATTCATAAAGATGTGCCGACAACTAAGCGAGGCGCAGCTTGCTGAGCTTCTCCACACTTGGAGGGGAAAAGAATGGTGAAGAATTACGTTCTCGATACGAATGTATTGATTCACGATCCTGAATCAATCTATTCTTTCGAAGACAACAACATCGTTCTGCCATTACCGGTATTAGAAGAGTTGGACAAACTGAAAAGAAGATCAGACTCTGTTGGAAAGTCAGCACGAGAAGTGATAAGAGAACTTGATAAATTGAGAGCATCGGGAGATCTTTCAAAGGGTGTGAGGTTGCAGGGCGGTGGTTTACTGAGTGTGATGAGTATAACAGACGGCCGTAGAGAGGCTCCAGAATTTTTGTTTGAGAAGTACATTGATAACTGGATCTTGGCTTATGTTTTAAGGCTTAAGCGTACCTCCTCTGTGCCAACGATCTTGGTGAGTAAAGATATAAGCCTAAGGGTAAAAGCAGCAGCACTTGGCATCACTGCCCAAGATTATCTGACCGATAGATCAGACCTTGCATCTCTGCCTCATGGTTATATAGAACTCGATAAAAAGATCGATGAAGACCAAACCCTAGAAATGCCAGAAAATCAATACATCAAAGCGAAAAATGGATATTTCAAGATCAAGAACAAAGTTGCGAAAAGACTTTTACTGGATAGATCAGATGTTGTTTGGGGAATAAGCCCGTTGAACGACCAACAGCTTTTTGCAATGGATGCTCTACTCGATGATGATGTGAACTTGGTGACAGTAGTTGGAATAGCGGGCACCGGCAAGACTTTGATAGCACTCGCGTGTGGTCTTGAAAAAACTCTGAAAGAAAAAAGGTACAAACGAGTCATAGTCACACGCGCCTTGATACCAGTCGGTAAAGATGTTGGGTATCTCCCTGGATCTTTAGAAGAAAAACTCGAACCTTGGATGCAACCGATCATGGACAACTTGGAGTTCTTGTTTGACCGTGTTCAGATGAATTTGAAAGAGTTCTTGAAGAAAGATTTAATGGAACTGAGCGCGCTGAGTTTCATCAGAGGCAGGAGCATACCAGGTCAGTACATGATCGTAGACGAAGCACAAAATTTGACACCACACGAGATCAAGACGGTTCTCACGCGTGCTGGAAATGACACAAAGGTTGTTCTTTTAGGAGACCCATATCAAATCGATACACCCTATCTCGATAAAGACAGCAACGGCCTTGTCTATGCCGCGTCCAGATTGATAGGAAATCCCTTGGTAGCACACATCACACTGACAAAGGGTGAAAGATCAAGACTTGCCACCCTTGCAGCGGAAAAACTCTGAGATCTTCAGGAGGTGTTCGTGTGAAAGTCATAGAGGCAAGAAATCTCGTCAAAGATTTCGGCAACTTCAGGGCAGTGAAGGGTGTAAATCTCTCTGTTGAACAAGGGGAGATCTACGGTTTTCTGGGACCGAATGGCGCTGGAAAGACAACTACAATAAGGATGCTTACGGGGACTTTGAAACCCACCGCCGGAGAAGTCAGAATACTCGGTCTTGATCTGAAAAACGATGAATTAGAAATAAAGAGACGCATCGGCGTCGTCCCTGACGAACCAAAGATGTATGTAAACTTGAAAGGCTTCGAATTTCTCGATTTCGTGATTGAAATTTACAGAGTGGACAGAAAAAGGACTAAGGAAAGAATTGAGGAACTCTGTGAGGCTTTCGGAGTGAACTATCTCGATAAAGCGATCTCTGATATGTCACACGGCATGAAACAAAAGCTTTACCTTGTGAGTGTATTGATGAGAAAGCCTGAGGTCCTATTCCTCGATGAACCAACGGTTGGGCTCGATGCAAGATCAGCGAAGATCTTGAAGATGCTCTTGCAGAAATATGCCTCCGAAGGCAGTACGATCTTCATGACAACTCATGTCTTAGAGATTGCAGAAAAGATGTGTACGCGAATAGGGATAATCAACCAAGGAGCATTGATTGCAGAAGGAACACTTGCTGAACTCAAAAGTTCTGTCAAGAGTAACTACGCAAGTCTTGAAGATATCTTTTTGCAACTGACCGCGAATGGAGAAGACATAGAAGCAATAATAAAGGAGCTGTGAAAAATGAAAGACTTGCTAACACTCCTGAAATATGGTTTGAGATCTCCTGTCATTTCTTCCAAGAAGACTAACAGAAAACGCATCTCCAACCTGTTTTTTCCTGTACTGGCTGTTGGTGTCTATGGCATACCACTCTCAATGCTCTTCTATGAAACCTTTAAGTCCATCGCACAAATTCATGTCGGCAGACACGATTTGGCAAGCATAATAGTCGTCCAATGGTCTGCACTCATGGCAGTGATGTTTGTAGTTTCATTCTTTCCGAGTCTTGTCAGTACCTTCGTTAAAAACGATGAAATTCGACTGCTTTTGACGATGCCCATAAAACGTTCGACAATAGTCTTATACCAAGCTGTCTTGACTTTGGTCACACAATCGATCGTGGTCGTGATGTACCTTTTCGTCGTACCTTCGTACGCGCTCGGTACCGGTAAGAATTTCATATTGGCTGTTATTTCATCTGTTCTGATGTGCCTTGTCCTTCTTTTTCTTTCGATTCTGCTCGCATCGGTTTTTGGTTTGTGGATGAGCAGGTCCACCGCAAGAAAGATGAACATACTGAGTTTGATCTTGACAGTCGCCATATTTGTCTTGGTCACACAACTCTTACCAAATTTGGCAACAAGAACCAACACAACTCTATCTGGTTTGATACGCATCGGCGAAAGACTACTTTCACCTTTCAACCCATTCGCTTGGCCCATAATTGGTTTGGAAAGTCCCATGTACATACTTTTGCTACTCATTTCACTTGTCGTATTGTGGTTTGCATCGATTAGAGTTTCGCAAAAACTTGAATTCGAAGAAAAAGGAATTGGACAGAAGAGAAAGTCTGTAACAACTCAGTCTCGCGGTGGTATCTTCTTCAAGGACCTGAGGCTTATGCTCAGACACGAGCGAGGAATCTTCATGCTGATATACCCAATTGTCTTCAGTGTGATCTTTGTATTCACTGCAAATTCATTGACAGTCCCACTTTTCATTACCATAATCATCAGTACGATGTATGTTTCGCTCAACTCAGCATTGTTGATGAAACAGGAGTTTTTGAGTTGGCCTCTCATGAAGTTATTGCCCATAGACTGTTCAAAGTCCTTGATGCCAAAGTTGATCATTCCTGCCGGTCTATATTCAGTTATTTCTTCAGGTCTTGTGGTTTTCTTGCAAATTTATTTCAAAGTTCCCCTGATGGTCTATCTTCTCATTCCACTGATCTTCGTGATGTACACCTTTGCGGCTGTACTCGGTCTGAGTCTGTTGCTCAAAGAGAGAGAAAAGATTGAGATGGAAAATCCCGCAAAGATTTTGAGTACGGGCCATGTCTTTCTCGTTGAGGGTATTGTCATCGCCTTGGCTCTTGGCATGGTTTTACCCGTCACACTGTATGTCTACGCAAAACAACAGTTGTTCTCTTTGTTCAAAACCGATCTCTTGGTAACTCTTGTTGGTATTGGTCTTCCTGTTGTGTTATGTATTATATTGATCTTCATAATCTTCAAATATGTGAGAAAACTTTCTCTTTTGATCGATGAGATTGAGTAAAAGTTCCATATACGAACGATCTGTTATAATACTCTTGAGGTGAGTTCATGAGGGAAAACTTAATACAAGAACTTGTCAATTTCTGCAAGGTTCAAGGCATTTCTGGTAGAGAAGAGAGAATAAGAGAACTCTTGATTTCGAGTCTGCCCGACGGTGTTGAATATCAAGTTGACAACTTGGGCAATTTGATCGTCGAAGTTGGCGATGGTGAAAGGTCAATCGCTTTAATGGCCCATATGGATGAAATCGGTCTTGTGATCACCGGCATTAATTCCGACGGAACTTTGAACTTTAGAAAGGTAGGAGGTTTCGACGACAGATTGTTGCTCGGGGCTCATCTCGATGTTGTAACTCAAAACGGTGTCATAGAC
>JBBFME010000069.1:0-11042 GCA_037478695.1 Pseudothermotoga sp.
CAAATTCCACGAGATTGAAGCTTTTGCTTGAAAGAATTGTTTCATCATCCAGAAGAACTTGAAATTTCTCAGTGCTTTTGGTAATATTGGTTGGACAGGCAGAAAGGGGTATGCGAGATGGCAAAGAGATGTGAGATATGCGGTAAGGAACCCGTAGCAGGTAAAAATGTGAGTCATTCAAACAGACATACTCCACGAATGTTTAGACCTAACTTGCAAAAGGTTCGCGCCGTTATGGAAGATGGAACGATCAGAACGATCAAAGTCTGTACAAAATGCCTCAAGGCAGGTAAGGTCAAAAAGGTAGCAGCGTTTTGATGCGCGGAGCCATCCGCGCTTTTTATTTTCCCTCCTTTGTTGAAAAATCCCTTCCCATTTGATAAAATGTTTCTGTGCTATTCCTCAAGAAGGATGGTGAAAAAAGATGGATTTGAGAAACTTCATAAGGGACATCCCAAATTTCCCAATTGAAGGCATTATATTCAGAGATGTCACGCCTTTGCTGAAAAACCCAAAAGCATTCCATACGGCTGTTGACGAAATGGCAAAGACGATTTTAGACTGGGATTTTGACTTGATCGCATCTCCAGAAGCAAGGGGATTCATCTTCGGCGCAACACTTGCCTATAAACTCCAGAAAGGCTTTGTCCCCATCAGAAAGCCAGGAAAGCTGCCATTTGAGACTACTTCGATTGAGTACGATCTTGAGTACGGTACAGCCCAACTCCAGATGCACTCAGATGCAATCGAAAAAGGGCAAAAAGTGATCGTCGTTGACGATGTTCTCGCGACTGGTGGAACAGCTAACGCAATCGCCAGGCTTGTAAAGAAGCTCGGTGGTGATGTGATTGGCATGTGTTTCTTGATAGAGTTGACATACCTTGAGCCGAGGAAGAAACTTGAAGAATACCCGGTGAAAACTGTCATCTCGTACTGAGAGGGGGGAATCTTATGCTTCGGTTCGATTTCAGTTTCATGTTTGAACCGAACACACCAGGAGGTATAACCGAAGAAGAGTTTTGTTCTATAAAAGAGCGCATCGTTCAGTCTGTAGAAAAAACTGTGAAAAGCAGGCCGGGCTTTGTCAACGTTCTTTTCGACAGAATCTACATGGACTCGGTGGAAGATATCAGGCAGTGGGTTTTGTCCTTTGACAATTTGGTAGTCGTGGGCATAGGTGGTTCAAGTTTGGGGGCTGTGGCTTTGGCTAATGCGTTGACGCCTCCGGATTGGAACTATTTGTCAAAACAAGAGCGAAGTGGCTATCTGAGGATCTTCTTTCTCGAGAATGTAGATCCAGATCAAGCGGCAGCAGTTTTGGATGAAGTAGATCCACGTGAGACTCTTTTCAACGTGATATCGAAATCCGGTTCTACTGCCGAGTGTCTTGCACACTATCAAGTTATACGCGGTTTGCTCCAGATAAGAGGCCTCAAACCATCGGAGCACATCGTCTTCACAACAGATCCAAGAAAAGGATTTCTAAGGCAGGTCTCACGGGATGAAAAGATACTGGCTTTGGATATACCACAAGATCTCGGTGGTAGGTTCAGTGTGCTGTCACCTGTTGGCCTTCTGCCAGCAATGGCATGCGGCGTAGACATAAAGGCACTGATCGATGGTGCAAAGGATGCTTATCTGAAATGTGCAGATCTCAACATAGAGAAAAACCCAGCTGCCATGATGGCTGCATGTCATTATCTACACAAAGAAAAAGGCAGAAGGATCAGCGTTATGATGTCGTATTCAAACAAACTCTTTTCTCTCGCCGATTGGTTCCGTCAACTTTGGGCAGAAAGCCTTGGAAAGAAATATTCACTCGATGGAAAGGTTGTCAACGAAGGCTTGACGCCGATAAAAGCGCTTGGAGTCGTTGACCAACATTCACAGATACAACTCTACAACGAAGGACCTGATGACAAGACAATAACCTTTCTCGAGGTAGAAAACTTCGACCGAGATGTACTCATACCCGCAGTTCATCAGCAAGAAGAGATTGCCTATCTCGGTGGAAAAAAGCTTGCAGATCTGCTGAAGAGTGAACTGACAGGGACAGAGAGATCTCTTGCCATGAACGGCAGACCGAGCATGAGGGTCGTATTCCCAACTATAAATGCCTATGACATGGGGCAATTCTTCATGTACTACGAGTTCACAACAGCTTTGATGGGCGATCTTTTGCAGATAAATCCATATGACCAGCCGGGCGTTGAACTTGGCAAGAGAATAACTTACTCGCTGATGGGCAGAAAAGGCTTCGAAGTGCTGAAATTTCCAGAGCCAGTCAAGAAGGTTGTGATAGATTGACAGAACAAATAGTGAAAATCCTTCAGCCTCTGTCGGTCTATTTTCTCAAAGAAAGTCCATTCGGTGAAGATGTCTATGTCGTTGTCATGAACGAGACGAAAGATGTGAATAAAAAAATGTCTGAACTCTACCGAAAGACAGGTGAGATAGCCATAGTTGTTCTGACACCTGAAGAGTACAAGAGTTTCGAGCCACTTTTGAATGAAAAAGGAGAAAAGTTGTATTGAAAAAAGTGGTAATAGGTTTAACTGGTAAGATCGGTTCTGGCAAGAGCAGCGCTGCCGAGATTTTCAAAGAATTGGGAGCACATGTAATAGATGTCGATCGAATTGGTCATGAGGTTCTGCAACTAAAAGAAGTCAAGAACTCACTGAGAGAAATCTTTGGCGATGAAATCTTTGAAGGTTCAGAGATCAACCGCAAAAAGCTTGCTTCAAGAGTTTTTTCAAATAGCAGCGAACTTGAACTCTTGGAAAAAATTGTTCATCCTCTGATGAGAAAACACGTGAAAAAACAGATAGACCTGCTCGAGGGACTGATAGTAATCGATGCTGCTATCTTGCACAGACTTGGACTCGATGAACTCTGTGATTTCGTGGTGACGATAGTTGCCCCCCGTGAGAAAATCATTCAAAGATTGAGAGACAAAGGTTTGTCAGAAGAGGAGATCGACCGGAGATTGTCGGCACAGCAGGATATATCTTCACGTGGAACGGTTATAGAAAACGATTCAGACTTTGCTTCTCTACGCGAAAAGATAAAGAATTTTTACACTCGAGTGATAAAATCAAAGTTGCACGAATAATCAGGGGAGGTGTAGTTATGAAGAAATTTGTCTTAGTGGCAATGTTAGTGTTTGCGGTAACTCTCAGTTTTGCCAAGGTAAAGGTAACCTTTTGGCACGCCATGGGTGGTGGACACGGCCAAACACTGCAGGAGATTGTGAACTTTTTCAACCAACAACATCCGGAGATCGAAGTCGAAGCGATTTACATCGGAAACTACAGTACACTCCAGCAAAAACTGCTCGCTGCGGCACAAGCTGGAGGACTCCCAACGATCTCTCAAGCGTATTCAAACTGGACAGCCAAACTGATCTACTCAGGCATCGTTGAGCCGTTGAACAAATTCATAACAGATCCAAAGATAGGTTTCACACCAACTGAGTGGCAGGATATCTGGGAACCAATGAGATTGAACTGTACTTGGGACAAAACAGTCTACGCATTGCCATTCAACAAGAGTATCTACGTCTTGTATTTGAACACAGATGCCCTAACGCTTGCTGGGTTGAAGGTTCCAGAGTCGATTGGCGAACTGAAAAAGGCTGCTATTCTAATGACAGAAGATTTCAACGGTGATGGTACTGTTGATCAATATGGATTTGGCTTTCGCTCAACAGTTGACCATTTCCAAGTTTTCCTCGCTCTGAACGGAGGATCTGTACTGCAAAAAGACGCAGATGGAAAGTGGAAGGTCACCATAAACAGTGAAGAGTCGAGAGAAGTTCTCCAGTTCATGCTCGATCTCAAAGACAAATATGCGTTGGTCCAAGGCGGATATCTCGATGGGCCATTCGGTGAAGGAAAGATAGCGATGTTCATCGAGACCGTCGCGAGCAAACCTTACGTAGCAAGCTCATCTGCTGGAAAACACGGTTGGACATGGGCACCTCTGCCATTGTGGAAGACACAAAATGCCTTGTTCGCAGGAACAGATGTGATCATGTTCAGCAGTGCGAAAGATGAAGAGAAAAAGGCCGCTTGGGAATTCATGAAATTCCTCATCTCACCAGAGATAACGGCATATTGGGCAACAAAAACAGGGTATCTACCTGTGAGAAAGAGCGCCACAGAAACACAAGTGTGGAAAAAATTCGTCGCAGAAGATCCTGCAGCAGAGGTACCACTTCAACAACTGCCAAATGGTGTCTTTGATCCGCAGCTCGGTGTATGGGCAGAGATCAGAACGATTGTGGGCAATATGGTCAACGATGTGCTGTTCGGCAAAAAGACGATAGACGAAGGACTGAAGTGGGCTGAACAAGAGATTGCAAGAGAGCTTCAAAGAGAAGGGCTGTGATAGAAGGGGGGCTTAGCCCCCTTTTTCATCTGGAGGTGACTTTGTGCGCGGAGATCCATTCGGCATTCACAGAGTTATAGAACCAAAGGGTAAATTGCCACAACCGGCGTGGAAGTTGGACAACGACACATCAAAGTTGTACGATAACGAGATTTTGATAGACGTGATCAAACTGAATATAGATGCCGCTTCATTCACGCAGATCAAAAATGAAGTTGGAAAGGATGAAACAAAGGTAGCCGAGAAGATCTTGCAGATAGTAAAAGATCGTGGCAAGATGCATAACCCGGTGACAGGTTCGGGCGGGATGCT
This sequence comes from Pseudothermotoga sp., assembly GCA_037478695.1. Taxonomy (GTDB): domain Bacteria; phylum Thermotogota; class Thermotogae; order Thermotogales; family DSM-5069; genus Pseudothermotoga_B. The sequence goes on from JBBFME010000069.1 coordinate 4,702, forward strand.
CATTGGAAGAGTCAAGAAGATTGGAAAAGATCTAAAGGTAGATATAAAAGAAGGAGATAAGATTGCCACACTTGTTTCTTTGAGTCTAACACCCCTTAATTTGAAGAAGATCATAAAGGTTCACCTTGACAAAGAACAGGTTGACGTTGAGGCAGAAGCCATACTTTTTGAAACAGGCGTTTTTGCAAAACTGCCTGAAGATATGCCTGAATCGGTGGCTCTTGCCATTCTCGATGTGGCCGGTGCACCGATACAGACTGCAAGACTTGTCTCACCTTCAGACACTGTTTTGGTGATAGGTGCTGGTGGAAAATCAGGAGTGCTGTGCTGCTATGTCGCAAAAAAGTACGCTGGACCTACTGGCAAAGTTATCGGCTTGGTTCATTCAGAAAGATCGATAGCTGAGCTCGAAAGCCTTGGAATAGTCGATAAAGTTATGGTGGCAGATGCACAAGATGCAGTTGGAACTTACACGAAATTCGTGGAACTGAACCAAAATGAGCTGGCAGATGTCGTGATAAATGTTGTGAATGTTCCTGACACAGAAATGACTTCTGTGATGTGCTGTAAAGAACAAGGAAAGGTTTACTTCTTTTCCATGGCGACAAGTTTCACAAAAGCAGCCCTTGGTGCTGAAGGCATAGGCAAAGATGTTGACATGATAATTGGAAATGGCTATGCAAAAGACCACGCAAGATTTGCCTTAGAGATTGTGAGAGAAAACAAGAAACTCTACGAACTGTTTTTGAAAAGATATGGATGAGGTGAAAAATGCAGCAACTCGATGAATTCACAGTTGAGTATTTTCAAAACAACGATGAAGCGAAGAAGGTTTATGAAGAGATACAGAAAATCGAAAGAGAACTAAACAAACCCTTGAAGATGGGCAACAATGAATACTTTGGCAGAGCGCACACTACAATTTATGCCGTTAACGATGAGGAGAAGTTCCCATCTCTCTTAGTTTTGCTCGTCTTGCACGGTGAAGATGTTTTAGATCACCTTATGGATCTTGGGGCAGACTTCAGTAAAACGGAAAGACTTGAAAGCCTCGATTTTGTCAAAAACTTTTCCAAAGAACCTGCCTCGTTGGTAAACTTGGACACCATCGATGGGGATCTTGCCATCGTAGAGAATGGTGTGAACAGCATAATCTGCTTTGTGAACTTCAACAAAGCGAAGAGTTTAAATCAAGAACAGTTGGCACAATGGATAGTCAGAGAGTACGTTCAAAAACACTTTCAAGTCGAAGGCGAATACATTGTAAAGGTGTTGTCAAATTCGCTTTTTGATCTCTGAGAGTTCTTCTAATCTTTTGATATAATCTACTCAGGTTGGAGGCGTGTCCGAATAGGCTAAGGAGCCGGTCTCGAAAATCGGTGGGCCGCGAGGCCCTTGTGGGTTCGAGTCCCACCGCCTCCGCCAGTTTTTGTGGGGTGGTAATAATGCAAGTCATCAAGACTGTGTCAGAAATGAAAAATCTTGCCAGTGAACTGAGAAAAGAAAAAACTATAGGCTTTGTACCGACGATGGGTTATCTTCATCAAGGACATCTTTCTCTCGTAAAACGATCAAAAAGTGAAAACGATGTGACCGTTGTGAGTATCTTTGTCAATCCGACACAGTTTGGGCCAAATGAAGATTACACGAGCTATCCAAGAGATTTGAAGAGGGACCTGTCAATGCTCGAAAAAGAAAAGGTAGACTTTGTTTTCGTGCCAGAAGTCGAGGAGATGTATCCAAAGGGTTATTCGACATACATCAACGAAGAAAAACTTTCCAGGTATCTCTGCGGTAAATCCAGACCGGGCCATTTCAGGGGTGTATGCACCGTTGTCGCAAAACTTTTCAACATTGTCAAACCTCACCGGGCATACTTTGGTCAAAAAGATGCTCAGCAGTTTCGCGTTATAAGGAGGATGGTCAGAGATCTGAACATCGATGTGGAGGTTGTGGAATGCCCTATCGTGAGAGAACCAGATGGACTTGCAATGAGTTCAAGAAATGTCTATCTTTCATCCGAAGAGAGAGCTCAGGCAGTTGCGTTGAGCAAATCTCTAAAATTGGCTGAGAATCTCTACAACTCAGGCGAAAGAAACGCTTCAAGAATCGCTGAAAAAATCACCGAGTATCTCTCGTCTTTTGACAAATTGAAGATCGATTATGTGGAAATAGTAGATGAGGAAACCTTAGAACCAGTAGAAAAAATTCAAAGAAAGGCAATCGTGGCGCTCGCCGTTTGGGTTGGAAAGGCTCGACTGATAGACAACGCAATCTTGGGAGAAAGTTGATTTGATCTTAGATGTATTTGTAATCGCCGTTATACTCTCTGTAATCTTCAAAAAGAGAATCTATCGTCTTCATCAGATTCACGTGAAAATGTTATATCTGTTTCCAATACCTTTTATCATTCAGCTGCTTCCATTTGCTCATCGCGGTGTCTTGATGGCAGTTTCTTACAGCATACTCTTCTTGATATTGATCCTCAACGCCCATCTTAGGGGCTTCAAGATGATTGCCGTTGGTTCACTGATGAACGCTCTTGTGATTTTGCTGAATGGTGGTAGAATGCCTGTTTATGAACCACTTGCAAGATCGCTTGGTTTGAATTTGACGATCAAACACACCTTCGTTGACTCGTTCACTTTGAAACTCTTGCTCGGTGATTGGATCCCAATCATATTGCCATGGGGCAGGAAATTTTTGATAAGCCCCGGAGATATTTTTGTGTATCTGGGTATCATCTTGTTCTTGTTAACAATTGAAGATAGAAGACAGTCTGCTAGAAAATCATCTTGAAACCGCGATCATTACTCGGTTTTCTCCCTATTTTTGATGGTCAAACTGCCTTGTTTTGTAATCATGAAGTCATGATATACTGAATTTGCACAAAAGTGCAGGCATGCACAAATGTGCAAGATTACTTTTCTGGAGGTGATTGGGTATGAGAAGCTTGAAGTTCTTAGTTCTCGTAATGGTTTCACTGCTCATGCTTTCGGTTTTTGCACAAGCTCAACTTCCCAAGAAATTTGAGAATCCCAAGAACGTACGCATAGCTTTGGTGAGAGAGGTCGGAGAGGGTAGTTTCTTCGAACGCTATCTTGCGGGCGCACAGTCTATGGCAAGAGAACTCGGTATAACACTTCTCGAGGCAACAGCCCACGGAGATATGGCGAGAATGGTGACCATGGTTGAAAATTTCATAGCCCAGAAAGTCGATGCAATCATAATCGACCATGGAAGACCAGACCCACTGATGCCCAAGATTTTAGAAGCTTTGGACAAAGGAATCAAAGTGGTCACTTTTGATTTGGTTGTCGATGATGACAGAGTTCCTGAAATCGAACAAGACGACTTGCTGATAGGTTATCTCATCAGCAAACAATTAGCAGTTGACTTTGCAGGGAAAGCGAATGTGATCTACGTCAACGTTGGTGGATTTGCCCCATTAGACAAAAGAGACAGAATGTGGCAGATAATTAAGTGGCGCTTCCCCGGGGTCAAAGAACTCGCCAAGATAGGTGCTGTGACAGGTTCGACAGCAGCAGATACTCAAACAAGAATGGAAGCAGCCATGAAAGAAAAACCAGAAGCCAATGCTGTAATCGCGATGTGGGATGAGTTTGCCAAAGGTGCGGTTAGGGCAATCATGCAAGCTGGCAAGAGCAGTCAGTTCAAGGTTTACTCAGTAGACGTTACAACCGAAGACATACAGATGATGATTCAGAAAGATAGTCCATGGGTTGCAACGGTGGGAACTGATTCATATGCAGTTGGTCGACTTGCCGTAAGAGCCGCAGCAGCACTCGTAGGTGGTGAAAAACTACCTAAGTACCTCTTGGTAGAACCACAACTGATCACAAGAGAATTCCTCATAACCAACAATATCACCAACATGGACGAACTCGTCAAGGCACTTCCTGCTTTGGGCGAAAGCAATTTGGTTTGGCCTGACTGGATAAAAGCTTTGGTAGATAAGAACAAGAAATAGGAAGGGGGAAGTAGGCAGGGCATTACGCCCTGCCTTCAGCGTTATGGCTGTACTCAAGGGAGAGAATATAGGCAAAGAATTTCCTGGTGTTGTAGCTCTCAGCAATGTTGATATAAAGATTGAGTCTGGTAAAGTACACGCTTTGGTGGGAGCAAATGGTGCTGGGAAGAGTACGCTTGTTAAGATTCTGACCGGATACTACGACAACTATATCGGTACGATCACAATAGACGGTCAAGAAGTTCTTTTGAGAACACCGTCTGATGCCCTGTTCAACGGAATAGAAGTAGTTCACCAAGAAGTGGACACACAATTGGTTCCAACTCTCACAGTAGCTGAAAATCTCTATCTTGAAAACTTCGCCACCAGTAAGAACGGCACAATAGTTCTCACAAATCACTTAAAGAGAAACGCCGAGAAAGATTTGAAAGATATTGGTTTTCCTCTGCCGGTTTCTGAAAAGGTCGAGAATCTGTCTTTGCACGAGAAACAACAACTCGTAATAGCAAGGGCTTTACTACACAAAGTCAAATTCCTAATTTTGGATGAACCGACCTCTTCTTTGAGCTTGCTCGAAGCAGAAAAACTCTTCGATCTTGTTAGAAAACTGAAGATGCGAGACGTTGGAATTCTTTATATAAGTCAAAGGCTCGACGAGATACAGTTGGTGGCAGATGAGGTGACGGTACTCAGAAATGGCAAAAAGGCTGCTTATTTCGATCGCGTACCACCCCTTTCGGCGATAGTCGAAGCCATGCTCGATACTCCTCAAGGCGATCTTTTTCCAAAGAAGGAACAAAGAGATTTCGGACAAGAGATTTTGAGGGTTGAAAATCTCAGTTACAAAGACAAGGTGAACAACGTCAGTTTTGGCTTAAGAAAAGGCGAGATATTGGCGCTGACAGGCTTGACAGGCGCAGGAAAGACAGAAATTCTGAAAATGATCTTTGGTGCTTTGCCCGCTGATGATGGGAAAATCTTCATAGATGGTAAGCCCGTGAGAATAAAAAGTCCTGTTCACGCAATAGAGAATGGCATCTATCTTGTACCTGAAGAAAGAAGAAAAGAGGGATTGATTCTCGACAAATCCGCAAGAGAAAATATGAGTATACCTTTCTTGAGAAATTTCTGCGGCTTCTTGGGCAGAGTACTCAAGAAAAATGAGTCCAATCACGCCAAAACTTTGGCTGAAAAGGTGCGATTAGTGCCCTTTGACATCGAAAGACAGGCTCAGTATTTTTCTGGTGGAAACCAGCAGAAAATAGTCGTGAGCAGATGGCTTGGCGGCAAGCCGAAGATACTCCTGTTAGATGAGCCAACACAGGGAGTAGATGTTGGAGCAAAAAGAGAGATATATCAACTCATAATACAAATTGCAAAAGAGTCTGCCGTAATCCTTGCGACCAGCGAGATCAACGAAGCCGTTGGAATAGCAGATCGAATACTCGTCATAAGGGATGGAAGGATCGTTTTGGAGTTAGGCTCTCAAAGCGCCGATACAAAAGTGATAATGAGCTATGCAGCGGGGGTGAAACCGTGAAGAACAGTCTCACAGAGCGTATGGCAAATTTCCTTCTCAAGTACGGTGTTATAACTGCTTTGGTCATACTGGTGATTTTCTTTTCGCTTAGTACCAGAGCATTTTTCAGTGTAGACAACTTTTTTGACATACTCAGAGCCGTTTCTATCCTGACTATTGTGGCGATAGGTGTGACCTTTTCGGTCGTTGTGAACGGCATGGATGTATCTGTAGGTGCTGTAACAGGCCTTGCGGTGATCTTTTCCACAGCGATGATGGTAATCTGGCAGATACCTTGGTACTTGGCAATCATAGGTTCTCTGCTAATTGGCGTAGGCATTGGCTTGCTCAACTCTTTTCTGATTCTCAAGTTGCGAATACCAGATTTACTCGCCACACTCGGAACACTTTACTTAGTCCAAGGCCTGCAGATGTGGATTACAAAAGGCGATGCTGTCTATAGAGGTATGACGAACCCATGGAGTCCCTTGCGTGAGGTCACAAAGGGATTCATACCAAAGGAATTTTTAACAATAGGACAAGGTTTTGTGCTCAAAACCGAGAGTTTTCGCGGTATACCAGTGCCGGTCATCATAATGTTGTGTGTGGTCTTTTCGACTTGGTTTCTACTCGAATTCACGAGATTCGGTAGAGCCTTTTACGCAGTCGGTGGAAATATTGAAGCAGCAAGGCTGGCAGGTATACCAGTGAAAAAATACAGAACAGCAGCTTATGTTATCAGTGCTTTGCTGGCAACTCTTGGTGGCCTCGTTTTGGCTTCTCGCATTGGGTCAGGAGCTGTCAAGGCTGGAGATCCCTACCTTTTGGATG
>JBBFME010000070.1:0-11016 GCA_037478695.1 Pseudothermotoga sp.
ATAGACAGTGCGCCCTACGTTGGTACTCACAGCACTTCTCCGTTGTGATGCTTGCAAATCTTTGGTATTCAACAAGCCACAGCTCATATCTTTCTTTCAATCGCGATAGCCTTAATCTTTCATTTTGCTTTTTCTTTACTCTTGCACTTGCCGCGCCAATAGATTATGCCTGCGGCCACAAAACACATCAGTGTGCTGATCGGTGTGAAAGTACAGTGAGCGTAGTATCCTAAGTAGCAAGGTTTGCTCGCTGCAGGTATAGGCAAGAGCGTCCAGATGCCTAAACCTATCAGAATGACAAACAATATCCAGTGTCTCTTCATTCTCTCACCCCCCTTGCAGCTTCAATTTTATTGAAGATCTCAATCGCTATTTCACACAGCGTCTTTTATTCCAATATCACAACGATCAACCCTCACAAGAACTTTCAAAATGACAAGATAAGGGATTTCGAGTTCCTTCAGCAACTAAAGATCATTCCACTTATTGTTGACCAACACAAAGTTTGGTACAATCTGAAAAGTTTTGAAAGAATGAGATTTTTCACAGTTCCTGTATTGCTTCCAATAGACCTTCTCGTGGTCTCCTCTCAATTCCATAAATGGGATGAGCTTTCTGCTTCATCGTACTTACAGAGCGTACGGGTAATTCCCATACACAATCGACAGAGGTACCCCACTCCACGGGCTTAACCTCGGCCCGGTCCAGACCTACAAGAGCTTAATCTCACCACAAGAGCAAGGGCTGGTAAGCCATATGGCTTTTCATTATACCGGGCATCTTCGCATAATATTTGTTCGCACAGCATATCTTTCTTTTGTAATATCTCTGGTTGAGAATAGCCTTCATCTTAGCCTGTAACGAAGCCATCAGAATGGCAAGACTTCTTGCCACCACTCGAAAGAAAATTATCAAACAGATAGTTTTTTCATCAATACCCAAGCTTCACTATCCAAATATCATAATTCCCGTGATCCCCTTTAACATCTTTATCGTTCGAAAAGGTATAACCAGCCACTATGTATCCACCATCGGAACTCTGTAGAACACTATACGCGTCATCCTCTGAACTCCCACCAAGGCACTTCTGCCATTCTATATTTCCATTACTATCGAGTTTTACCAACCAAGCATCTCTATCTCCACGATTTCCACTCACATCCCCATCGTCTGAGTATGTGTACCCCGCCACGATGTATCCTCCATCTGAAGTCTGTTGAACACTGCGCGCACCATCATCGAATTTGCCACCAAGGCATCGATGCCATTGAATCTTTCCATTTTCGTCCAGTTTCACTACCCAGCCATCTCCATCTTCGTGATAGAAACTCACATCACCTTCATCTGAGTATGTATGACCTACAATGATATAACCTCGATCTTTAGTTTGCAGGACAGCAAATCCCGCATCGTCACCATTACCACCAAGACACTTTTGCCACTGAATCTTTCCATTTTCATCGAGCTTCACTATCCAAGCATCGTCGAATCTATGTTTTTCTCTCACATCTCCATCATTCGACGATGTATATCCAACTACGATATAACCTCCATCAACAGTTTGTTGAACACTCTGCGCATAATCAGGAGAGCTTCCGCCAAAACAGCTCTGCCATTGAATATTTCCATCTGAATCGAGCTTTAAAACCCAATAGTCGAACAATCCATGATTCCCACTAACATCTCTGTCGTTTGAATTTGTTGAACCAGCGACGATATAACCTCCATCTCTTGTCTGTTGTACACTCGTTGCATAATCATAACCGCTTCCACCATAAGATCTCTGCCACTGAATCTTTCCAGTTTCATCGAGTTTCACCAGAAGAAGATCGTATTCTACATTGCCATCTTTTGATTCTCCAAACGCGTAGCCTGCCACAACATAGCCTCCATCGGCAGTCTGTTTGACACTCCACGCTTCATCTGTACCAGTTCCCCCAACGCATCTTTGCCACTGAATCTTCCCGTTTTTGTCGATCTTAACTATCCAAAGATCATCTATTCCGTGATTTCCACTCACATCACCATCGTTCGAATACGTTCTTCCAACGACGATATAACCTCCATCTTTCGTCTGCTCTATACAAGAGGCCTGATCTTCATCGCCACCACCGAGACATCTTTGCCATTGTAATTTGGGCTGTGCAGATGCCTTACTCTGTGCTGTTACCAAGCTGCCAAAAGCCAAAAACAGCAGTACGAACATCATCAAAACTTCCGAAAGCTTTGAAGGATTTTTCACGTGATAATCCCCCCTTTAGTCTTCACAAGAACTGAGTAACTTGATCACTGCCACAGCATTTTGTCATTCATAACCCAATTTCAATACCCAGAAATCAGAAGATCCATGATTTGCTTTGACATCACCGTCGTTAGATTTCGTCTGCCCAACCAAGATGTATCCACCTGCTATCTGTTGAACGCTGTATGCTTTATCTTCATAACTTCCTCCAAAGCACTTCTGCCATTCAATGTTGCCATTTTCACTGAGTTTCACCAACCAAATATCAGCTTGTCCATGATTTCCACTCACATCTCCGTTGTTCGATTGTGTATATCCAGCCACCAGACATCCTCCATCTGTGGTCTGTTGAATACCCATCGCTGCATCACGAGCGCTTCCACCAAGAGATCTTTGCCATTCAATCTTCCCAGTCTTGTCGAGTTTCACTACCCAGTAATCGTAATCTCCTTGATTTTTGGTCACATCACCGTTTTTGGACTGCGTGTATCCAGCAACGACATAGCCTCCATCCTTTGTCTGCCTGATGTTATAAGCTTCGTCCCAATCGCTTCCACCGAGGCATTTCTGCCATTCGATCTTTCCACTTTGATCCAGCCTTACTATCCAAGCATCTTTTCTGCCGTGATTTCCCTTCACATCTCCATCTCTTGACGTTGTATAACCGGCTAAAGCATAGCCTCCGTCCGCAGTTTGCTGAACATGAGATATCGCTTCAAAATCGCTACCACCAACACATTTTTGCCATTGAATAGCGCCGTTTGCGTCGATTTTCACCACCCAACCGTCGTTGACACCGTGATTTCCACTGACATCTCCGTCGTTTGAGCTTGCCTCACCAACCAATATGTAGCCTCCATCGTTAGTTTGTTGAAGGTTGTATGCCCTATCATCACTGCTTCCACCAAAACACCTTTGCCACTGGATATTTCCATCTTTATCGAGTTTTACTATCCAAGCATCCCAACTGCCATGCTTTCCACTGACATCTCCATCGTTTGAAAAGGCATACCCAGCGATTATGTAACTTTCATCAACAGTCTGTTGAACACTGTATGCTTCATCGTAACTGCTTCCTCCGAGAGACCTCTGCCATTGGATATTTCCATCTGCATCAAGTTTCACGATCCAGATATCGCTTTCACCATGGTTCACACTCACATCACCTTGAGCTGAGTATGTAAAACCAACCACGATGTAGCCGCCATCTTTTGTCTGTTGAACGCAACGAGCAAAATCATCACTGCTTCCACCAAGACACTTCTGCCACAGTAGTTTTACCTGAGTCTGTGCTGTCACCAAAACACCAAAAACGCAAAGCATCAGTAAGAGTAACACTAAAGTCTTTGGCAACTTCGAAATATTTCTCATCTGACAATCCCCCTTTCAATCTTTGCAAGGGCTCATCTATCTGACCTTGTTCCAAGAATCTCACACCTCTTCCTTTCATTAATTTCTCAGTTTCACCAACCAGACATCTCTATCTCCATGATTTCCAGTGACATCTCCATCGTTTGACTTTGTGTATCCCGCTACGATGTATCCATCTGACACCTGTTGTACAGCCCGAGCTATATCTTTATCGTTACCGCCAAGACATCTCTGCCACTGAACATTTCCATTCTTGTCAAGCTTCACCACCCAGACATCATCATTTCCATGATTTCCACTGACATCTCCACCGGTCGAATTGGTATGACCAGCCATGACGTATCCCCCATCTAAAGTTTGCTGCACGGCATAGGCTTCCTCCCAATCGCTTCCACCAAGACATTTCTGCCACTGAATGTTCCCGTTCTTGTCGAGCTTGACTATCCACGCATCTGACCCACCGTGATATCCACTCACATCCCCATCGCTTGACACGGTGAACCCAGCCACAATGTAGCCTTCGTCTGAAGTTTCTTGTATAGCATAGGCACGTTCACTGTTACTGCCACCGAGACACATCTGCCACTGAATGTTCCCTGTTTTATCGAGCTTCAACACCCACGCATCGTCGTACCCATGATTGCTGCTCACATCACCATCTTCAGACCACGTGTACCCAGCCACAATATAGCCACCATCGGAACTTTGTTGCACAGCACGTGCTGCATCTTCACCCTTACCGCCAAGACATCTTTGCCATTGAATCTCTCCACTTTTATCGAGTTTCACCACCCACGCATCGGCATTCCCATGATTCCCACTCACATCTCCGTTGTTTGACTTCGCGCTGCCAACGACAATGTAGCCGCCATCGGAACTCTGCTGTACAGCGTAGGCAAAATCGTAATCACTACCACCGAGACACTTCTGCCATTGAATATTTCCACTCTTATCAAGCTTCACTACCCATGCATCCGACCATCCGTGATTTCCACTGACATCTCCGTCCTCCGAAGAAGTTTCTCCAGCCACGATGTAGCCACCATCGGAGGTTTGTTGCACAGCAAAGGCTTCATCCAAATAACGCCCACCAAGACACTTCTGCCACTGAATCTTGCCGTTCTTGTCAAGCTTCACCGCCCATGCATCGCCTCCTCTGTGCTTGCCACTCACATCTCCGTTGTTTGAATGTGTGAATCCAACAACGATATATCCTCCATCTGAAGTCTGCTGCATAGCAAAGGCTTCTTCAGGCAAAGTGCCACCAAGACATTTTTGCCATATCACGTTTGGTCCCAAGGATTGTCCGAGCAAGGTGGAGGTACAACCAAAGAACGACAACACAACGATCTCAAGAACTAACAAAGCCCAGCTGAATGCTTTCATATAACTCCCCCCTTGTGCTTGTTTATTCTATATTATATGTCAACAACAGTTAGTGAATAACTTTTCATCAAGGAAGATCTCTCCAAATTGATGGCAAGAACTTCTTTTTCGCAAATGAAAGTTCTTCTGTGGCAAAGGTGTAATCACTATAACTTCCACCGAGCTATTCTTACCCGTGTCTCTATGTTCATCAAGTTTCACTAAAACTCCATAACTACCGTTCTGAGTCAAAAAGTGCGAATCAACCACAATGTAAGTACCAGAGTTCGTCTTTGAATATAAAGCACAAGTCATCTCCGCTTTCTCCAGACGCTGTCGTCACCAATATGCCAAAGACGCAGAAGAATTAGAATGTCACTAAAGCCACCAAATCTTTCGAAATAACTTTCATGCGACACCTGTTTTCCAATCTGAACAAGCAATTAGGTTTACTTATTCCTATCCACACAAAACCAGCCGCAGCCCAAACAAGATGCACGTTAACACAATCACAGAGGGAACATTCCAAGACTGACATCGTGTTCTTATTCCATATTGTTGCAACAGTTGATCAGGCTTTCGAGTCCTGTGAATAATTAGGATTGAAAAATGCTAAGAAATGTTGCTGCAATGATGCCGCGCAATATGAGAAAACTTCAGCTTTAACAGTCCCATTAGTCTCGAGAAAATTCTTGAGGACAAACAAAAGTCCAACACATTTCTTGACATGCACTGAATCAAAAAGGCTAAAATAAGTGTAAGGAAACTGATAGTTTCTAAGATGAAAAAGCCCACATGACAATCAAGGTTGATCAAGAATGCTCTGAATTAGGACTCTCACACACTTGCGATCTTGAAGATGGCTTTTTCAGGTGAATATGATTCTTGACGATGCATAGAGGCTGGTAATGAATTTTGTCCTGTATGAATGGAAATAAACGATTTAATGTGTTAAGAGCGAGGGGGGTAAAAATGGAATCTCAAACAGTTCGTGATCTTCTTCAAAAGTATGATTCCCCACAAATGGGCAAGAAGTTTTTTCAAGAATTAGGTTATAAAGTGATGGAACCACTTCCAATTGACCTGAGTGATTTCCCCGAGAAAGTCAAAGAACTAATCTCGTCGATCTACAAAATCGTTGACCTTCAAGATAGCTCTTCCTTTTCTGTATACCACGTTCAATTGCGTGACAATGAGATAAAGCGCACACATGTCCGTCGCTTCTTAGAAACCTTCTATCGCCACTATTCTCAGGGTGAAAATCTCTTTGTCTTTTGTGCAGATAATTGTTTTGACGAACTTCACTTTGTATCTCCACGTCGCCTGCTCGATCCTCGAGATCAAAGTAAAGTTCGCCTCTGGCTCAGAACACTACCTGTCCGCAGAAGTTCACCTTCCCACAAAACAATCTCACGCGTTACACTTAAAACGAAGGAGGAAGAAAATCTATGTCCATCGATCTAAGAACATTGGAAAACTGGCTCTGGGAGGCAGCCTGCACCATTCGTGGCCCAATCGATGCACCCAAATTCAAAGATTACATCCTTCCTTTGGTTTTTCTCAAACGTCTTTCAGATGTCTTCGATGATGAAATGAACCGCTTGACAGAAGAGTATGGGAGCCAACAAATAGCAGAAGAGATAATCAATGCTGAGCGTGAGAGTGGCACTATCGCTGCCGGGCGCGGTTTGGTGCGCTTCTACATTCCTAAGAACGCCCGCTGGAATATCATTCGAACTCACAGTAAGGCCGGCTTGGGCCAATTTCTAACAGACGCCGTGCGCAGCGTTGCAAAGGAGAATCCACGCCTTTCTGGAGTAATAGATGTAGTGGATTTCAACGCAACGACCGCTGGGCAGCGCATCATCTCAGATGACCATCTTGCTGCCCTTGTGGACGTACTTTCGCGTTACCGCCTGGGACTCGATGATGCCGAGCCAGACATTCTGGGTAGGGCCTATGAGTATCTGCTGCGTAAGTTTGCCGAAGGTCAAGGTCAGAGTGCTGGTGAGTTCTATACACCTCGTGAAGTGGCCATACTGATGGCACGGTTGCTCGAACCAGAGCCTGGTATGACGGTCTATGATCCAGCCTGTGGTTCAGGGGGATTACTCATCAAATGTCATTTGCGACTACTGGAAACTCATGGAATTTTAGAAAATGGCAGGCGCAAATTGCCTGCTCGACATGCTCCTCTTAGACTTTACGGTCAAGAGATCAACGCCTCGACCTTTGCCATGGCGCGAATGAACGCCGTCATCCACGACATGGAGGCAGATATTCGCTTAGGTGATACCATGCGCAACCCAGCATTCAAAGACAACTCAGGTAGGTTGATGATTTTCGATCTGGTAGTGGCAAACCCGATGTGGAACCAAAAATTCCCCACAGATTTGTACGAAAACGACCCATTTGAACGTTTTCGCTATGGTGTACCACCTTCTTCCAGTGCGGATTGGGGATGGTTGCAGCACATGCTCGCCTCGTTGAACGAAACTGGTCGCATGGCTGTGGTACTCGACACAGGTGCTGTCAGTCGTGGCAGCGGCAATCAAGGATCCAATCGCGAACGCGATATTCGTAAGGCTTTTGTGGAAAAAGATCTGATTGAAGCAGTCATTTTGTTGCCTGAAAACCTTTTCTACAACACCACGGCACCGGGGATCATCATGGTGATCAATCGAAGAAAATGTCGCCCTGGTGAAATTCTGCTCATCAATGCCTCGAAACTCTTCGCGAAGGGACGGCCCAAGAACTATCTGGCCGATGAACACATAGAAACGATCGATCAGCTTTACAAAGAATGGAAAACAGAGGAAGGCCTGTCGGCGATAATCACCTGTGAAGAAGCTGCACGGAACGATTACAATCTCTCACCGAGTCGATATGTGGCTTTGAACGACAAAGAAGATGTGCTGCCCTTAGAGGAAACTATGGTACTTTTGAACGAAGCTGAAGAAGAGCGTGCTCGAGTCAACAAAGAGCTCAACGAAATACTAAAAATACTCAATCTGGGTGATCTGAATGGCCGTGTTTGATCAACAAGAAGGTCAAAGGTTGGAATTCAAACGCGAATGGACCGATCGCGCTTTAGAAGACATTGCGGCTTTCGCGAACACCGATGGCGGAACTTTATTGATTGGTATTCGCGACAACGGAGAAATCGTTGGCGCCAAGGTTGACGATAAAGAAGTCCAACGTATTGCCAATCTAATCACCACCCATTTGGGTATCACGCCAACAATAGAGCTTGTCGATTTCCGAGGGTGTAAACTCATTAAGATCGTGGTGCAGCCTGCACCACACCTGGTGGCTTACAACGGTCGTTATCTGCGACGTGTGGGTTCGACCAACCGAGACTTCGCCCCAGAAGAACTGGCACGTCACATCTTGTTGCGCTCTGGTCGCAGTTGGGACAGCTTGCCGAGCGAATGGAGCCTTCGTGAAATAGATGAAGAAAGCATTAACCATTTCGCCCAGCTTGCTCAAAAGCGCTTGCCATACGTTGATCCCTCTCGTCCAGAGCATCTTTTGGAAAATCTTGGCCTTATCCACGAAGGTAAACTCAGAAACGCAGGCGTTATTCTTTTTGCAAGACGCCCACAACGACTTTTCCCTTTGGCACAGGTTCGGATCGGCATTTTTAAGGGAACTCAGATTCTGGACAGCCATGACTTTCAAGGCACTTTGTGGCAACAATTGGACGGTGCGATGGAAAGATTTCGCCAAATTTTGAAGGTGCGCTTTGATATCCAAGTGGATAAACTTTCTTTGGAAGGATTGCAACGCAAAGAGATATGGGAATATCCTTTGGAAGCGTTACGCGAAGCGGTGGTAAACGCGCTCATTCACCGCGACTATACCTTTCCGGCAGATGTTCAGATTCGATTGCAAGAAGACCAGCTTGAAATCTGGAGCCCAGGAGAACTGCCACCTCCCTTGACACCAGAAGCGCTCTACGAAGTACACCAATCCGTACTGCGAAATTCATTGATCGCTCAAGCTTTCTATTTCGCTGGCATCATCGAACGTTGGGGTACGGGTACAACGCGTATAGTTGTGCTCTGTCGTGAGCAGGGATTGCCGACACCTGAGTTCGTCAACTGGCAAGGTGGTGTGCGAGTGACCTTCAGGAAGGATCCATACGCACCGGAGCGACTGAGAAAAATGGGGTTGAAAGAGAGACAGATCCAAATCATTGCTATTCTGCGGCAAGCCAAAGACGTCTCGATGGGGGACTTAAGTCACTATTTTCCTGGTATTTCCACAAAAACAATCCAACGGGATATTCAAGAATTGATAAAGATGGGACTTGTGACTGCTTCCGGTGAAAAGAAGGGAAGGCGTTATGGATTAGCCAGATAATGGACTTATATCGGACATGTTGGACATTTATGGGACGTATAATCTTGCTAACGCAACAAATCCAGACAGTAGTAGTTAGAAGTGGTGAATCTGGAAGGTGGTGACACTGTGACTGAGATACAAAGTACCAATCATCTGAGCAGCTCGGAACTACCTGACGGTTACCGCATAACAGAGCTGGGCTTTTTGCCAGAGAATTGGACGGTGGTAAGAGGTGGGGAAATTTTTTGTGAAAGCAAGTTGAGAGTGAGAGACCTTGGAGATAAGTTCGATGGTATTGTTTTATCCATCACTCGTCACGCTGGACTAATACCTCAAACAGAAAAGTTTGACAAAAAGGTTGCGAGCCATGATTTAGGGAATTACAAGATTGTCTATAGAGGTCAACTTGTATATGGCTTTCCGATTAACGAGGGTGTAATTGCGGTTTCTCGCTTTGCTGTAGGGGCAGTAAGCCCCACATATTGTGTTTGGAACGTAATTCGAAAAGATGTAGATCCAGAGTTTATGGATTGGCTGGTAAGACAACCTTTTATGATTGCTCAATATATGCGATTTGCATCGAACGTTGTTCACAGGCGAAGAACACTTAAACCTCAGGACTTTCTTAAAGTCTTGTTCCCACTTCCCCCACTCTCAGAACAGCGAGCCATTGCTCCCGTGTTGCGAACAATACAACGGGCAAAGGAAGCAACAGAGCGAGTCATTGCTGCATCGCGAGAGCTGAAAAAGAGCTTGATGCGCCACCTTTTCACATATGGTCCCGTGCCAATCGACCAGGCTGATCAAGCTCCCATGCAAGAAACCGAGATCGGACCAATCCCATCACATTGGCGCGCAGTGAAGTTGAGGGAGGTGGCGCAAATGAAATATGGGAAAGCCAAACCAGAATCTTCGGGCTCGATACCAGTTATTGGATCAGGAGGTATTTACGATTGGACTTCGGAAGCCTTAGTAAGTCATCCCACCATCGTCATAGGAAGAAAGGGGACAGCAGGTAAAGTGTGGTTGGCTGAAGTGCCCTGTTGGCCATCGGATACAACTTTTTATCTTGTGTGGAAATGTTCAATTGATGTTCGGTTTTTCTACTACTGTCTCTCCCACAAGCCGCTTTCTGGTGAACACGCAAAAACGACACTACCAAGTCTACAACGTCAGGATCTAGAGAATTATCTCGTACCCCTCCCTCCACTCTCAGAACAGCAAGAAATCGCGCGCATTCTGAAGGTGGTTGATGAAAAAATTCGTGCAGAAGAAATGCGTAAACAGGCGCTTGAGCAACTTTTCAAGTCGTTATTGCACAATCTCATGACAGCCAAAATTCGCCTGCCGGAGTCGTTTGTGAAACAGTTCAAGGAAGGAGAGATTCATGAGTGAATTGCTTTTCAGGAAGGTAGATTACTCAGTGGGAAAGCTGTTGGAAGACATAGCGATGGGTGAGATTGGTTTGCCAGACATTCAACGTCCTTTCGTGTGGGATACAACTCGCGTGCGTGATCTTTTCGATTCGATGTATCGAGGTTATCCTATCGGCACTCTGTTGTTGTGGGAAAACGGCTATCCAGAAGGGCATCGCACGATAGGAAATGAGAGCAAACAGAAAATTCCACACCTTCTCATAGTTGATGATCAACAACGTCTCACCGGTCTTTACGCGGTGATGAAAGGTGAAC
>JBBFME010000071.1:0-10892 GCA_037478695.1 Pseudothermotoga sp.
TGGTCACATCCATAAGGTAGATCAAGAATCTCTTCTCGCTGGGAACTGTTCTAACTCTCGATATGGTTTCTATACGTTGTCCGTTTGAATTGACCAAAGTCAGGTACTGTTCGTGAGGCAATTTGTCAAGCTTTGTTGTTTGACAAAGGTTTTCAAAATCTTGAAAGTCCTCAAAATAAACAAGATCTCTAAAAGACCTTTTCTGCTCTTTGAAATCTTTTTCTGAGAACCCGAGTAACTCGCGTGCCTCTTTGCTGACCATCTCTATTCTCATTTCTTCGTCGACTAACAACAAAGGAAAATCTGCCAGTTCAAAAAGAGCCGAGAAAAACTCCTCTGAAAATTCCTGCGTTAGTGGTCCCTCCTACTCCACTATATGGATCTTCAACATATTTGTCGTCCCAACTATGCCACATGGTGCACCTGAGGTGACGACGACTACATCCGAACTATCTACATATCCAAGAGATTTGACTTTCTCAACAGCGACGTGGATCATTATATCGGTCGAGTGAACCTCGGGGACCAATATCGGAGTGACTCCCCAAACTATCGACAACTGGTTAAAGGTATCTTGATCTGGCGTTGTGGCGATGATTGGGCAGAACGGTCTGAAATGTGACACTCTCCTTGCTGTACTGCCCGAGGCTGTCGAAGTTATTATGGCCTTTGCATTTGTCTCTTTGGCAACGTAATAACATGATCTGGCTATCGCTTCTGAAGGATCTTCAGTCTTCTCATACTGTCTTTGCCAAAAATCTCTTTCGTTTTCTTTGAGAAATCTTTCCACTCCTTCGATAATCTTGTTTGCCATCTCGATAACTTCAACTGGATGATTTCCCACAGCGGTTTCCGAAGTGAACAAAATTGCATCTACCCCGTCGAGAACTGCGTTTGCTAAGTCCATTACTTCTGCTCTTGTAGGAAGTTGGTTTTCAACCATCGAACCAAGGATTTGTGTCGCTACAATGACTGGAATTCTGTACTTTGATGCCATCATTACTGTTTTCTTTTGAATCATCGGTAATTCTTCAAGTGGGATCTCAACGGCAAGATCTCCTCTTGCGATTATAACTGCATCGCTGTTTTGGCAGATTTCTTCGAGATCCTCGAAGGCTTTCTTTGTTTCTATCTTTGCGATCACACCAGCGTTAGGTTCGACTGACTCGATGAACCTTCGCGCTTCTTTTACATCTCTTGAAGATTTCACAAAAGACAAACAGAAGAAATTGACCCCCACCTTTGCACAAGCAGAGATTATTCCCTTATCTTCTTCTGTTAGTGAGGGTATTGACAGTTCGGCATCTGGCAGATTTACACCACTGTTTTTCTTGAGTTTTCCCCCTACTTCAACGATACATTCAATTCTCTTGCCAAGAATCTTCGTTGTCCTCAATCTTATTTTTCCATCGTCTATCAGTATGGGACTGTCAATCTCCACTTCTTGCGCAAGCCTTGGGTAATCAACGCTTATCAAACCTCTTGAAGATGGCACATCTTCTGTTGTCACGATAACCTTCTCGCCTTCGCTTAATTCTATGAACTCTTCCTTTTGTTCTCCTGTTCGCAGCTTTGGTCCTGGTAAATCCACGATGATTGCGAGAGGCAAATTCATATCTTCTCTGAATTCTCTGAGTTTTTGTATTACTTCTCTCAGCTTTTCAATCTCATAGTGAACTGCGCTGAGTCTAAAGGCGTTGATACCCAACTGTACTAATCTTCTTATTATCTCGATATCTTCTATTTTCGGACCAACTGTGCATATTATCTTTGTTTTTCTCATGTGCACACCTCAAGAGAGAAGATGTGTTAGTTGATACAAAGACATATCTAAAGGTTTCTTCTCTTTGAGCACCTCTGCGATTGGCACTAGGACGATTCTACCGGATTGCAATGCGGTCATCACACATTTCTCGCCTTCCAGTAAGGCTTTCACGGCTTCTGCACCCATTCTACTGGCGAGAATCCTGTCAAAGACAGTTGGACTTCCGCCTCTTTGAATGTGACCAAGTATCGATATTCTCGTTTCATAACCAATTTTGTCTTGAAGATTCTTTGCTACTTGAAGTGCTCCTCCCGCTCCTTCCGCAACAATGATTATGCAGTTGATCTTACCTCGTTTTCTTTCGTCGAATAACCTTGATGTCAGTTTATCCCAATCGACTGGGATCTCTGGTACAATTACAGCTTCTGCACCCACCGCAAGAGCACAAGCAACGGCTATGTAACCCGACGATCTCCCCATTACTTCAACGATAAAGGCGCGTTCATGTGACGTTGCCGTGTCTTTTAGTTTTTGAATGGCTTCGACAACGGTGTTCAGACATGTGTCAACTCCAACACACATATCGGTATGTGACATATCGTTGTCGATAGTACCTGGTATCCCAACGACTGGTATTTTGTGTTCCTCGTGGAATTGTTTTGCTCCCGTCAAACTCCCTTCTCCACCTATGACGATGAGCCCTTCTATGCCAGCTCTCCTTAGTTGTTCAGCCGCTTTGGCTCTGCCTGCTTCCGTAAGGAATTCACCACATCTGCTCGTCCTGAGTACAGTTCCACCTCTTTCCATTATCCCTGCCACATCAGCAAAACGCATCTCTTTAAAAGCCCCATCTATCAAACCGCAGTATCCTCGCTCTATGCCGACCACTTTTAGCCCATTTCTAACACCAAATCTCACAACTGCCCTGATGGCTGCATTCATACCAGGTGAATCTCCACCACTGGTCAACACTCCGATAGTTTTCATTTTTAACACCTCCTGGTGTAGAATTGATACTGAACTGATTATACAACGGGAGGAATTCTTCTTGTGGGAAGTCCTGATAGAAGAGGCAGATCTGGCGACAGCCAATATCATCAAGTCTTTGCTTGAAGAAAATTCGATAGAAGTACTCATAAAACCAGGCACTTTTGACCCAGTCATCTTCGGCCAAGGAGGATTAGTTCAGATAATGGTCTTGAAAGATGACTTAGAGAGAGCCCGTCAGATCATCAAGGAGGCGCTTGAAAATGAAGAGAACACCTCTCTATGAGAGTCATATCTCTCTGAAAGCAAAGATGGTGGACTTTGCTGGTTGGGAAATGCCTTTGCAGTATGAAGGTATCACCGAGGAAGTCTTGACTGTCAGAAAGAGTGTAGCAGTTTTCGACGTCTCACACATGGGAGAGATCTTCATCGAGGGAAAGGACACAGTTCCTTTTGTGGATTTCTTACTCACCAATTCCTTTGCAACTCTGAAAGTTGGCCAAGTGATGTATACAACTATGTGCAACGAAAACGGGGGTATTATCGACGATCTGCTGGTCTACAAACTGGGTGAATCTCGAGCGATGTTAGTCGTCAACGCGGCCAACACAGAAAAAGATTTCCGATGGATCCTCGACAAGGCTTCGACATTTGATGTGACTGTTTCAGATTGTTCGTCACAGTATGGGCTCATTGCAGTACAGGGACCAGCAAGTGAAGAGTTTTTGAGAAAATTCGTCCCCGATATAACGACTTTGCCTTACTACAGTTTCAGTAGTTATCTGATTTTCGGCAAGAATTGCATGATTTCTCGTACCGGTTATACGGGAGAAGACGGTTTCGAAATCTACTGTAGGTGGAATGATACTCCCCTGATCTGGGACGAACTCTTGTGGCATGGTGAAGGTTTTGGCCTCAAACCGGCTGGCCTTGGGGCAAGGGATGTCTGCAGATTAGAGGCTTCTTATATGCTTTATGGAAATGATATCAACGAGAACACTACACCCTTAGAGGCGGGCTTGTCTTGGGTTGTGAAATTTGAAAAGGACTTCATGGGTAAGGAGAAGCTTTTGAAACAAAAAGAAAGTGGTATTCAGAGGAGAATAAGAGGTCTTGAAGTCTTAGACAGAAGAATACCAAGACACGGTATGGAGGTTTTCAAAGAAGGTAAAAAGGTTGGTGTGATCACCAGTGGAACCTTCTCACCAACCTTGGGTAAATCGGTCGCACTTGCGATGGTTGACAGCCAGGTGAAGATTGGAGACGAAGTTGAAGTCGAAGTGAGGGGAACTAAGATCAAGGCGAAGGTTGTGAAATTGCCCTTCTACAAGGGTTCAGTGAAAAGTTTATAGGAGGTGGCGAAGATGAAAAAATACGCAAAGACTCATGAATGGGTTTCGACGGATGGAAAGATTGCAACTGTTGGTATTACAAATCACGCTCAGGACAAGCTCGGAGATGTGGTCTATGTTGACTTACCTCAGGTAGGCAAGACTGTCAAAAAAGGCGAAGCCTTGATGAGTATCGAATCGGTGAAGGCTGCGAGTGATGTTTACGCACCTGTGAGCGGTAAAGTTGTTGCAGTCAATGAAAAGCTGAACGGTCAACCAGAGCTCGTGAACAAAGATCCAGAAGGGGAAGGATGGCTCGTTAAAATTGAGATGACAAATGAGCCTGAACTCAATGAACTGTTGAACGAGGAGGAGTACAAGAAACTCTGCGAGGAGGAAGGGTAATGAATCCATTCATTCCTCACACAGATGAAGAAATAAGACAGATGTTGCATACCATTGGTGTCAACTCAATCGATGACCTTTATGAAGATATTCCCATCACAGTTAAAGAGTTGGAGTTACCCAATGGTTTAGACGAATTTACTGCACTTTCTTTGCTGAAAACTCTTGCTTCAAAAAACAGGATTATAGAAAAGAAAAACATATTCATGGGGGCTGGCATCTATGCACACTACGTGCCACAGGTCGTGAAGGCTCTTGCCTCTCGACCTGAGTTTGTCACCGCGTACACCCCGTACCAAGCCGAAGTCTCTCAAGGAACATTGCAAGCGTTGTTTGAATATCAAACGATGATATGTGAGCTAACCGGTATGGAGGTCGCGAATTCTTCAATGTACGATGGTGCTTCTGCACTTGCAGAAGCGATATTAATGGCTCACAGAATAAATGGCAGGCACACTTTCTTGATAAGTGAGGCGGTCCATCCGGAATATGTTCAGACGAGTAAGACTTATGCTTCTGCACAGAGATTTGTGTTCAAAACAATACCACTGACAGATTCTGGTATGACCGATCTTTCTGCTTTGAGTCAATCAATCGATGAAGACACTTGTGCTGTTGTGGTCCAGTATCCGAATTTCTTTGGGATAGTTGAAGATTTGAAAGCGATAAAGGAAGTCACAAGAGGTCTTGTCTTCATAGTTGTTTCTGAACCGTTTGCACTCTCAATCTTAGAACCTCCAGCAACCTTTGGCGCCGATATCGTGGTAGGAGATGGACAGCCACTCGGAATTGCGATGAACTATGGTGGTCCTACGGTTGGATTCTTTGCAACGCTTGAAAAACATGTGCGAAAGATGCCAGGCAGATTAATCGGCGAGACGAGAGATCTCGAAGGTAAAACAGGCTATGTAATGATATTACAAACTCGAGAGCAGCACATCAGAAGAGAAAAGGCAACATCGAATATATGTACCAACCATGCGTTGATGGCTCTTACAAATGCCATATTCATGAGTGTTCTTGGGCCGAATGGAATGAGACAAGTCGCGCAGCGAAGTTACTCCAACGCTCACTACCTTGCGGAAAGATTTACACAGAGAGGATTTGAATTGGTATTCGATGGACCGTTCTTCAATGAATTCGCCATAAAAGTGGGTGACGATTACGATAAGAAGTGGAAAAGCATTTTTGAAAAAGGCGTACTCGCCCCATTGCCGTTGAGTTGGTATTTTGAAAAGTACAGAGATTGCGCACTTGCTTGTGCGACAGAGGTCAACGTGAAAGAGAGTATGGACAACTTGGTGGAACTCTTGGAGCGTGGTAGGGCATGACCATTTTTGAAAAATCAGTTGCAGGTCGAGTCAGTTTTAGGTTACCAGATTCGCAGATCGAAGAAAGGCGATTTGATTTTGCCACGCATCTTGTTAGAAGACGCCCTCTGGAATTGCCCGAACTGAGTGAACCTGATGTGGTCAGACATTACACCAATTTGGCGAGCAAGAACTACTCGGTTGACAAAGGATTCTATCCACTTGGTTCTTGTACGATGAAGTACAATCCAAAGATAAACGAATACGTGGCAAGTTTAGATGGTTTTACCGAGATACACCCTTATCAACCATGGGAATTCACCCAAGGTGCACTCGAGTTGATCTATGAGTTAAAGCAGTCTTTGTGTAAGATAACCGGGATGGACGAAATGACACTTCAACCTGCAGCCGGTGCCCATGGAGAGTTGACAGGGATGTTGATTGCAAGAGCTTATCATCTGTCAAGAAATGATACAAAAAGGCATATAGCACTTGTCCCAGACTCTGCTCATGGCACCAACCCGGCATCTGCAGCAATGGCAGGTTTTGATGTTATTGAACTGAAATCTACTGAAGATGGACTATTAGACCTTGCAGAACTTGAAAAACACCTAAGTGATGAAGTTGCAGTTCTGATGCTCACAAACCCCAACACGCTTGGGCTTTTCGAAAAGGATATTGTGAAGATTTCGCAGATGGTTCACGATGCAGGAGCGCTGCTTTATTACGATGGAGCAAATCTCAACGCCATTATGGGTAAGTTCAGACCTGGAGATATGGGCTTTGATATAGTTCATTTGAATTTGCACAAGACCTTCTCTGCTCCTCACGGCATGGGAGGACCTGGTAGTGGACCAGTTGGCGTGAAATCCTTCCTGGCAGAATTTCTTCCAATTCCCGTCATTCGAAAGGATGCAGAGAGATACTATCCTGATTTTGATATGCCAAAGAGCATCGGTAGAATGAGAAGTTTCTATGGCAACTTTTCAGTCCTTGTGAGGGCTTATGCGTATATTCTCATGATGGGAAAAGATGGTCTTACTCGAGCCTCAGAGATGGCTGTGCTCAATGCCAACTATCTGAGAACACTTGTCTCCAAATTTCTCAAGATTGCCTCACCCAGAAGATGTATGCACGAATTTGTGGTCGATGGCAGTCAATTTGTTAAAGAGACGAATGTGAAGATACTCGATGTCGCCAAGAGACTTCTCGACTATGAACTCCACGCTCCTACGGTTTATTTTCCATTGATAGTGCACGAAGATATGATGGTAGAACCGACAGAAACCGAGAACAAGGAGACTTTGGAGTATTTTGCCCATGTTCTCGAAAAAATCGTTCAAGAAGCAAGGCTCAATCCAGAAATTGTCAAGAGTGCTCCACATAAAACACCTGTAAAGAGGCTTGATGATGTGAACGCAACGAAAAAGCCTGTTTATAGGTGGAAAAGGCAAAGTGGTCAGTAAAACGCAACTTCCTGTCGAAAGAAAAGGGGGACATTGGTCCCCTTTTTCGTACAAACTTTTCAATGGTTCTCTAACGTGTGCACTTTGAATGAGAAATTGTAGTCGATCGCGCGGAAATGATTTCGAAGAGGTGTTTTTCGATGAAAGCGTTGTTAGTGGATTACGATGGAACTCTTGCATATGTCGATGAGGAAGCATTCACAAGAAATTATTTTGCTCAACTCAAAAGCTTTGCTCAAAACAGGTTTTCAGTGCTCATCTCAGCCGAAAAAGTTCTGAAATGCGTCGAGCACATCACGTTATTTGCCGATGGTGTGATGAACAACTACGAAAGATTTCTTTCATGCTTTGAACTGAACAATCCGTCTGTGGATGCGAGGATTGTCTTCAATGAATTCTATTCCAGTGAATCTTTTGACGCACTCAAGGAATTAGTGAAAGTAAATCTGGAAGTCTTTGAACTTCTCAAGAAAGCCAAGCAAAGTGGATTGATTACAGTTCTTGCGACCAACCCCGTTTTCCCAAAAGTAGCGGTTGTTAAAAGACTCGAATGGATAAACCTCAAAGAAGAAGATTTTGACCTGATAACACATATGGAGAACTCTCACTTTTGCAAACCAGATTCGAGGTATTACTTACAGATATGTTCGAAGATCAGAGTTAGACCAGAAGATTGCATGATGATTGGGAACGATGAACATTTGGACAGAGCTTGTGAACAGGTGAAGATCAAGTACATACCAGTTCAGGAACTTGGTAGAATTCAACTAAGGGGGTGAATGAGATGGTTCCTACCTTACTCAGCGAGAGAAAAGTCAACACGACTTTTGCGATCCTTGCGGTGGTTTTTTCGATTATATCTGGTGTGATAGCAGCCGTTGGTGTTGGCAGTTTCTTTAGAGGTGCCTTTGAAGGATTCTTTGGTTATGGCCATCCGTATGGGAGAATGGTCGGAGGCATGGTAATTGTGGTTTTCTCAGGTCTTTTGGGAATACTCTCAGCCATTTTTACGTTGATAGTACTCAACGAATGGAGTAGTTCACTGAATGAAAACATTCAGAACTCAAGGATATTGTTAGACTATGCAAAGCAGAAGGTAGAAGGAGAAAAACAGATGAATTTAGTTGCACTTCAAAGCCATCTCTCAGTGCTAAGTTTAAACGTGTGGGCATATTGGGCTTACCTGGTCGTATATGTGATATCTTTCTTCATACCAATGCTTTCGTTCGTCTTGTGGATCCTTGCAGTGATATTCCTCTCGATATACCTTCAGAGTGTATTCACAGTGGCGAAAAAACTCGAAGAGATAAAGAACATCATGTACCCAGTCTTCGGAATCTCCTCACCGATGATGAGCTATATCAAACAGAGAAGTATTGGGGTATTTATTCTTCTCGTGATCGTCACCTTTGGTATATACTGGTGGTATCTTCTGATAAAACTCTCAGATGAAATCAATCAGTACATCGATGCAGATCAAAAACTCAGGCAGGTGATTAATCTCTGAGGGTAATGATAGACGTTGATGATGTGTTGACGAACTTCAACATAGCTTTCTTAAGGCTCTGCCACGAGCAATTTGGAACGCCAGGTGATGTACAGATCAAGGAATGGGACTTTCATAAATCCATACCGGGCTTAACCTTTGAAATGGAACAACTGATTTGGGAAAGGATAAAACAGACAGAGAATTTCTATGAAACGCTGCCAGTTTATGCATCGGAGGAAGACTTATTGTTGCTAAGACAGACGATTTTAGAAGGTGAGCACGACTTCTATTTCATAACCTCTCGTTTTCCAACAAAGGGGAAGAGTGTTGAAGAACAGACGCGTTTCTGGATCGAACAACATGTTGGCATACAACCTCAGATTTTCGTCACACCAAGAAAGGGAAGGTTGTGCAAAGAACTTAGAGTAGAAATCGCACTCGATGATGCTCCACATCATATAGAAGATTTGACAAACCATGGTATCAGAACAGTTGTCATGGATTGGTCGTACAACAGGCATATCAAAGACTTACCGCGTGTCAAAAGCCTCGGTGAGTTCATACAACTGTTAAACAACGTGAGAAGATAATGCAGAGGTGAACGATTTGATAAGTGCTGTTATTTTCGACATGGATGGTGTTTTGATAGAGACCGAGAGTATATACAGAGAAACGTTCAGAGTGATTCTTTCCAGATACGGTGTTAATTTCTCAGATAAAGATTTTGTTCAGCTAACCGGAAGGACCTTAGAAAAGGGTGGGGCGAGAAATATTATCGAAAGATTCAAACTGCCGGTTGATGAGCAGACTTTTGTTAGAGATGTCTACAGGGTATTTAACCAACTGTCGCAATCGATGAAGCCACGAGAAGGGGTAGTTGAGGTCCTCGAACTGTTGAAAAGAATCGGAGTGAAGATCGCAGTTGCCACATCAACTGTCAGAGAGATCGCAACGGCGCGATTACAAAAAGCTGGTCTTGCTGAGTCTTTCAACGTAATGGTCTTTGGTGATGAAGTTGAGTCAAGTAAACCTAATCCGCAAATCTATCTTGAAACGTTAAAAAGATTAGGCGTCCAGAGTACTGAGACAGTTGTTTTCGAAGATTCTGTGAACGGAGTTAAAGCTGCTGTTCAAGCCGAAGTGCTCTATGTCTTTGGTGTACTGCATCAACACAACAGTGCAGATGATCTGGTACAAGCTGGTGCCTTTTATGCAGAAAAACCACCAGAAATTTTCTACTTTTTTCTCCGAAATGTATTGCAAATTAGAAAAAATAAGTTATACTTTTGAATAAGACGGGGGGTGTGAAGATGCCTTGTGCAAAGAACCCAGGACCAAAGAAACCTGAAGAAAAGCCAAAAGAAACGAAAAAAGAAAAGCCAAAGAAATGACAAGAACCCCGGCAATCGCCGGGGTTTTACATCAAATCTGTGTCACCCATTCGTACCTACTGAGGAATTCCTCTGGACTCATCCTTGCAGCAGCTGAGAGTTTGGCAAGCATACTTGGATTTTGCAAATCTTTCTTGGTGAGTCTTATCATGTAACCTCGTGACACGCGGTAGTGTTCAGAGTTGATATCGACCATTCGTACCTTCGTGCGACCAGTTGTTGGATCGGTGAGTTCTTCAAATGGCAAGACTTTTATTCTTCCGTTTTCTAAACAAATCATGCCTCCAGATAGATTCTTCTCGAAGTCTCCCATCAAGAATCTAATGGCACCGTATCCAAGGGTTCTGGTATAGTCTATGTCGAAAGGTACCGGTCTTGCACATCTCAATTCATAACCCAAAGTCACATCTATGATGTTTATCTTTTCGCCTCTCTGAGCAAAGCGCTTTTGAATTTCGCGTTTTAGGATAGTGGCAAGCGGTATCTCGCTGAGTCTGATATGGCCATGGGGATCTCGCTCGACTGTAACTCCAGGAATTTGTGCCAGTTCCTCTGGATCGATCATCTCTCCAATACCTTCTGCAATTATCGCAAGGCCATCATTTCTTCCAAGAACTCGCCTCTTGAGTATAGTTGTCTCGAGTATATCGCACACTTCACCCAGCGTTATTCTTTCCTTTTTGAATTCCTCGCCAATTATAGTCAAAGCGGCACTCGCCGATTTGCCAATGCCGAGTGCCAAATGCCC
>JBBFME010000072.1:0-10821 GCA_037478695.1 Pseudothermotoga sp.
GAGAAAGGCTATAGGTGAAGAGAACAAGATAGACAATGCAAAAGAGCAAGAAAGACCAGAGTTTTTCGGATAGGCCCAACAAATTACAGACAAAAGAAAAGCTAACGAGCAACAACAAAGAGCGCCATACGCCAAATCTTCTCATCAACAGATGATGAGTGTGGTTCTTGTCTGCACTGAATGGATTTCTGTGACGAAGTATGCGCCGTGTGAAACTGCTTAAAACTTCGTAAGCCGGATAGCCGAGAAAAACTGTGGCATAGCACAGATCCCCTTTGAAGTATGTCAGCGCATAAAATGGCAGTAGAATGCCAAGAATAGCCGATCCACTGTTTCCGAGAAAGGACTTAGCCTTTGGTAGATTGAAAGGTAGAAAACCAGCCAAAGCCAGGGCAAGTCGGTATTCTCTGAGAAAGAGAGCGCTCAGCATTGAGGTAGAAGATGCAAGTGCGTCCATACCATCGATCATATTCAGAGCGTTGAACATCGCAGCAAACCAAAAGACTTCTACAACTTTCCACAGTATTCCGTCCAGTCTTTGCCCAAGAAAATAGATCTGTTCTGGTCCTATCCACACAGCAACAGCAGCAATTATTACCTGAAAGGGCAATTTGATCTTGTAAGAGAGATCTTCGATATCATCTAAGACACCTAAGAGAAAGGCTAAGGACACAGGCAAGATGATCTTTACTTGGGTTTCTGTTGCGAGCAAAGCAACAAAGATCGCAATACCACCGGTTAGAGGAATTGGCATCTTGTGAATCTTTCTCGCATTTGGCATATCCAAGGGGAATTTCCGCGAGAAGAATCTCACGAATAAGAAACTTAGAAGAAAAGATATGAGAAAACTCATCGAGCACCCCTCATGTCTCGTTCAGGAACTGCTGGATTTTTTGAAAGACCTCCTGTGGTTGTTCTACCGCCATCTTCAAAAGAAGATCTAAAGTGTTGCACAGTTTCTCGAAATCCATCTTCCTGTCATTTCTGACCAACAACACCTTAGGATGCGTTGTAGATTCCACCTTCTCATGTTCGTAGAACAGTTCCTCAGTGAGTTTCTCGCCGTTTCGACTTCCCGTGTAGACTATTTTGATATCTTGATCGGGAACAAGACCGTTCAGCATGATCATCGTTCTGGCTAACGTGTCTATCGAAATTGGTTTACCCATGTCTAAGACAAAGAGATCCTTATCTGTACCGAAACTGCCAGCCTGTAGCACGAGCGAAACAGCTTCGGGAATACTCATGAAATATCTTGTCATTCTTGGGTCAGTGACCGTCACAGGCCCTCCCTTCTGGATTTGATGGTTGAACTTCAATATGACGCTGCCTCTGCTGCCAATCACGTTACCGAACCGCACTATCACAAAGTTCGTTTTGCAGTTAGAATTCATGGAGAGCAAGAGTAGTTCTGCCAATCTCTTGCTCGCTCCCATGATCGAAGAAGGTTTCACAGCCTTATCGGTGGAAATGAAGATCATCTTTTCGACACCAAACTCACAACATAACTTTGCAACAATCTTTGTTCCAAGGACATTGACACGCAGTGCTTCATATGGGTTTTCTTCCATCAGTGGAACATGTTTGTGTGCGGCAGCATGAAAGACGATCTCGGGTTTGGCAACCTCGAAAACTTGATGCATTCGCACAGAATCTGAAACATCTGCTATCACACGCATTCTGTTCAAAAGTGGGTAATCCACGGAAAGCTCTTCGTCTATCTGGTAAATGCTGTTTTCTCCCTTGCCCAGCAAGACAAGCATTGAGGGTTCGAGTTTCGCTAACTGTCTGCAGAGTTCACTGCCTATACTACCACCTGCGCCTGTCACAAGAATTCTTTTGCCCTTGATGTATGACCTTATCTGCTCGAGATCGACCTTGGTTTCTTCTCTACCGAGCAAATCTTCGACAGTCAGCTCTCTGAGTTGACCTATCCGCGGGTGTGTATCTGTCAGTTCGTATATGCCTGGCAGTGTACGAATCTTCACACGCTTGGGATTGATCAAAGACACGATCCTCCTCATTTGCTCAGAATTTGCCGAGGGAATCGCTATGATGACCTCATCGACTTTCAACAAATCGATTACCTGCTGGGCCTCATCGATAGGTCCATAGATTGGTATTCCGTGTATCTTTCGTCCAATCTTTCTCGGAGAATCGTCAAGAAACCCAACCACCCTTCCCAAGTTGGGGCGGTGTTCGAAATCTTCCAAAAGCATTGTCCCAGCACTTCCTGCACCAATTATCAACACCCTCTTGTTACTCGTTGGTGGAACGGTATTCAACCACTGCCAGAAGAAACGACTTGCGATCATCAGCATCGTTGAACCCAAAAAAGTCATCACACCGACAGAACGAGGCAGAACGATAGTCCTTACTAAATAGAAAAAGAGGATATTCAAAAGATACGCCACAGCAGAACCTCTCATCAGAGTGATCATATCTTTGAAGGAAGCGTACAACCAGACTATGTTGTAAGTACCGTTCAGAATATAGACTAACGCGCTGATCGAACAATAGATTGGTACACTGGGGAAATACTTTGCAAGTTCTGCCCAGTCGAACCCAAGCCTGATGAAGAGAGCGATGATGCCTGCGAACAATGTCAAACCAACGTCTATGAAGAAAAGTAAAAGCCTTCTGGACAACTTCACCACCTCGTTGTCAACTCAGTGCCAGCTCTCGGTACAACATTGTATTTCCTGAGTATCTGTCGAATGTCTTCAGTGACATAAACTCTGACTATCTGAACCAAATTGTTTGCCATCAATTGGTATGCTGGGTATTTCTTGAGGTACTCTTCAAGAGAAAAGACCTCTTCCTTTGCAGGATCATATAGAAACACGTTGCTCCTGAGAAATTCATCTGGATGCATAAGGGACAACTTGTAGGGAGTATCGGTCTTAAAGATTTCGTCGAAGCTGTTCAGAATTCTCTGCAACTCTTTCTTGTCTTGTTCTACTACTTCTGTGCTCTCGATCAAAGTTCTCAGTCTCGCCTTCATTTTCTGCAGGGTATCCTCCACAACTCCCTTACTCATGATCGAAGGATCGACACCAACAGCAGAAAAGGTGATTTCAGCTATCAATTTCCAAAGATCTCTTCTTTCGATACGCCTCAACAATTCATAAGCCTTCATCAGAGAATACTCATCTTCTTTGAGTTGTACATTTCCTTCGAAGATCTCTTGCTCATTCATGCCATATTTCTCGAGCAGCCTTTTGAACTCGAGTTTTATCTGTGAGAAAATGAACTGATCTGTCATATCGAGAAACTTCGTTGTGTCGCTCACTTGTTCAGGCAACTTGAGTGATTCGTAGATGAGCGATAGTATTTGCTGGATCATTAGATCGGCTGCTCTGGACGTCTTGTGAAAATAGACGTTCTTGTACATCATAAACCTGCCGAAGAGACTTGTGTATATCTGATCGAGGACTTTCGCATGATAGCACAAGATCTTTTTTCCATCTTTTTCCTTTACAAAAGAGTTCCTGATAATTCTATCAATCGCACCTACACCGAACTGCGTTGTACCACTGTAATAGGAATCTCTCATGAGAAAATCAAGCCTGTCAGCACCTAACGGCCCTTGTACTATGTTGAACTCAACGGTTCCAGCTTCTTCTCCTTCGAACACCTCGTTCACTAAATTCATGAGCTTGAAAAAACTGTCTTCACTCACTTGATCTACGCCAAGAGTCTGATGTAGGTCCTCAGCAATCGCACTTTTCATCCTTGGGTCTGATATTCTCTGGTAAGATCTCATCATCTCAGAAGGCATCAACTCAAGCAGTATTTTCTTTCTGAATTCGTCGTGGCCTTCCGTCAGTCCCATTCTCTTGTAGACCACATCGTCGAATTGATGACTGAATGGGCCATGACCAATGTCATGAAGCAACCCGGCAAGTCGGACAACTCGCCTTTTCGATTGGTCTTCGAAGAGCCTTGAAGCGTAGATACCACAGATGTGCATCACACCGAGTGAGTGAGAAAATCTATTGTGTGTCGCACCAGGGTAGACAAGCTCAGCACCAACCAACTGTGACAGATATCTCAGTCTTTGAACAGGTCTGGTATCTATTGAGAGTATCTCCAATGGATACAAGAAGATCTCAAAATGAATCGGATCACGGGATACTTTGTAGTACAATTAAGATCACCTCTCAATTCCTAAATCATTATAGTATAATCTACCGGTTAACGACACAGCAGGAGGAAAGATGCACGCAATTATAAAATACAAAAAATATGGCTTGATGAGGTTTCTGTCGGCAATAGAAACGTCAAATGCTATAGAGAGGAACATTCGGCGCAGTGGATTGCCATTTGCGCTCACCGAAGGTTTCCACAAAAAACCAAAGATTTCGTATCTCGATCCAACACCCACTGGTGTGGTGAATCTCGCACTGTACACAAGGGTCGATTTCAGTGGCAGAGTTGAAGGGGTATTAAGCAAACTAAAGGAAACCTCACTCAAAGGCATTTCTCCTGAAAAACTGTGGTGGACTGAACTGAATCCGAACAAATTGGTGACAGCCTATGCTTTCAAGATTCTGATACCTAAAAAGTGTGCCGATCTGTCAGCATATGATTCAGCAAGGCAGATTGTGATTACAGAAAAATCAAAGTCAGGTCCGATTAGTTATTTCTTTGAAAATGTGCAATTCAATTCTCAAGGTGAATTTCTTGTGATAAGATATGAACAGAAAAGGGACCGACTCATTCGTGCTCGATATCTGTACCAGCCCATCTTGAGAGAAGAGGAATGTTCTGTATTGGTTACGTGCACGGAGGCACTCTGTGACGGCAGAAAACTGTCAGAAATCTTGGAGGAATCATCATGGGCTATAGAGTCTTAGTGGTCGATGATTCTGAGGTCTTGAGAAAGATCGTTAGCTTCAATCTCACGAGAGAGGGGTATGCAGTTGACGAAGCAAAGGATGGAAAGGAAGCCCTCGAGAAGCTAAGACAGGCAAAACCAGATCTCGTGATCTTAGATATAATGATGCCTCACATCGATGGGTTTGAAGTTCTCAGGACAATGAGAAAAGATCCTGAGCTAAAGGACGTTCCCGTGATAATGTTGACGGCGAAGGGTGGGGAGGATGATCCAAAAGTAGCCTTGGAGATCGGTGCCAATGGTTTTCTCACAAAGCCCTTCAGCCCACTGAAATTGCTCGAAGAAGTTCGCAGGGTGATAGGTCGTGGAACATGAACTAAAGCAGGTCTATGAGAAAATCTCTAAAACGATGAACTTACCTCCATACCAAGGTTTGTCGAGTCTCAAAGACATATCCATGGCTATAGACAAAATAATGGCGGAACTGAATGAGCGGCGAAAGAACTACACGAAGTTGCTCGAAGAGCACATAGAAGAACTCTCCAGGACTTACCAAGAAATTGCAACTCTCTTTGAACTCAACAATGTTTTTGCGAATGTTGTGGACCCCGAAGAAGGTCTTGAGTCGTTGGTCGAGCTATTGAAACAAACGATACCTTTCTTAGCAGTGTGCATCGAGCTGAACGTGGCAGATCGACACGTTTATTACGAAAAACTTTTCGCACTTGATCGTGAAACCTTCGAAAAGGCAAAGCAGTTGATTGACACAAAGAGTGACAATGTTTTCTTGATCGAACCGACTCATAGTACAGAAGTTCGGAATCTGTTGTCAGTTCCCGTCAAGAGTGGCAAATCTCTTTGGGGAAGGATCACGCTCGTTGAAAGAGAACCAGATATCTTCACCGCGGTGGACAGGAAGATTCTCGAAGCCGCTGCTCAGCAGTTATCGTCGATATGTGAAAGGTATGTGAGGTTGAAAAGAGAGGTCGAGAGAGAAAGACTCAGAGAACAGCTCGAGATTGCAAGACAGATCCAAATGAGGCTCTACCCGAGAAAATTGCCAAATTTGAATTACGTCGAAATAAGCGCTGATACGATGCCTGCAATTCAAGTAGGTGGAGATTACTACGATATTCTTGTCAGAGAAAATCGCATTTTTGCAACAGTTGCAGACGTTTCAGGCAAAGGTATTCCAGCGGCTTTGATGATGACAGCATTGCGTAGTGCTTTGAGAACGCTTTCCAGAAGTGCTGAAACAATCTCTCAACTTGCGGTGCAACTCAACAACGTGTTGTGCGAGGACTTGGAAGAAGACAGATTCGTCACCATGATACTGTTGTGCCTGACTCATGATGGTGAACTCCACATCGTGAACGCGGGACACAATCCTGTTTTACTGGTTAGCGGTGATGATATTACTACCGTAGAAGCACAAGATCTGCCACTTGGTATTCTGAGAGATACAAACTACAGAGAAGTGGTTACGAAGATCGGTACAGGAGATCTAATAGTGGCTTACACAGATGGCGTAACAGAAGCGAGGGACAGTTCTGGAAATGAATATGGACTTGAGAGATTTTGTGCAAAAATCAAGGAACTGAGGAATCACAGTGTTGTACAAATTGTTGAGCAACTGAAGAACGAGATTGAAAACTTTTCGAAGGGTACACAAAGACATGACGATACTACGATAACGGTGATAAAATATCTTGGAGATAACTCTGTTTAGGAGGGAAGAGAATGTCAGGACATAACAAATGGGCAAATATCAAACATCGAAAGATGGCACAGGACGCTAAGAGATCGCAGATGTTCACGAAACTGATACGCGAATTGATAGTTGCCGCTCGTGAAGGTGGAGGAGACCCAGACACGAACCCACGGCTTAGAACGGCTATCGAAAAGGCAAAAGAAGCGAACATGCCAAAAGACAACATTGAAAAGGCCATCAAGCGTGGTACTGGTGAGCTTGAAGGTGTTGAGTATCAAGAGATCATATACGAAGCATATGGTCCTGCAGGCGTTGCGCTTTACATTAGGGCTTTGACGGACAACAAAAACAGAACGGCCCAGGAGTTAAGACATGTTTTGAGTAGACATGGTGGCAGTCTTGCCGATCTTGGAGCCGTCAGTTGGATCTTCGAGAGGAAGGGAATAATCAACGTAGCACGAGACCAAGTGGCAAACGTTGAAGAGTTGATGATGCTTGCAATTGACGCAGGAGCTGAAGACATCAACGATCAGGATGATCCAATAAGGATAGTTGCATCTGCAGAAAACCTGACATCGGTCAAAGAAGCTCTTGAACAGAACGGCTACAAGGTCGAGGCAACTGTGTCATACGTACCAAAGAACACAGTCCAGGTGACAGGGAAGGATGCAGAAAAGATTTTGATGTTGCTGAACGCACTCGAAGATATGGATGATGTGCAAGAGGTCTTCTCGAACTTCGAGATGGACGACGCAGAAATGGAAGCGATACTGTCGCAAATGAATCAATGAGAACTTCAATATTGTTGTTGATGTTACCCATTTCTGTTGCGGCTGCGGTAGTGAACTTTGATACAGCTGTTGGCACCGGTCCTTGGTTTGGTGTCACATTGTCTCCACATGTCGAGTTCTGGCATATTGAGGCTGATCTTTCTTTCAGCCTACGTGTGGCCATTGATCAAGGACGTTTAAATATCTCGCCTCTCTATGAGCCCTTTGAGAGCTTGAAATATCTCTCGCTCAACTTTGGCACCGGTGGAGCTCTTTATCGTGTACCGTATCCTGGCTGGCTGAGTTTCAGTAACCTCAACTATCAGCCTGACACTTTGAGTCTCTGGGGAATGAACGGCTCCATCGGAGCTATTGTTCAAAGGAGTTATGCGCTTTTCTTCAAGATCGACTACTTTTCAATCTGTGTTGACAACAACAGTGGTTATCACCTTTCGGTTCCAATCAATTTCAGTGACTTCAAGATAGAGCCATTCATTTCGAACTTAGGTTATGGAATTGGTCTTTCCTACAGAGGAGCTGTTTTTTTCTATATACCCAACATGGGGATGCGAATCGGTTTTGCGGCAGATAGGTTGTTTTTCTTCGCACAACATCTCGCGAACAAGACGAGCGTGGGTTTTGGCTGGGTGAACAAAGACGAATGGCTTTTGGTGTCGAATGAATCGATAGATTTGAGGAAAAAGATTGACAAAATCTACGTGATCTTTCGTTCAGACAAGGAGAGATGGTATGCAGGATTTTCTTTCCCAGTTTTCTGGTGATCTTCCCATGGAAGATTTCCAATGGTTCGTCAAAGAGGTTCACAGATACTTTGGTTTGGACCTCTCTGGCTACAAACCGCACAGGGTAAAAAGAAGAATAGAAATACTCATAAAAAAATATCGACTGTCTTCTTTTCAAGAGTACTTACGCTTCTTACTGTCAAATCCAGCGGCTAAAGAAGAGTTTCTCGACAAATTGACGATAAACGTCACAGAGTTTTTCAGAAACCCAGAAAAGTGGTGGGAACTCAGAGACAAATACTTGCCTGAACTCTTAGCTTTGAGCAAAAACAAATTCAAGGCATGGAGTGCAGGTTGTGCGAGCGGTGAAGAACCATACTCTTTGGCAATGCTGCTTGAAGAACTAAAAGCCCCATCTACTGCTTCGGTGCTCGCCACAGATTTGGATGAAAGAGCACTCGAAGAGGCAAAAGCCGGTGTATATGAAGCAAGATCTATGGTGAGTACACCTAAGGCATATTTAGAGAGATACTTTGAGTTGCTTGATGGGAGTTACAAGGTAAAGGATTTTGTGAAAAAGAGGGTGGAGTTCAAAAAGCACAACATGCTTCAAGATCCATTTCCCCAGTCGCTCGACCTGATAATCTGTAGAAATGTCGTGATTTACTTCGAAGCCTCTGCAAAAGACCAGCTCTACAGGAATTTCACCAAAGCCCTCAGACTCGGTGGCATACTTTTCGTGGGCAGCACGGAGAGAATCTTCGATTACGCTGAGATAGGACTGAAGATCGTCAGCCCATTTTTCTATCAAAGGGTGAAGTGAAGTGTTCTGGGTAACCTTTGTGATTTTGATGGACCAACTTTCAAAAATGTTGGTAGAAAACTTTCTCTTTCAGCCTTTCTTTGCTGTTCCAGGTGTTTTGTGGTTCACCTATACGAGGAACACGGGTATCGTCTTTGGCCTGTTTTCAAAATCACCCTGGGTACTGTGGGTCACTTTTGCCGTGACACTGACACTCTCTGTTGTGTCAAGTCTTACAAAAGGTTCACGCTTGACAAAAGTTGGACTTCAGATGATCGTTGGCGGAGCAACTGGTAATATCATCGATCGTTTCAGATTTGGCTACGTTGTTGATTTCATAAACCTTCGCTATTTTCCTGCCATCTTCAATATTGCAGATTTGTTCATCACTATTGGCGGGGTATTGATAGTGCTAAGTCTCCTGATGGGAGAGAAAAAAGTTGAAAGTCACGGTGAACAAAGGTGAATCGGAACAAAGACTTGATCTCTACTTGCTGCAGAAGATACCTGCGAAGATCTCCAGAAGTTTTGTACAAAAAGCCATCAAAGAGGGAAAGATAACCGTCAACGGAAAAGCTCAAAAGCCCAGTTACAAAGTCAAACCACAAGATGTGATAGTCATTCCAGACCCAGAACCTGCTATGCCAATCACAGTTGAACCACAGCAGATAGAACTCGAGATCATTTACGAAGATTTTGATATCATAGTGATCAACAAACCAGCTGGTATGATCGTTCACCCAATTCCTTCTCACACAAGTGGCACACTTGTGAACGCACTACTGTATTACTGCAGAGATCTTCAGGGCATTGGAGGCCAGCTCAGACCAGGTATCGTTCACAGATTGGACAAGGACACCTCAGGAGTCATAGTCGTTGCGAAGAACGATCTGGCACACCAGAGTCTCTCACATCAATTCAAAGAGAGAAAGACTTTCAAAATGTACTTGGCACTTGTAGAGGGTTTCGTCGAGAGATCTCAAGGTGATGTCCAAATTGCAATAGCCAGACATCCTGTTCTGAGAACAAAGATGTCTGTGAATGAATCTGGTAGAGTTGCAATAACACATTACGAAGTCATAAAGCATTTCGGGAAGACTGCATCGCTTATCGCTGCTTATCCGAAAACCGGTCGTACCCATCAGATAAGAGTTCACATGAAGTACATAGGTCACCCCATTCTCGGTGACAAACTCTACGGTAAAGGATCACTCGCAGTAAGACAGATGCTCCACGCAACAAAACTTGGGTTTTATCATCCAAGAACTGAGAAATGGATGCAGTTCACTGCCCCAATACCAGATGATTTCAAATCGATGTTGGTGAAGTTATCAAACGAGGCAGTGACTCTCAAATGATACCGTGTGTTGTTTCCCCTTATTCTTTTGATGGTTCCATAATACGATTAGAGCAAGTTGTCGAGAAAACCAAATCGATCGGATTGAAATCGCTTCTTTTAGCAGATACAAACTTCCATGGCACAGTAACTTTCAACAACCTCTGTCGTCGAAATGGAATCATACCTGTTCACGGACTGAGAGTTGGTACAAAGGTTTTTTACGCAAGAAATCGCGAGGAATTTGAAGAACTGGTGAAGGCTTATAACAGATCAGAAGAACCGAAACTCGATTTTCTGAAAATCGATGAAATCAAGTTGATATACTACCTGAACGACTCTCAGCTCGATGGTCACATAGCTATGTGCCAAATTCAGCAAAGTCCCATCAAGTCTGGCTCATCATTTGATGGAGCCTTCGAAGATGCTGCTTTAATCCTTGGTTGTACATCCTACGATTTGCGAGTGGAAATGAAATTGCCACAACCAAAGAAGGATTGGCTGAAAGGCTGCGCAGAACTGGCAAGAACTCCTGAGCACAGAAAAAGGTTTGAAGAAGAACTCAAAGTGATCGAGAAACTCGGTTTTGAATCTTACTTTTACACCGTCAAGAGGATAG
>JBBFME010000073.1:0-10807 GCA_037478695.1 Pseudothermotoga sp.
GACGAAGAAGGAAAGAAGATGAGCAAGTCGCTTGGTAACGTAGTTGATCCACTCGAGGTCTGCTCGAAATACGGTGCCGATGTACTCAGGCTGTGGCTTGCGAGCAGTGATTATTTCAACGATATACGGATATCTCAAAACATAATAATGCAGCAGGTTGAGGTCTATAAGAAAATCAGAAATACTTTCAGATACCTCTTGGGCAATCTCGACGATTTTTCAGAGAAAGATTCTGTTTCATTCGAACAGTTGTTGCCGATAGACAAATGGGCAATGGGTAGACTTCAGGAGATCATCAAGAGCGTGACTGAGTCATATGAAAGTTATGAATTCTCTAAGGTTTACAACATTTTGGTGAAATACTGCTCTGTGGAACTGAGTGCCGTTTACTTGGACATAATAAAAGATAGGCTCTACGTGGAATCAAAAAATTCTCTGGCGAGAAGGTCAGCTCAGACGGTTCTGTACCACATACTGAGGTCACTGTTGATCATGCTCTCACCTATCCTTGCTTTCACCTGTGAAGAGGCTTATGAACACTTCAAATGTCAGCAGCAGAAGTTTCTGAGTGTTCAAGTTGAGAAATGGCCAGAATATCACGAAGAATGGATTGACCAAGAAGTGACGAGCGATTTTGAAGAGCTCATGAAGATTCGCGACCATGTACTGAAAGCACTGGAAGAAGTGAGGCAGTCTGGTGGAATTGGTCATTCCTTGGATGCAAGAGTTGCGATAAGATCAAACTCCAAGAAAATTCGTACATTACTCGAAAGATACGCACAGTACTTAGAGGAACTTTTCATAGTCTCGCAGGTAGAAGTTCATGATTCTGATAGTGAACTTGAAGTTGAAGTACAAAAAGCTTTGGGTGAAAAATGTGATAGATGCTGGAAATATCACCCGATGACTGGGCACGATCAAGAATTCCCAGCCACCTGTCCGAGATGTGCCAGCGTCCTGAGATCACAGAAAGGATGAAAGACGATGATAGAACTCTCTGGGTTAGTAACAGATGCCTTCAGCAAGAAGGCATCTGATATTCATCTTTGCGCAGATAGTCCTCCCATATACAGAATCAACGGACTTCTGATCGCTCAGAAAGATTTCGGTGTTGTCAGTGAAGTTGATCTTGTTTCGGCAATAGAGTCACTGTTTGAAAAGATCGACTTCAAACCAGATTTCAGCAAGAGAGAAATCGATTTTGCGTTCAGTGTTGGAGATCAGGTTAGAGTACGCGGCAATTTGTACTATGAAAGGCGCAAGCCTGCACTTGCCTTGAGGTTGATAACCAGAAAGATCAGAACCTTCGGAGAACTCGGCTTACCAGAAATATTGAAAGATTTCACCGAAAGAGATTCTGGTCTAATACTCGTTGCCGGACCAACTGGTAGTGGAAAATCAACCACTCTTGCCGCGATGATAGACTATATTAATGAAAACCATCCATATCACATCATCACGATAGAAGACCCCATAGAATACCTCTTCACCAATAAGAAATCAGTCATACACCAAAGAGAACTCGGTCAGGACACGAACAGTTTTTACGATGGTCTGAAATACGCCTTGAGGCAAGATCCCGATGTAATACTCGTTGGTGAAATGAGAGACCTTGAAACAATGGCGCTCGCACTTACTGCTGCAGAGACAGGTCACTTGGTCTTCAGCACGATTCACACAAACAGCGCTGCAAGTGCTCCAGAAAGGGTCATAGATGTTTTCCCAGCGCACCAGCAAAAACAAATTGCGCTCCAACTCGCAAACACACTTGTTGCAATAATCTATCAGAGACTGCTACCACGTGCTGATGGCAAAGGAATGGTTCCCCTTCTGGAAATTCTCGTTGGTACTGCTGCCGTCAAGAACTTGATAAGAGAAAACAAATTGCACCAGATAGAATCCATTATGCAGACCAGCGCAAAACAAGGAATGGTTCTTTTCGACGATGCGCTCTTCAAAGCGTATGCAAACGGTTTCATCAGTAAAGAGCAGATCTACGAGTACGCGAGAAATCCAGAGGAAATGAGGAGAAGGATAGGATGATAGACATAATAGATTCAGCCGTCAAGAAGATCGCAGAGAGAGTGAGCGAACTTGAAAAAGAACTCGCAAACTCACACCTTCAGCCCGAGCAGATAAGATCTCTGTCTGTTGAGTACTCGAAT
Source organism: Pseudothermotoga sp. (assembly GCA_037478695.1). Taxonomy (GTDB): domain Bacteria; phylum Thermotogota; class Thermotogae; order Thermotogales; family DSM-5069; genus Pseudothermotoga_B. Next base: position 2,166 of record JBBFME010000073.1, read on the forward strand.
CTCAAGGAAATACTTCATACCTATCAGCAACTGCAATCTGCATCTGAGGAAATCGATTTCTGGCAACAAGCCCTTCAAGAAGATCCTACTCTTGAAGGTGAGCTTGAAAAAGCTAAAAAAGAGTACGAAAGAAAGATGGCTCAGCTCATCTCGCAACTTCTTCCAACCAAGGATTACAACAATGTGATCGTAGAGATTCGTGCAGGTACAGGCGGGGAAGAAGCTGCTTTGTTCGCCTCTGACCTCTATCGTATGTACACGAGGTTTGCAGAAAGAAAAGGTTGGGAAGTTGAGCTTTACGATTTTCACGACACTGGGCTTGGTGGCTTCAAAGAGATCGTCTTCTTGATAAAGGGGAGGTCGGCTTACAAACTTCTCAAACTCGAGAGTGGTGTCCACAGAGTCCAGAGAATTCCAGTGACTGAATCCTCTGGAAGAATACACACCTCAACGGCGACAGTTGCTGTTCTGCCTGAGGTTTCAGATGTCGAGATTCACATAGATCCAAAGGACATAAGAATCGATACCTTCAAAGCCTCTGGTCACGGTGGGCAATACGTAAACAAGACTGAGTCTGCGGTGAGAATTACACATCTTCCAACTGGTCTGATCGTCTCTTGTCAAAGTGAAAGATCGCAACATCAGAATCGCGAAAAAGCTCTTTCGATACTCCGCGCAAAACTCTACGAGATGGAGCAAGAAAAAATATCCACAGAACTTTCTCAACAGAGAAAAAATCAGATAGGCACCGCAGAAAGAAGTGAAAAAATAAGGACTTACAATTTTCCTCAGAATCGGGTAACCGACCATCGAATAAACTACACAATCTACAGATTGAAAGACGTCTTAGATGGTGATCTCGATGAGTTGATCACGAAATTACTTGAGGATGAGCTGGTTAAGCAATTGACTGAAAAGAGTTCTGTTCCTCAACGATAGGCACCCGCTGCGAGCTTTTTGTAAATCATATCTACAAGTGGTTTGAGATCATTTTTCGCAGCTTCCTTTGAATACTCGTACAAGAGCATATCAGTGTACCATTTCTCTGCAGGGCTTTTGTGTATCAAGTTGGACTGCGGAATTGAATCGTACATTTTTCTGAAAACGTCATAGAAGATCGATCCAACGAATTCAGAACAAGCATTCCACAGTGGGTCTTTCTGTTTCACAGCTGAAACAGAATAGATCATCACATCACCACCAAATCGGCGAGCAATACACCTGCGCTGTGCATCGTCTGTAAAATGGCTATGATATCCTGTGGTTTTGCGCCAAGACTCTTGAGAGCCTCCACTAACGACGATACAGTTGCATCACTTTGTTCCTCTGAAACCACTTTCCCATTTTTCACAGTTATATTGAAAATGCCGTATGAAAGTGTGAAATCCAGTACTTTCACATTCCCACCTAAAACAACGGTTCCAGTCTTCTCGTTTACGACAACCTTTGCCGGTTGATCAACTGAAACTTCTATCTCTTCGACGAGAGACAAAAATGTGACGACATCGTCCTCAAAACCTGAAGGAATCTGTGCTCTTATCGAGGATGCATCGATCGCTTTGGCGATCTTCCTATCGAAGGTTGTATTTATGGCTTGAGCTACTCTCGCGGCTGTTGTAAAATCAGGTTTTCTCAGCAAGATTGTCACAGTATTTGAATCAACAAAATCAAAGGGAATCTCTTTTTCGACTATTGCTCCACCTGGAATATACCCAACAACTTTGTACTTGTTCTGTAGATTCGCAGAGACTTTCACATCAGTTCCACCAACACCGACATTTCCCTGAGCCACTGCGTAGACATTTCCATCTGCACCATACAACGGTGTTTGAACCAGAAAGCCACCTTCTAAAGACTTCGCGTCGCCTATTGAGGCTACCGTCACATCCAACCTCATACCTTCTTTATAGAAAGGTGGGATATCTGCCAAAACCATCACAAGAGCACTGTTCTTTGTCTTCAGATCGGCTGAGTCTATGCTTATGTTGAAAGTCCTCGCCATATTCGACAACAAAGTTGAGTTAATCTTGCCGGAATCACCGCTGCCGTTCAAGCCGACTACTACACCAAGTCCAAAGAGTTGGTTATCGCGTGCCCCTCTGAAAATCGCTATGTCTTTTATGCGAGTAGCACCGAAGATCTGTATGAAAATAGAAAGCGTGAAGATCATCAAGAAGATCTTTTTCATGTTCTCACCTCACAAGAACCACTTGGCTATTGCTGAGAGTATGTAATCGAGCCAAGATTCCTGATCTGGATTCTGTCTGAAGACTAATTGACCGTTGACCCATATCTGACAGTTTGCAATCTTGGAGGAATCGACAGTGTTGTTTGAAGCTATGTCATCTGGTCTTATCGTTCCCCTTATCATGATCTCACTCAGTTGTTCACCAACTTTGAGCTTCTTGTTGCCTTCTACAACAAGGTTCCCATTCTGAAGATCAACCACAACTGCGGAAATCGTGAGCGTAACTGTTGAATTCATCTGGGCTGATCTCTCTTTCGTTGAGTTGTTGTTGATAGGTATGAATTGAGAGATATCAAACTGAGTTATGTTCTTCACTGCACCAGTGAAAAGGTTCAGCAAGGCGTTTTCAAAGGCTGTGTCTTGGCTGGCAGAATTTATCTTCGGTGTTTCTTTCACAACAATCGTCACTATGTCTCCAACTCTACTTGCCTTGCGATCAGCAATGATATTCTTGAACTGATTGTTCGTGGAAGTATTCCACAAAGAACTACCCAAAACAACCATGACCTGGAACAAAAGAAAAGTGACCAAAAACTTCTTCATCTTTTCAACTCCCCATGACATACACAGTCATATCTTCTTTCAACACACCTTGTATCAGTGATCCAGTCGAAATATTTCTTGCCTTTATCAGATCACCAAAGTTGGCATCGTGAACAATTCTGACGAATGCTGTTACGACAACCGAGCCAATTTGCACTGTTGCCAACAATGTCTGCCCTGCTTTGACATCTGGCGCCTTTGCCGTATAAGTCAAGTCTATGGCATCGCCTTCTCTGAACATTTTCTTGGCAATCTTTCCAACGACCAGTTCTTCCTTGTCGGTAAACTGTCCTCTCTTGTTTAGGACATTCACCAGTGCTAAGACCACATCGCTTTGTGATATCACTTCACCGCTCTTTATCGTTCTACAAGCGATGATAATATTCCTTAAGACCATGACTTCAGCTGTGGCTTGAAGATATCCCGAAAAAGATCCATTTTGAGACAGTTTGATCAGGAGACTTGCCTTGCCGTTGGAAAGGCTGTAAGACAGTATCTCAAAATTATCAGTTTGAGGGAGATTGTTCTTGAACTGGATGTTGGTAACGGTTGCACCTTCGCCGAGTTGCAACAACAAATAGTCCTCAATGGATTTCTTCACACTTTGAAAGAGATCGTTGCCAAGAACGAATGAAGCAGTAATCAAGAAGATCAATATGAACTTTTTCACTTCTTCCACCCTTTCTCAATCAGAGAAAGGCGGATGCGCATCCGCAAGGAGAAAGAATTACCTCTTGAGTGTGGAAACGGTTTGGAGCATATTGTCGGCAGTTTGTATCGTTCTTGCATTCAATTCGTAAGCCCTTTGAGCTGTGATCATATCTACCATTTCCTTGACCACATCTACATTGGATTTCTCAAGATAACCTTGCTGGAGGGCTCCGAAACCATCTTGATTTGGTGTACCTTCTATCGGCTCACCGGAAGCCGTTGTATCCATGTAAAGGTTATCACCAATCGATTTCAAGCCAGAAGGATTCACAAATCTCACAAGTGTTATCGTGCCAAGGTTCTGTATTGTACCATCTTGCATCTCCACCGAGAAAATTCCATCAGGAGAGATATTTATCGCGACTGCATCGGCTGGTACAACGATATTTGGAATCAACGCAAGGCCATTTGCAGTCACAACTGTACCATTGCTGTCTATCTTGAAAGAGCCATCTCTGGTATAGGCGGTTCTACCATCCTGCAGTTGTATACGGAAGAAACCATCGCCAGTTATCGCAACATCAAGTGCATTTCCAGTGTGTTCCATACTCCCCAAGGAAAAGATTCTTGTCGTCGCTGCAAGTCTTGCACCATGACCGAAGTAGATACCTGTTGGTATAGTTGAATTGACAGCTGTGGGAGTACCCGCATTTTTATAATATTGATACACTAAATCTTGAAATTCCGCACGAACCTTCTTATAACTTGTTGTATCAACATTGGCAAGATTGTTCGAGACTGTATCGAGTTTGTACTGTTGTGCCCACATTCCAGTTGCCGCTGAATACAGTGAAACCATCATCTTTAGAGCACCTCCTGTTATCTCAGAGTACCTACTTGGTTCATCAGTTTTGCAAGCATTTCGTCTTCTGCTACAACGACCTTCTGTGATATTTCAAAATGTCTCTGAGCTTCGATCAATCTCGTCATCTCCATAAGAGCGTTTACATTTGATAGTTCCACATAGCCCGACAAAATCCTAAAATCTTGTGCGGCAACTGGCTCGCCACTCTCCTCAGTTGGTTCGAAAAGTGTGTAACCAACCTTCCTGAGACTTGAAGGATCTTCAAAGGTGAACAAAGCAATTCTTGTCACAACATTGTTGAACCTATCTCTGACGTAACCATCCCCATCAATGCTAAAACCATCTGAAAACCTTATTGGCTGACCGTCTTGATCCATCAGTCTCAGTCCATCGGCATTCACAAGATACCCTTCACTGTCTAATTTGAAGTTCCCAGCTCGAGTGTAATAGACAGCATCTTGTCCAATCAAACCAAAATAGCCATCGGAGTCTATCGCAAGATCAAGTGGGTTAGATGTCTGCTGAAATACCCCACGAGAGGTATCAAGGTGAACATCATCGAGTACGGCGCTGTAAGTTAGGTTACCAATGGGCTTATCTCTGCTTGGTAATGCGTAGATTGCTCTATCGTCGTAGGCTCTGAAGACCGCTCTATCTCTCTTGTAACCAATGGTTTCGACATTCGCGAGATTGTTTGCCGTTGTATCGAGTTTTGCCACATCGAGAAGCATTCCCATTGCTGCTGAATAAATACCCCTTATCACCAAATCACCTCGTATAAGAAGTTGCCACAACCTTCAAGAGCTCAGGATCATCAAGCAAGATGCCGGTACCTTTTGCCACACATGTTATCGGATCTTCGGCTATGATCGTCTTAACTCCGAGTTCCTCAGACATCAGCAAGTCAAGACCTCTTGTAAGTGCTCCGCCACCTGTGAGAACAATTCCTTGATTGATGATGTCTGCTGCCAACTCTGGTGGAGTTTTCTCCAAGACCATCTTGATCCTTCCTATGATCGTTTCAATGAGCGGTTTTAGTGTTTCCATCACATCTTCTGATGTTATTTTGTCCGTTCTCGGCAGACCTGTTACCGCATCTCTTCCTTTGATTTCCATTTCATATGTTTCCATAGACGGATGAACTTTTCCTATTTTTATTTTCACATTCTCTGCGGTCGGTTCACCTATCACGAGACCATACTTTCTCCTCACATGCCTGACTATGGCTTCGTCCATCGCATCGCCAGCTATCTTTATCGAATCACCAACGACAACACCACCAAGACTTATCACTGCAATGTCTGTGGTCCCACCACCTATGTCAACGACCATGCTTCCTTCAGATTTCGTCACCTCGATTCCTGCACCAATAGCAGCAGCAAGTGGTTCGGAAATGACATGTACCTTTCTTGCCCCCGCATTCAGCGCAGCCTCAAAGACAGCCCTCTTCTCGACACTCGTGGCTTTCGTTGGAATTCCTATCACAAGTTCTGGTTTAAAAAGAAACGATTTTTTCACAGTGCGATTTATGAATTCTTTGATCACAGCTTCAATGGTCTTATAATCGGCAATGACTCCATCTTTCATCGGCTTGACTGCTTTATAATAATCTGGAGTCTTCCCGAGCATTTTCTTAGCCTCTTCACCGATCGCGACTATCTCGCCTGTTTTTTCGGAAATCGCAACAACAGATGGTTCGAAAATCACTATGCCCTTTCCTCTTTGATAAACGATGAAACTTGCCGTACCAAGATCTATGCCCAAGTCACCCTTTGGCATTTGAACAACCTCCTTGAAATCTCCTACATCATCTGAGGAGATATCTGGTGTGCCTGGCGGGAGTTGAACCCGCAACCTCTGGATCCGGAGTCCAGCGCTCTATCCGTTTGAGCTACAGGCACAGGATTTTACCAGAAGGTCTTAGAAAAGTCCTGAACTCCTCGCATGACCCTCCTGCAACGATCATATCAAATGGTGCTGAGTTTTCCAACTGTTTAAGATCTCTTTCCACGTGAAAACCACGCTTGTAAAACAGGTACGCATAGTATGGATCAACTTGATAGACGACGCAGTTCTCATCTTTGGCAACTCTCGTGTCAGAAAGATTGGCTATCAAAATCTTCCCTGTCAAATTATTCAACTCTGCGACCGTCTCATCACTCAGTTTTGATGGTGGTCTTATCTCGTATCGATTACGATCTGAAGAGACAAATCTATCAAAGATTTCCGCCGCACTCAGCCGGTCAACATCCTTACTACCTTTGAAAATCTTGCTGCTCAATCTCTCATCGATCATGTAGACACGTTTGCCATATTTCTTGTGGAGTCTCTCTGCAAAGGCTATGACTTTGAAGGTCTGCTCTGAATACCTTCCGCTCATCGAGAACGGTAACCCAACCACATAGGCTTCAATATCTGGGAACTTGGAGAGCTCTGAAAAAAGCTTTTCTCTCTCGACAGTCCAGAGCTTTGCGACTAATCTTTCGCCTAAAGCCAATCCACATCTCGCTTCACCATAATCTATTGCCAGAAACATCAGATCACCGTTCTCACATTCGCTAAGGCCCTGTAGATACCTTTGACGCGTTGAGTCAACAAAGGCTTTGTTATCCCCTCAAAATAGGCGAATTCAAGCTCTCTTTCCATTATCCTCACAGGTTTTCTTGAAAAACGCAGATGGCTCAGTACTATTTCTTCACCGACAAAAGTTGCACCCAAGTCTCGGAGAATGTTCATAATTATCTTCCCATATGACTGATTCTTGAGATAACCAGACTCGACGAGTATTTCGTTCAGATCACGTTGATTTATTCTTTCACCTTTGATCTTGGTCAGTATTTCCTCAAGAATCTGTTGCGATGGAAAGAGTTCCTCCAAATCTGCCTGTTTTTCATTGACGCTTTCGTTTGCAAAGCACAAATCGAGAAGCTGATTGTCACCATCGGTGGAAAGGACATCGAGTATTTCGAACAAGGTGAACGGTGCATCAATGATCGCGATCTCTGTTTCTTGACCAAGTACGGTTGGCAAACCGTCGGTATTTGTCGAACTTACGAGTTTGGCGAATTTCTTCTTTTTGAGACAGTTAACAACGTTGAGACGTTGAGCCGGTCTCAACGTATGTGAGTATATGAGAACTTCTTTGCCCTTCCATCTGTCTTTATATCTCTTAAAGAACGCTGCAAGCTTGCGTTGGTCAGAAAACAAAAAGCAAGAAGCGTCGTTGATAACTGAATCAATATCCCCTGAGAGGTCAGTAAGTCCGTAATTCGGTTTCAAAGACTTCTCATAGGCTGTTTCGAAACCAATTGCAGCGGCGAAGTCCAAAAGATCGTCTGGGTTCTTAACACTCACTGCGATGAATTTATTGATATTCTTTCTGATCAACTGCAGAAACTCTGAAATTTGAGAGTTTTGTTGAAAGATTTTGAAATGGGCTAATTCGTTCACAACAAACAGATCATATTGATTCATTATTCTATCCTTTTCGTCTAAGAAATAGGAAACTGTCATGAAAGCGAATCTGTCAAGGCTATTCCTGTTGAGTGAATTCGCATAAGATAACTTACCTTGAACATGTCTCAAGAGACTTTGATAAACATGCGACGAAACGATGTTGTTTATTGAAATCACAGCACACTTGAGATCGGTTTTTTCTTTGAGCCAGTAGAGAAAAGCATTTCTTGTTCTCAGATCGAGTATAAAAAACCTTCCGGGTCTCAGCTCAGAAAAGAGACGATCAAAATGCAACCATCTCTGTGTGATCTCGCTGTCTTCAACAGATTGACAATCTTTTTTGGGAAGAGAGAGATCTATGATGTTCAATGACAGAGAACCTCTGCCGTTCCTTATACTGAAGACTATATCCAGATTCGTCGATTCATAGCTCGGTTTTTCCAACAGATAACCTAACCCAAAACCGAGAGCCTCAACTTTCCGACCGTTGATAACGAGTCCCATCTTCACATTTGAGTGATTCTGCCCAAAAGTTCTCAAGAACTCTGCAGATATGTTTCTCGAGAGAAAGATTGGTTCTGGGTTACCGTGTCCAAAAGGCTCGAGCATTTGCATGTCTGACAATATTTGGTCGTTTATTTGTTCCAACTCAATTTCATGGTCGATCTCTATCATATCGAATGTTTCTCTGACCGGTATTTTGCAACTTCTCAAAGCCTCAATGAAGTTATTTATGCTGTCACTGTTCAAGCTGAAACCAACTGCTAAAGGATGACCACCGAATTCTTTGAAATGGGACGACAGAGGTTGTAGCAATTCGATCAAGTTGATTTCAGGTACACTCCTTGCAGAGCCACGTGCGATGTCTTCCGATTCCGA
>JBBFME010000074.1:0-10266 GCA_037478695.1 Pseudothermotoga sp.
TGCTTCTTCACCGTCATAGAGGGCCTTTATCTGTATGTCTTCCCATTTGTCAACCCACAAGTCGTTCAACTTCATCCTCAAGTCCCATTTTTTTCTGGTGTACTCCAAAACGAGATCTGTTTTCATATCGACCGATGCTGCTTGTATTGCCTTGTCTAACATCAAAGTTTCTCTGAAAATCTCTTTCGCCTTCTCTTCATCTCTATAATAACCGCTCGCAAACTTCAATATCGCGAGCGCTTCATCTATTCCAACAACAACACAGTCTTTTCTTGGAAAGAATTGGTACAAGACATGTGGATGTTTTCCATCTTTCTTGAGTACTTCGACATATCTTGTGAAATAAATGTCAGAGTAGTAATTGTTTCTAATTCGATCTATCGGAACTTTGAAGACTTTCGGGTCAAGTCTTTTTTTTCGCATTACACCACCTCAACATTGAGGACCTCTTTCATCATTCTGATTGCAAATTTGTGAAGTTCGTCGTCATAAGAGGCGACAGCCCTTTGGTGTAATCTCACCGGTATTTTCCTGTTTCTCAATTCTTCTGCCGTGAAGAGAACGCATATATGCGTGACAACCCCGCACAGATCTACTTTGTCTACAGAGTGTTCTTTGAGAATCTCATCAAAGTTCGTACCGTAAAAAGCACTATACCGAGTTTTGTGAACGGTTACATATTTCTCATAGTCTCTTAGTTCATTCATCAACGCTTCAACGATCTTAGCTCCCTCAGTGTTTTTCACACAATGTTTGGGCCATATTTTGAACTCTACATCATCAGGTTCATGCCAATCTTGCGTTGTTATGATCAATTCAGAACGCCTTTTTGCCTCTTTTACCAAATCAACCACGGGCGCGATTACTTTCTCTGCGCCCGTGAAATAAAGAGCACCGTCTGGTCTGACAAAATCATTTTGCATGTCTATTACCACGAGTGCTCGCATCTTTTTGCCTCCAGCTATGCGTGCATTATCTTATTGGCTTGTCCTTTGTCGCTTGCTCAAGTGCTAACAACCTTTCCCATCTTCTGTCTACATATTGCTGAATTTCGTTGATAATCTCTTCGGCATCTGGTCTTTGCAGAACCAGTCTGAATCTCTCTTGACTCTTAATGAATTCAGAAACTGGTTTGAAGGTACTCGGTTTTCTCGTGACTCTGTATACTCCACGCTCCACTTCATAAAGCGGCCAATACTTCGTCTGAATGGCGAGTTTTGTTATGTCGATGGTCTGATCTTCTGGAACCCTCCAATATCTGACGCATGGACTGAGAGTGGCGATAAAAGAAGGTCCTTCAAAAGCTAAAGCTTTCTCAATCTTGTTAGTGAAATCCATAGGTTCCCCAATTGTTGCGGTTGCCGCGTAAACATATTCATGTCCCGCTACTATCTCGACGATGTTTTTCTTGAGTTGTACCTTTCCGGGTATCTTTTTTCCAACGGGAGCTGTTGTTGTATCTGCACCTGGAGGTGTAGAACCAGATCTTTGGTTTCCTGTGTTCATGTAGCCCTCGTTGTCGTAAAGTATGTAAATGAATTTATGACCTCTTTCTATTGCACCGGAGAGCGATTGAAGACCTATGTCGTAAGTACCTCCGTCACCTGCGAATGCAAAGAAGGCATATTTTTTGTCTGAAGACAGCTTTCTCATCTTCTTCAGTGCCCTATAGGCTGTTTCAACACCACTCATGGTTGCCGCAACATTTTCAAAGGCGTTGTGTATGTAAGGAACACTCCAAGAGGTGTATGGATATATTGTCGAAGAAACTTCCATACAGCCAGTTGCAAATCCTATAACAGGTTCATACCCAAGGGCTTTTGCGGTCATCAAGGCTATTTTCACAGTTATCGGTGCACCACAACCAGGACACATCCTGTGTCCTTGCGTCAATCCTGTCTCTTTATTGGTGAAGACTTCAGCAAGCTTCTTCATTGTCAACGGCATTTATTTGCACCTCCTCATTCTCTCAGACCAAGGTAAAACTCTTGGTCTGCAACGAGCTCGTGTTTCATCGCTTTTTCAAATGCATATCTCACCAGCTCTGGATTGATATCTCTACCACCGAGACCATAGACAAAGGATCCAATTAAAGGTCTTGATGCAGCTTCATACAGGGCTGACTTGATCGTTTCGTAAAGAGGCGCTTCAGCACCAAAGGAAGCCGATCTATCGAGAACGACTACTGCTTTTCTTCCGGTCAGATAGCGTTGTACTTCAGCCTTTGGGAAGGGCCTGAACATCCATATCTTGAGCAAACCAACCTTCTTACCCTCTTCTCTGAGTTGGTCGACAACGTATTTGATGGTTCCGTTCGTCGAACCAAGCGCAATCATAACATACTGTGCATCGTCCATTCTGTACGGTTCGACAAAGTTGTACTTTCTACCACTTATCTTGTAAAATTCTTCGGCTATTTCTGAGAAAACTTTGGGTACGTTCTTCATGGCTTCGATCTGCTGTCTCTTGTGTTCGAAGTAGTAATCGTACAGATCGAGTGGACCGTATGTGACAGGATGATCGGTGTCGAGCAGAGGATACAACGGTTTAAGTTGACCTACGAACTTCTTCACAACCTCATCGGGCAACAGTTCAACTGGCTCTACACCGTGAGATATTATGAAACCATCCTGATTGACCATAACTGGCAATCTGACTTGCTCGTGTTCAGCAAGCCTAACTGCCATAATCGTCAAATCATAGACTTCTTGTGCGTCTTCACAGAAGAGTTGTATCCAACCAGAGTCTCTCTCTGCCATTGTGTCGCTGTGATCGCAGTGAATGTTTATTGGACCGCTGAGAGCTCTGTTGACGACAGGCATTACTACAGGCAATCTCAGCGATGCAGCTATGTAAACGATCTCGTGCATTAGTGCAAGACCATTCGCACTCGTTGCGGTCATTGCCCTTGCTCCTGCTGCTGCTGCACCAACGACTGCACTCATCGCACTGTGTTCACTCTCGACGGGGATCATCTCTGTCCTAACTGCACCATCGGCAACATATTTTGCGAAATACTCGACGATCGGAGTTTGGGGAGTAATCGGGTAGGCTGCCACAACATCGGGTTCAATCTGTTTCATCGCATAGGCAGCCGCTTGCGCTCCAGTAATTGCTTCTCTATGTGTCTTGATCATACTCATTCCTCCTTGTGTGCGAACTCAGTCTCTGGTCTCATTTCGATGGCTTTCTTTGGACAGACATTCGCACAGATGCCGCAACCTTTACAATAGAAATAATCAATACCTTTCATTATCGAATTCTCCTGGATAATCGCCTGATCTGGGCAGTAGAACCAGCACATCATACAGTCGATACATTTCGATCTATCGTAAATAGGTCTTTTCACACGCCAGTCACCGGTTCTGTACTTTCGTGCAGTTCCAGGTTCAGTTATGACTCCACCAATCGGGATTTCATGCCATTTCTTGAGTTCAGCCACTGCAACTCACCTCCTCATAGCCACGCCTCAGTGCTTTGATATTGGCTTGAAGCATTTCAACTGAAAGCTTCTTTTCGAACATTCCGCGAATCTTCTGCTCGGCTGCTTCGAGTGTGATCAAACCCGTAACTTTGGCAATTGTTCCAAGCATGACGGTATTCGGTATTCCTCTTTTGATCTCTTCGAGTGCTATGTCTGTTGCCTTTATGGTACAGATCCTGCCCTTGAACCCTGTTTTCTTTCTAACATACTCAGTGGGATGTGTTGTGTTGACGATCAGTATTCCGTCTTCTTGAAGTCCATCAACGATAGAAGGAGAAAGAAGGGTATCGTCAATTACCACCACAATATTCGGTTTTTCAACCGACGAATGAATCGTAATCCTCTCATCGCTGATTCTGTTGAAGGCTCTCATGGGAGCACCAGATCTCTCAGCACCGTACTCTGGGAAGGCTTGGGCGTACTTACCCATGTCCAAAATTGCTTCTGCAAGCAACTGCGAGGCGCTCTTTGCACCTTGGCCTGCTCTTGAGTGCCACCTGATCTCATAGTATTTGACGGGCACTGTATCCCTCCTCTCGAAGTTTTGAGAAAACATCATCACTCTTCATGCGAGTAGATTCTGTAATCGATCCAAGGGAAAATGGCGTCCATTTGCTCAATTCTGCTCAGATATCCCTCATCTATATTATTGCTCAAAAACTTATTTTCGAGATCTAAAAACCTTTTCACATGCGTTTTGATTCTGTTAACAGCGTACTCAACACTGGTGCCTGTCGTCAGTATGAAAGCCCAGTCACTTGATTGCAATAACAGTAATTCTCTGAGCATCTGGTTCAGTGTCCTTATCTTCAGAGGATCTGTTTCATCTTTGAATTCTTTGGCAAGCTTTGTCATACGATCATGCAGTTCGTTCATGTGGGGGTATATCCAGTCGGTCTTCCCGTTGAGCCATGTTTCGTTGTATCCCCCAGCACCCCACGATGAACAGGCAGGTGTGAGCACTTGAAATGCATCGAATTTTTCCAAAGTTTCTGATGCTGTTGCAACTTTCAAACCCTTCGTCTTTGCAGCTTCTCTAAAGAAGTACTCTATGAACTCAGGCCCTTCAAACCACCAATGACCGAACAATTCAGTGTCAAACGGAGCCACGATTACTGGTGGTTGTTCGAAGAGTTCATATAGTTTCTGTGTTTGAAGAATTTTTCTGCTTAGAAAATCTCTTGCGTGTTCTCTTGCTGCGTTCAAGGCATCTTCACGATTGTAAAGTTGTTTTTCACCCAGTGGGGTTTCCTTTGAAGTTATTTTGTGATACTTTATACCCGTATTGACTCTCACACCGCTTGGATCGATGTATTCTCTCACATATTCGAACTCTCTGTCGAAGGCTACATCTCTGTAAAACTCTCTGTATCTGTAATCACCTGGATAGCCAGTCGAAGCACTCCAGACCTGTTCACTCGATTCCGGATCTCTTGCGAAGGCAAAGACGCCCGCTGGTGTCATCACTGGTCTGTACACGCCGTATTTTGGTTTCTCGTCTCCGTACCAAAGGGCGTGAGAATCAACAAAGAAAAACTGCAAACCTTTTTTGCTGAGGAAATTCTCAACACCTGGGTAGTATCCACATTCGGCAAGCCAAATACCCTTTGGTGCAAAACCGAGCCTTTCTTGGAATGCCCTCACCCCAATTGTAATCTGCGCATTGACTGCATTCGGTTGATGTTGCATCAACGGTAGAAAGGCATGAGTTGCGTTACACGTGATGAGTTCTAAATGTCCTTCTTGGGCATGCTTTTTGAATCCATTTACAAGGTCACAGTTGACTCTCAAGTAGTACTCGAGAACCTCTGAAAACCTGTTCTTGTAGAAGATCGCCAACTGTCGTTCTTGTTCGTTCTTTGTATGAGATATTTCTTTATCACACAAATCGAGTAATTTTTTCATGTGTGTGATGAATTTTTCTGTGAGTCCATTTGTTTTCATCATTTCGAGAAGTGGTGGAGTGAGAGACATAGTTACCTTGAACGGCACGGAGTCTGCTGCCAATCTGTCGAAGGCCATCAACAACGGAATGTAACTTTCGATTATCGCTTCGAAGTACCATCTTTCCTCAAGAAAGGTGTCATGTTCTGGGTGATGAACATAAGGAAGGTGTGAATGAAGAACTAAGCAGAAATATCCCATCATCGTTGTTCACCACCTGAAGCAGCTTGTGTGGGACTGAAGACGTTGATGCGTTCGATCTGTTGTATCAACGTTTCACCTAAGGTAACGACTTGCTTTTTACCTTTGACTATCCATCTCTGCCTGCTTGTTGTGGCAGGAGAATCAGAGGGTGTTCTACACACGTTTGACCTCAGAACTGGAACGAAGGTTTCATATGTCTTGTAACCTATCTCGGCTATGTAATCGGCATTTGCACATGGGACATGAAAGTAGTAGTTTCTGCAACTACCAAGATCAACACCCGCTTCAAAGATTCTGTGAGCATTTTTACCATCAAAGATGATGTAAGTCACGTCGTACAATCTCACCACAACATTACCAGTCTTAGAGAGTTTTTCTCTTGTTTCGTTGGACAGATCCCAACTCAGGTGAACCAAATGGGGGTTGACCGCAAGAAGTACCAAACGATTTGTCCCATACGAAGCCGGCAGCTCTTCGGTTTTTTCGAAAACTGGTTGGACATTCTGAACTGGTTCTTGTAACTGTAAGGCATAATCTTTGAGCATTTTGTAGACTTCGTTCTTCTTCATTCTTTTCTTGATCTTCAAGCCGAGTTTTTTGGCGAGGGCTTTGACTTCTTGGATGGTAGGTTGGCTTTCGAGAAAGTTCAACAATTCATGGCGCTTCATCCTATGCGCCTCCCTTTTGCAAAATATTCACACTGTATTCTACCATGTTCTGAAAATGTTGTAAATAGATGAGAACAAGAAAAAAAGGGACCTTCTTGGAGTCCCTTGGTAACTATTCTTAAATATTGGCTAAAATTCGGGATCTTTTCCTATAAATCAGTACCTCTGATCTTCGCCAATTCCTTCAAAAGCCTTGTTTCTTCAGAAGAAATATTCTCTGGTATCTTCACATTCACTGTGACGTAGAGATCGCCACGTCTTTGAGTTCTAAGTGACGGTGCTCCTTCGCCTTTCAGGCGGAATACACTACCAGGTTGAGTTCCAGGTGGAATTCTGAGCATGGTGGAACCACCCGTCGGCAGCTCCAGCTTCACAGTGGTCCCCAAGATAGCTTGGATGTAGTCTATAGATATCTCAACGTAAATATCGTCATCCTGTCTTCTGAATCTCTTGTCTGGCTTGACGTGCACTATGACGTACAGATCTCCAGATGGACCTCCATTGTAACCAGCATTACCTGCACCGTCTATTCTGAGTTTTGTTCCCTCGGAAACACCGGCGGGAATATTCACAGTCATTCTCACTCTTTTCTTGACCCTTCCTGCGCCACCACAGGAATGACACTTCTCTTTGACAACCTTTCCGCTGCCGCCGCAATTGTTGCATGTTCTCGTACTGACAAAAACACCGAAGATGCTACGACGTTCTTCTCTTATCACTCCAGTCCCATGACACCTTGGACAGGTTTGGTAACCACTCCCTGGTTCGACTCCGCTACCGTTACAGTGTTCACACTTTTCATATCTGTCATATTCTACAGGTATCTGTTTTCCCACAAGAGATTCTGCAAAGCTCACTTCGATGGTGATCGATATGTCTTCACCGGCTCTGCGACGACTTTGCTGTCTCTCTTCGGTGCCACGTTCACCGAAAAAGATATCGTAGACATCTCTGCCGAAGAAACTCTCGAAATCTTTGAAGACGTCCTCGAATGGATTTCCTGCACCCTGCTGCGCATACTCTGTTTCTCCTACATAACCAAAACGATCATAAACGGCTTTTTTCTGAGGGTCACTGAGTACTTCGTAAGCCTCCTGTATCTCCTTGAATTTTTCTTCAGCTTCTTTTTTGTTTTCTGGGTGCAGATCGGGATGCCATTGCTTTATGAGCTTTTTGTAAGCCTTCTTGATATCTTCTTGCGAAGCGTCTCTTGAGACCCCAAGGATTGCATAGTAATCCTTACTCTGTCTTGGCACTCTTTTCACCTCTTGGCTTGATCGCCACCTGCACCTTTACTGGTTTGACTATCTTGTTGTGGAACTTATAACCGTTCTCGATGACCTTCAGGATTGAATACTCTTCGTGTTCTGGCGTCTCCACTCGTTCAACCGCTTCATGTTCGAATGGATCGAATTTGTCTTTCACCTCTATTTTGAAGAAGCCCTCGTCGTTCAATATCTTCCACAATTTCTTATATATTAACTCCACACCTTTGTAGAAAGCTTTATAAGAATGTGACTGCTCGACATCTTTGAAGGCTCTTTCCATGTCATCGAGTACAGGTATGAGTTTTGTAAGAAGGTATTCGTTTGCGTTTTTCAAGATTTGTTCTTTCTCTCTGAGTGCATCCTTTTTGTAGTTTTCAAATTGAGCTTTGAGTTCTTTGGTGAAACGAAGGAGTTCTTCCTTTTCTTGCAGCAATTTCTCCACTGTTTGCTGGTTTTCTTGAGTGATCTGCTTTTCATTTTCGTTCATTTTCTTCCCTCCTCTCTGGTCGCTACGGTGAAGTATTCAGTGAGTCTGCTCACCATGTACTTCAAAGAACTGACTATATCTTCGTATTTGATCACCTTTGACGTTATGACCATGACCTTTCCCATGAGTTTGTCTTCTTTTTTGTAACCGTCCACGAAGATTGCAAGATTTTCTAAGCCTTCCACTCCGTGTTCAATTCCTATCATAATAGCTGGTATTTCTTGAGCTTTCGTCAAAATCTTTCTGAGCATCGAATCGTCTGAAAAGAAATTTGAAAGTTTTCTGATCTCCTCTATATTGAAGTTTTCTGCGTTGATCAACGTGTCAAGACCTACTTTTACCAGATTGCTCGATGAATCTTCCTTCAACGCACTCGCAAGATATTCTGAAAGATCCAACAGGTATTGATCTGTCTCTGTCTCGATACTCCTGTCGCCAACGGTCTCGATGGTGTAACCAGCCAAAAGCTGGTTCATCATTCTCTCTAAGGAAAGATAATCTATTTCACCAAAGGTTCTGAACGGTATGAACTTGACCAAACCGAGTTCGGTTATCACCGAAACGACATTGTAAGTCTTAGTGATCTGGGCGATAGATATCTTGAGTATCTTGAGTTTGTCGATGGCAGGTTTTTCCAAAATGACGGCTCCTTTTGTGATGCGTGAAAGAGCTATCGCCGCGCCTGTCAGAATTTTTTCCATATCGCCAAAGGTCATTGGGTACTTCGAGTGTATGGAAGCCGAATGCTGTGCGTATTCCTTTATCAAGTTCAAAGTCTCGTTCACGTAGAATCTGTAACCTTTATCGGTTGGCACACGACCAGCCGATGTATGAGGTTGGTTGAGATAGCCAAGGTATTCAAGTTTTCTCAAGTCATTTCTGACGGTTGCGCTACTGCAAGATATATCGGAAGCCTCAAGTACCCTTTCGGAACTTATAGGCTTTTTTGTCATTATGTATTCTCTCACAACACAGTAGAGAATCTTTTTCTGCCTTTCGTTTATTTTCGCCTCTCGCTTCATTTATTATCACTCACTATGTCCGAGTGCTAATTTTAGCATACCACGGTGTGTGAAACTTGTCAAGACAAAAAGAGGGTGTTACAATATCGTTGAAAAAGAGGTGGTTGGTACGATGCTCGTTCGGGAACTACTCAGAGTGGTCAACGACATATCTGTGAATTCTTTTTTGGATGGGCAAAATCATTTGGAGATAACTGGTTTGACAAACAGATCCACAGAGCTCAGTAAAGGCGATCTTTTCATCTGCCACAAGGGAAGCAAATTTGACTCGCACGAGATCGTACCAGAGATAATCAAGAAGGGTGCTGCGTTTTTAGTCGTTGATCGCCCGATTCAATTGAATTTCCCACACGTCGTTGTGAGTGATACGAGACTTGCCGAAGCTTTTTTGGCTGCTCATTATTATGGTTATCCTTTTAAGGACCTGATCACCTTTGGTGTGACCGGCACAAATGGAAAGACAACATCAGTACATCTCTTCCACCATGTTATGAACTCCCTTGGCGCTAAGGGAAGCATGTTAGGTACTGTTTACTACGACATTCTTGGTGAAGAAAAATTTCACCACGACAACACAACTCCCAATGCCATTGAGATTCTGAGAGCCATGAGAAAGACCGTTGATAACGGTGGCACACATTTTGCAATGGAAGTTTCTTCACACTCTCTTGCTCTTAAGAGAGTTGAATCGATCAAGTTTGATGTGGCAGCACTGACAAACATCACCCGCGATCATCTCGATTTTCACGCAACCTTTGAAGAATATGCAAAGACAAAGCTTCACATTTTTGATCTATTAAAAGATGGCGGTATCGCGATGATAAGCGATGAGTTCGAACACATGCTCAACAAGAAGGTCAAGAAGGTGGTCTACGGAATATCACCAAAAAGCGATTACAGAATTACCAACGTCGATATCCAAAGATATGGCACCAAGTTCACACTTGAATCGCGCTATGGTTCCTTCGAGTGTCAGATAAATATCCCTGGTCTGCACAACGCCTACAACGCAACTCTTGTCATCGGATCACTCGTAGAACTCGGGTATGATATCAAGTCAGTTATAGAAGCAGTGAGGAACTTTGAAGGAGTAGACGGAAGGTTTCAGTTCATCAGAGAAGGTTCCCTTTTAGGGATCGATATCGTCGTCGATTTTGCTCACAGTCCAGATGCACTTGAAAAGACCTTG
>JBBFME010000075.1:0-10078 GCA_037478695.1 Pseudothermotoga sp.
TTGTAAAACTACTTCTTGTTCTATCTGCATTTCGTTGCTTCGGAATTCCCCTTCGGACAGTCTTTCCACTTGCCCAGCCAGCTTACCAAGTTGCACGATGGCTTTGCCAGCTATGGCAAGATACAGATCGTGCTGAAATTCGTGAACTTCCGCTTTACCAATCGAAGGACCATTGATCGTGATCTTTCTGGCGTGTAGACCATCAGTAACTTTCTCGAGTTTTTCAGCCGATGATAGCTTGATAGCCTTCAAGTTTTGCACCTCCAATAAAATCAGAGATTGAGTTTCTGTGGAGAATGTTCATTGATGATTTTATCATTTGCCTGAATTTTCACACCACTTTCTTGTGTAAAACCGTTACTTTGTTTGGCGGAAAATCAAGAAATCTGTCTGTGTCTTTTGACAGACATTGTTGCGAGAAAAGGTTCAGCTTCTTTTTCCATGAATTTGGAATCTACACAGAATTTTTAAAGGACGAGTAACAACAGAACAACCAATAAGGGTCTATAATGTGGTTTGCCTACCAAAAAAATCGAGGTGTGGGTTTTGACAATTCTCGGTATAGACCCTGGCTTTGGTATCTTAGGTTACGCTGTTCTGCGGATGAGTGGGAATTTCTTTGAATCTCTTTGTCACGGAACCTTGCAAACCAAAAAAGAGGAAAAGATTTCACTGAGATTGAAATTTCTATATGAAGGACTCATAGAACTGATAGATCAATTCAGACCACAGGAGATTGCTATGGAAAAACTGTTTTTCTCTCGCAACGTCACGACAGCGATCTCTGTAGGAGAAGCAAGAGGAATTGTCTTGCTCGCTGCTGCTCAAAAGGGCTTAGAGGTTTATGAATACGCTCCACACGAAGTGAAAAAGGCAGTTACTGGCAGTGGCAGAGCTACTAAGAAAGAAGTCCAAAATTGGATGAAGATTTTGTTGAACCTATCGGAAATTCCCAAACCCGACGACGCCGCTGATGCTTTAGCAATCGCGTATTGTCATGGAGTTACGAGGAACTTCGTACGGAGGTTCAAAGAATGAAAAAGGTCAGCCTTGAAGATCTGAACACAAAACTCGGCGATATTTTGAGTAAGATAGGCTTTCAGACCACTTCTGATTGCGTTGTTCAATCGATTTCATTTGACAGTATTACTAACACCTTGGTGATGACAACAGACAAACCAGCTGAGATCTCTAAGGATCTCAAAGTAGCCTTAGAGGAGTTCTTCGAAGTCTCCATAGCCTTTCAACATACTGGTTCGTCGAGAGACAACATTGATATCGAGTTGCTCAGAAAAGAACTGAACGGTGCCTTCCCTTATGTTCAGTCTGCAACAGTTCACGAGGACAAAGTTGTACTAAAGGTGTCCGGTGAGTTTGGCAAGGACAGAGTCAACAGCAAGATGGGACAAGTGAAAAAGGTTGTCAATGGTTTACTCGGTAGGGATGTGAAAATACAGATAGAGGTTGAAGAACCAAAGATTGCTTTGGAAGAACCAAAGATTGAGGTGAAAAAACAAGACCACAAGAGAGTAACGAAGAAGACGGAACATTTCCGTACGCCATCTGATCTGCCAGAGAACTCAGAGAACACCAAAGTCGCAGGTCAGATATTCAAGATGGAACTCAGAGAGGGAAAGAAGAGGTTTTTGAGTCTGTATTTGACCGATAAGAAGGACTCACTCACTTGTCTTGCCTTTAACAGCATCGTCGATGAAATTATTCAGAATTTACAAGAAAGAGATTGGGTTCTCTTCGAAGGCGCACTGAGGTACGACGAATCTGGAGAGCCCGTCTTGCACATCAAGAAATTCCAGAAAATAGAGCCCATGACTCGTGTTGACAATGCTACAGAAAAGCGAGTTGAATTGCACGCTCACTCGAAGTTCAGCGACTTAGACAGTGTTCTTGACATAGATGACTACGTTCAGAGGGCTGCATCTTGGGGTTGGAAAGCCATTGCACTGACCGATCACGGTGTGGTTCAAGGAATACCACATTTCTATGAAACTTGTAAGAAGGCGGGCATTAAAGCCATATTCGGTCTGGAAGCATATATCGTAAACGACTCAGAACCAATAGTACTCGGCATCGATCACGATATCAACTTGAACACAAAGAGATTTGTCGTTCTCGACATCGAGACCACAGGACTTCATCCGATGTTCTCAGAGATAATAGAAATAGGCGCCGTGGCAATTGAAAACGGGCAGATAACTGAGAGTTTTCAGAGCCTTGTAAAACCAAGAGAAAAACTAAACTCTTTCACCGTTCAGTTCACAAAGATAACCGATGAGATGTTGGAAGATAAACCTTCAATAGAAGAAGTCCTACCAAAGTTTATTGAGTTCTGTAAAGACAGCGTCTTAGTTGCGCACAATGCGAACTTCGACTACAGATTTCTCAGACATTGGATCGACAAGATTATGAAATTCAACTGGAAGCTGCCCGTTGTGGATACACTCGCACTCGCAAAGAGACTCTTGAGACTGACAAATTACAACCTCGAAAAACTGGCAAACCACTTCAAAATTGGTCCATTCTCACACCACAGGGCTCTCGAAGATGCAAAGGTCACGGCACAGATTTTCCTCGAACTGTTGAAGATCGCCACAGATAAAAATGTCAACACCTTCAAAGAAATAGAGCTGCTGCATAAAGACTCAGCTATCAGGCAATCGAAGCCTTTTCACACCACTCTGCTCGTTCAGAACAAAGATGGACTGAAGAATCTTTATAGACTTGTCTCAAACGCTCATGTGAAGTACTTCCACAATGTTCCAAGAATTCCAAAGAGCGACTTGCAGTCATTGAGAAGTGGATTATTGGTTGGTAGTGGTTGTGTTGGTGGTGAATTGATCCAAGAGATTCTCAGCGGTGCCAATGAAAGTGAAGTAGAAGAAAAACTGGCATTCTACGATTTCGTCGAGATCATGCCTCTTGATCTTCTACCAGTTAGTAACGATCTCGGTTTGAGCCGACAAAAACTCAAAGAGATCTACGTGAAACTCTACCAACTTTGTGAAAGGATAAATATCCCAGTTGTCATGACAGGTGACGTACATTTCCTCGATCCAGAAGACGAGAAAATAAGGGCAGTTCTCCAAGCTCCTCAACAAGATTACATACCAGAGCAGCCGGCTGCCTACTTGAGAACAACCGAAGAGATGCTTCACGCCGCACGGGAAATCTTCGAGGACGATCAAAAGGCATTCAAGGTCGTTGTGGAATATCCTAATAGAATAACCTCGGGCATAGAAGAGGTCGTACCATTGGAGAAGAAACTCCATACTCCAAAGATAGAAGGCGCAGAAGAACAAGTGAGATCGATCGCAACACAGAGAGCACTTGAGTTATACGGCACTCCGTTGCCGGAAATCGTCGAAAAAAGACTGCAAAAAGAGCTCGACGCGATAATCAACCACGGATATGCAGTTCTCTACCTCATCGCCAAAAAAATGGTCGATAAATCTTTGAGTGATGGCTATGTAGTAGGCTCCCGAGGATCGGTGGGCTCTTCCTTTGTTGCTTTTCTAATGGGCATCACCGAGGTCAACCCATTACCCCCACATTACTACTGTGCAAAATGCCACTACATAGAATTTGTACAAAACAACGGTTATGGTTCAGGATACGATCTACCTTTCAAGAACTGTCCAAACTGCGGAGAACCACTCAACAGAAACGGACAGGACATACCCTTTGAAACCTTCATGGGCTTCGAGGGAGATAAGGTCCCCGACATTGATCTGAATTTCTCGGGTGACTATCAGGACGAAGCACACAGGTTCATAGAAACACTGTTCGGCAAAGAGCATGTGTATCGTGCTGGAACGATAAACACGATAGCTTCAAGAACTGCCTATGGCTTTGTGAGGGCTTATGAAGAAAAATCTGCCAGAAAGGTGAGAAAAGCAGAAAGCGAACGACTTGCGAACGCAATAACAGGTGTCAAGAGAACGACTGGCCAGCATCCAGGTGGTCTGATGATAATTCCAAAGGAGTACGAGGTTTATGACTTCACACCGATACAGTATCCTGCTAACACAAGAGAGGCATTAGTCCTAACGACCCACTTTGATTACGAGTCAATTCACGATGATCTTGTCAAAATAGATGCACTCGGTCATGACGATCCGACCTTTGTAAAGCTTCTGAAGGACTTAACGGGTATTGACCCGATGAAGATTCCCATGGACGATGAAAAAACTTTGAAGATTTTCTCGAGCCTTGAACCACTCGGCATAAGAGCCGAAGAGATCGGCACAGATGTTGGCACCTTCGGAATCCCAGAATTCGGTACACAGTTCGTCCGAGGTATGTTGACCGAAACAAGGCCAAAAACCTTTGCAG
The DNA here is from genome assembly GCA_037478695.1 of Pseudothermotoga sp. Classification (GTDB taxonomy): domain Bacteria; phylum Thermotogota; class Thermotogae; order Thermotogales; family DSM-5069; genus Pseudothermotoga_B. Next base: position 4,351 of record JBBFME010000075.1, read on the forward strand.
AACTTGTGAGAATTTCTGGACTATCACATGGAACTGACGTGTGGTTGAACAACGCCCAAGAATGGATAAGGCAAAGAAAGGCAACTCTGTCAGATGTGATTGCCTGCCGCGACGATATAATGAACTATTTGATAAAGAAAGGTATGAATGCATCAAAGGCCTTCAAGATAATGGAGAACGTCAGAAAGGGCAAAGGCATCTCTGAAGAAGACGAAAAAAATCTAAGAGAACTTGGTGTCCCCGAGTGGTATATCGAATCTTGCAAAAGAATCAAATATCTCTTCCCAAAGGCTCATGCAACGGCATATGTGAGCATGGCTTTCAGAATAGCATACTTCAAAGTACATCACCCGTTGGCTTTTTACTCTGCTTATTTCACTTTAAAGGGCGATGAATTCGACGTTGAAGCTGCATTACAGGGACCAGAAATCGTGAGAAAAAAGTTGGCAGAGCTCTCAACGATTATCGACAAAGATGTGAGGGAAAGGGCAAGAGAAGCCACTCTCGAACTGATGCTCGAAATGTTTTTGAGAGGCTACTCTTTCTTACCGGTGAATGTGAACAAATCAGATGCAAAGATCTTTTTGATAGAGAACGGCAGACTCAGAATACCTTTCAACAAACTACCAAACCTTGGCGATAGCGTCGCAGAATCGATAATCTTAGCAAGAGCGGAAAAACCTTTCAGCTCGCTTGAAGATATCTCGAGGCGTACCAAGCTCAACAAATCCCACCTGGAAACCTTCAAGCGTTTAGTCGAGCTCGAAGGCTTACCCGAAAAGGAGCAGATAAGTCTCTTCTAATTGAATTTCTTCCTCTCTTCTTGGTGTTGTATGGTCGTGTAGAATATCTTTGAGGAGGGCAGTGAGTGCTCTTGGCTTTCATCTCAGATATACATGCAAATCTTGAAGCACTGGATGCAGTTATGAGCGATATAAAGGCTCGCCAAGTCGACAGAGTATATTGTTTGGGAGATTTAGTAGGTTATGGCCCAGATCCAGAAAAAGTGGTGAAAGGACTTTTAGAGATACCAACCATAGCAGGTAACTACGACGATGGTGTAGGTTATTCAAAATCCAGTTGTGATTGCGATTACCGACCTGGCAGAGAAACAGAGATCGGCAACATTATACTGGACTGGACGATCAAGAATACATCAGAAGAGATCAAAGAATATCTTCGCTCTCTCAAGCATAGAATGGAACTCGAATTCGAAGGTCTCAAATTTCTGCTTGTTCATGGAAGTCCATTGAACGAACTGAACGAGTACGTAACCCCACAAACAAGAGAGGATAGATTGCAAGAGATCATTAGAAACGCCAATGCAGATGTAATAATCAACGGGCACACGCATCTACCAATGGCAAAGTACGTGAAAGGCAAGATGATCTTCAATGCAGGAAGTGTTGGCAGACCGAAGGATGGTGATCCAAGAGCTTGCTATCTATTGATAAAAGTCGAGAAAGGTGTTCTGTCTTATGAATTCATAAGGGTGCGATACGACATCAAGACGACGTGTGAAAAGATCGTCAAGGTAGGTATACCAGTTGAATTGGCTTTAGTCTTAGCTCTTGGGCAAACCTACGACATGGGCAAAGCCCAGTTGGCAAAGAACTTCTTTGTATGAAAGAGATCAACCAATTTTTGAACGAATATGCCATAAGGCTCGAAGAAAATAAAATTGAAAAGCTGCACAGATACCTCGAGTATCTCGTAACAGCACCGATGAACTTAACATCGGTCAAAGAGTATCATGAAGCCTTGCACAAACACATAGCCGATGTCTTGATACCAGTTCAATCTCTGCAAGGTGAAATTCTTGACATTGGAACTGGTGGCGGTGTACCCGGCGTTGTGCTTGCAATAGCATTCTGTGTCAACGTCACATTGGTAGAATCTGTCAGAAAAAAGGTACTGTGGTTACAAGACATCCTGCAAAAACTTCAGATCGAGAACACAAGAGTCATCTGCTCAAGAGCAGAAGATTTGCCAAGACAGTTAAAAGAGAGTTTTGATGTAGTTACCGCGCGGGCAGTCGCACAGATGAGAATTCTCTTAGAGCTGTGCGCACCGTTTTGTAAGATCGGTGGGAGATTGCTCTTGTACAAGGGACCGAATTGGGAAGAGGAATATGCGGTTTCGCGAAACGCAATGCAGATTCTTGGAGTAAGACTACAAGATGTGGTTGAATATTCATTGAAAACAGGTGAAAAAAGGATATTTCTTGTATTCAACAAGGTAGAAAAGACACCAGAGATCTTTCCCAGGAAAGCAGGCACTATCTTGAAAAAACCTCTGTGAGGCGATGGAAGTGAAAGTTTTGAGGACTTGGAACTTCCCTGGTAAGTTGAACATGGCATTAGATTTTGTACTCTCGCAGTTCTGTAAAGAGCCGGTTCTGAGGTTTTACACTTGGGCGCGTCCAACACTCTCTGTCGGAAAACACCAGCGACATGTGAATTTGAACACACAGTTCATGAAAGAGAAGATGATAGGCTGTGTTGTAAGACCAACTGGAGGCAGAGCAGTTCTACACTGGGATGAGTTGACCTACAGTGTTGTTATGCCCATAGATGATCCTCACGCAAAGGAAGGTGTTCTGAAAACTTACTTGGTGATAAGCGAGTGCATCAAGAACGCCCTTTGTCACTTCGGCTACAACGTACAGATTCAACCAACTAAGAGATCGACATCGAATACCGCCGCTTGTTTTGATGCGCCATCTTCTTACGAAATAACGATAAATGGTAAGAAAGTAGTTGGCAGTGCACAGATGAGAAATGAAAGAGCAGTTCTCCAACACGGTTCGATCGTCTTGAAAGAACATGTAGAAGAATATGCAAAGTGTCTGAATCTGGAAGTCGAAGATCTCAGGGAGAGAATGGCTGGTTTATTCGAGTTTCACCAAATTTCTGTTGAAGCACTTGCTGAAAGATTACAAGAAGAATTCGTAAAAGTCTTTGGTGAGGCTGAACCGTTGTTGGTGGACGAAATTTTGGTGAAGGCTGCGATTGAAAGAGAGGATGACTTCCTTTGTCGGGTAAACTGACAGTCGTCGGCACACCGATTGGCAACATGATGGACATAACCATAAGAGCGATCAAAACTCTCAGAGAGGCAGATGTGATAGTCGCGGAAGATACACGAAGGACTATGAAGCTCTTGAAATTCTTTCACATCCAACCAAAACAGATGATCTCATACGGTGTACACAATCAAGAGAAAATTCTGCCGAAGTTGCTGAACCTTTTGTCGCAGGGTAAACATCTTTGTTTGGTGACAGATTCGGGCATGCCGGCCGTTGCAGACCCTGGAGGAATATTGATCAATGCCTGCTGGAGAAAGAACATTCAGTTAGACATAGTACCAGGTCCAAGTGCCCTGACGAGTGCCATAGCGCTCTGTGGATTTGATTGTTCAAAGGTACTTTTCGTCGGTTTTCTGCCACGTGGAAAGAAAAGAAGAAAACTCTTCAGAGAACTCAAGGATAAGGACGTAGTTTTCATCTTCTTTGAATCAGCAACGAGAATAACAGAAACACTACAAGATGCACTTGACATCTTTGGTGATAGAGAACTTTTCATCGGTAGAGAGTTGACTAAGGTTTTTCAGCAACTGTTTAGAGGAAAGACAAGTTGTGCTGTAGAATCTTTCAAAGAGACGAAGGGAGAGTTGACCTTGGCGATGAATTTGAGAAAGGGGGAGGAAGGTTGAAACGAGAACTCGAAAAGGTCCTCAGAGACATCTGTTTTATAGTGAAAGTTGAAGGCAGACTCGTTCTAAAAGATTATCCCATTACCGCAGCCCAATTCGATCTCTTGCAGAGGTTGTATTTCAAAGGTCCAATGAAAATGACTGAATTGAGTTCGAGCCTTGGAATCGCCAAGAGCACTCTGAGCGGCATCGTTCAAAGACTTGAAAACACAGGTTATGTTTCCAGAGTGCGCGGCAAGGACAAACGTGTTTACATGATCTCTGTAACGGAAGTGGGAAAAGGCGTTGTGAAGAGCGTCATAGAAAAGAGGGTTGAGTTCATAGGAAAGGTCATAGAAAGAATGGGAGAACAAAACTCTCTTGAACTTCTCAAGATCCTCCAAAGATTCAAAGAGGAGATCGAAAAGTGCAGAAGCTCGTAGTCGCTCTTCTGTTTTTTGGCTTGACGTGCTTTGCCGTCAACGTGGTAACAAGCCCAGGTTATGTGGAAATAAGGCACCAGCAAACGGTTTTGGCAATCACAGATAGAACGGGCTTTGCTTCCTTTGACATAACCCTGCCAGCCACTGTGGTTTTCTCAAAACCAGGGTATCTGCCAAAAGAAGTTTTGCTGACTGATGGAGTGATGACCTATCACGTGCAAATGGTGCCTGCAGTTACACTCGCAGTAGATACACAACCAACAGAGGCGAGTGTTTTCATAAACGGTGTTTTCTATGGAAGAACTCCCGTTGAGGTTGTTTTAGAACCAGGTGAAAAGACTTTGATCATAGAAAAAGATGGATACTGTAGATTGACAGAGACTATAAAGGCCCTGCCTTTTGAAAAAACACAACTCAGCTACAAACTCAGCACGATACCCAAAGTCTCGATAAACTCCGAACCAGTTTCGACAGTCTGGTTGAACAACCAAAAGATTGGTCAAACTCCTGTTCAAGCAGAACTAAAACCTGGAAGGTACAACATAAAGCTAAGTGCAGAGAACTTTTTTGAACTGACTGAGGAAATTCACGTGACCAACGATCAAAATCAATCGTTCAGTTTCACTCTTACTCCATGCGCAACCATTAAGGTTAATGTAATGCCGAACCATGCTGTTGTTGAATATGAGAATCAAAGAAAGATTCAACCTGCTATTTTTTCTAACCTTCCACTGCGAAAAATCCAATTGAAAATAAGCGCTGAAGGATTTGAAGAGCAGTCGGTCGAATTCATCCCAAAACAAGGTCTGAACGAACTGAATATTTCACTTGAACCGACTGTGAAGATCTTGACCATCGATGCCCCAGAAGACACTATGGTCTACGTTGATGGCCTGTCCGTCGGCAGAGGTTCAGGTAAGATCAAAGTCTCGGGAGATCTTCATTGGATCGAAGCAAAACTTGGTGAGAAATCTTGGGCTGGAATAGTCGACCTGACTCAAACAGATACTGTAAAGGTGAACTTTGACGTTGCAACACTCATAATGCCAAAGGTGGAAGATGTCAAGTACATTGTGGAAGGTCTAACCTTTTATCCACCTGCCATAACTTATCTGCCGAAAGGATTTCACTCGATTGAAATACACTCACAGTCTTCAGTAAAAAGAACCTTAGAGTTCAAAGCGGGCACACTGACGTTGATCAAGCCATCTGAAGAGTATGGTTATCTAAATGTGCTCGGCGAAGCTGTGTCCAAATGCTACATGAACGGCCAGTTCATTGGGTTAACTCCTGTGTTATTCTATTCATTGAAGCCAGGGACCTATACCGTGCAAGTGGGAGGTAAGGAGTTCCAAATACAGATCGAAGCCGGTCAGATTGTCAATGTTCGTTAATTGGAGGTGACGAAGGTGCGCAGAGCCATTGTTTTTCTCTTTTCGGTAATCGTCGTCATATCTTTTGGAGCAGAGATAAAGATCAAGGATGTATCACCAGTTCTCGATATCTATGAACCAGTTTCTTTCATGATCGAAAACAAAATCATGGAATTAGATGAAAATGGCAATTTCAGAGGCGGGTTGTTAACAACGAGG
>JBBFME010000076.1:0-10008 GCA_037478695.1 Pseudothermotoga sp.
CAAGGGGTATCGATGTCGGAACCAAAGCCGAAATACACAAGATGATAAGAGAGCTCGCCGTAAAAGGTAAGGGGGTGATAATGATTTCATCAGAACTCCCTGAAATACTGAACTTGAGCGATAGAATAGTCGTTATGTGGGAAGGACAGATAACAGCAATTCTCGATAACAGGCAGAGAAAGGTCACCCAAGAAGAGATAATGTATTACGCATCTGGTAAGAAAAAACAGAATGAAGTGAACACTTAGGGGGAGGTGTTTTGGATGAGGCGGTATGTGGTTTTGTTCGTTCTTGCTCTGGTAGCCATTATGACATTTGCTCAGCTTGCTCCTGGCATTCCACGCAACGAGACCTTCATTGCAAACCAACTGACAGGGCGTGTAGGAACACCAGGTAACTTCAACCTTTGGGCCGGCTGGAGATGGCAAGACAGAGGCATTCAGAACTTGCTCTTGGAATCGATTTGGTGTGTCGAGTACGCAACAGGAGAGGTTATCAACGCACTCGCGTCCGAGCCACCGATCTACAACTCTGACTTTACAGAACTCACTATCAAGCTCAGAAAGGGCGTTTACTGGAGTGATGGAGTACCGTTCACGGCAGACGACGTAGTTTACACGATAACTTTGGTGAAGAACACACCAGGTATGGGCTACAATGCTCAGATGCAAGCAGTCAAAGAAGTTGAGAAAATCGACGATTACACAGTTGTTTTGAAACTCGAAGCTCCCAACTCCAGATTCCACACCTACCTACTCGACAGATGGGGCGCTCTCAGAATCATGCCAAAACACGTTTTTGAGAAAGTTCAAGATCCAATGACCTTTGAGTTCAACCCACCTGTTGGTACTGGTCCTTATGTTTTGAAGGATTACGATCCAGGTGGATACTGGACACTCTGGGAAAGAAGAGAGGACTGGGACAGAACTCCAACAGGAATGCTCTACGGCAAGCCAGTCCCAAGATTTGTACTCATTCAGACCTTCGGCACAGCGGAAAAACAGGTCTTGGCAATGGCTCAGCATGAGTTGGATGCTGCCGACCTGACGATGGAAGCCTTGAGGGCAGTATTGCAAAGAGTCAATACCGCAAGAGCTTGGAGAAGAGAGTTCCCATGGGCAGTCAATATCGATCCATGTGTCACAGGTTTGATGTTCAACAACATCAGAGCGCCTTTCGACAATCCTGAGGTTAGGTGGGCTCTGGTACTAGCAATCGACATAGTTGAGTATGCAGCCAATGCATTCGACGGCGGTGTGACACTCAGTCCAATACACATACCATTGACCTCTGCTTACTACGATTGGTACTACACAAAACTTGACAAATGGTTAAGAGAATTCGAAATCGACCTTGGCAACGGTGAGAAGTTCAAACCATACGACCCCACAGCTGGAAAAAGGTTGGCAGACTACGTAAAAAGCAGAGGATATACAGTGCCTACTGATGAAGAAACCATTAAAAAAGTCTTTGGTCCTGGTTGGTATAAATACGCTCCAGATGTGGCAGAGAAACTCTTGATAAAGAACGGCTTCAAGAGAGACAAATCTGGCAAGTGGTTGTTACCAGATGGTCGTCCATGGACAATCACAATACTGACGACAACAAACCCAGCACATCCAAGTTACAGAAACGGTTTCGCCGTCTCTCAAGCGTGGAAAAAGTTCGGCATAGATGTGAACGTAGTAACATCAGATGCACTTGCAACGCTTGGGCAAAGGGGAGAATTTGAAATAACAACAGATTGGCCCGCAGCAGAGCCGTGGGGTGGTCATGCTGACTTGTTCAGAGTTTTGGATCCATTCAATTCCGAATATCTCGTTCCAGTTGGTGAAAATGCACCATGGGGGAACTATGGAAGATGGACGAATCCAGAGATGGACAAGATCATAGCCAAACTCAGAGAAACTGATTGGAATGACACAGAGAAGATAATCGAGCTCGGTGTTGAAGGTCTCAAGTTGTTGGTACAAGGAATGCCTGGGATACCAACCTTTAACTACCCAGGAGTAGTAGCTTGGGATGAGTATTATTGGACCAACTATCCTGGTGCGGAGAACATGTACACTCAGCCATACCATCACTGGCCAAACTTCAAGTACATGTTGCCGTTCTTGAAACCAACTGGTAGAAAATGAGGCATACCACCGCCGGGGTGTGAAAGCACACCCCGGCATCTAAATGACTAAAGGAGGATTGAAGTCTTGAATTTCTTGAAGAGATATTTTCTACCAAGAATTTCCTTGTACTTTCTGGTGATCTTCGTTGGGATAACCATGGTTTTCATAATTCCAAGACTTCTCCCAATAGATCCAATTCAACAGTTGATTGGTCAAATCTCATCAAGAGGCACATACCTTGATCCGAAAACGATGAACAGAATGATAGAAACCCTGAAGGAACTGTATGGACTAAAGGGAACCCTCTGGGAACAATATCTGGCATTCTGGCGTCGTTTTCTCAGCGGTGATTTCGGCCCATCGTATTATCAGTTCCCAGTACCGGTTATGGCACTCATAAGACAATCTCTTCCTTGGACTATTGGTTTGTTGCTGACAACCACGATTATCTCCTGGGTACTTGGTAATATATTAGGTGCACTCGCTGCTTATTTCTCTAACAAATACTGGGTCAAGGTCGTTGACATCATTGCGATGATCATAAGACCTATGCCATATTACGTACTCGCACTAAGCTTACTGTTGTTGTTCGCGTATATTTTCCCCATCTTCCCTTTGGGTGGTGGATACTTGATAGGCAGTAAAATCGAATTCAGCCTACGAGGAATCTTGATTCTCATGAAATACGCTTTTCTGCCAGCCCTGTCACTGATATCAATAGGATTTTTCGTATGGTTTCAAGCCATGAAATTGGTCGTACAGACCGTGAAATCAGAAGATTTCGTAAACTACGCCAAAGTGGGCGGAGTTACTCAGAGGAGAATAATTAGCAAGTACATAATCAAAAATGCTATGTTACCACAGATAACTGGACTTGCACTTTCCCTTGGACAGATATTCAGTGGATCTCTCATCACTGAAATAGTGTTTTCTTACCCAGGGCTTGGAACACTTCTTTACAACGCCATCTTCACCGGCGATTACAATCTCCTCATGGGTATAACTGTGATGTCAATCTTCGTCATAACCACGAGCATCCTGCTGATTGATCTTCTCTACCCGTTGTTCGACCCAAGAGTGAGATACAGGTGAGGTGTTAAGAGAATGAACGTGCTAAAGGATTTACTACGCGACTTACGTTTCAGATTTGCCTTTGCAATTGCGTTGATCCTTGCTCTTCTAACTGTGTTATCGTTCTTTTCGCCTTACAATCCGTACAGATGGAATTTGGTTCCAAGAGATTTGCCACCGAAATGGCCTCACATCCTTGGTACCACTTCAATGGGTCAAGATGTTTTCTGGATACTAACCTTCGCTGTCAGAAATTCTCTAACTGTGTCGTTATTGGCTGGCTTCATCTCAAGGATCATCGCGATCATAATAGGTATGACGGCAGGTTACAAAGGAGGAAAAACAGACAAAATTTTGATGTTCCTGAGTGATTCTTTCTTGATAATACCACTGCTGTTGATAATAATCCTCTTTGCAACTATGATGAGGGCACGAATGACACTTACGACCCTTGGCTTATTGCTTGGTGTCTTTGGTTGGGCTTGGGATGCAAGAGTAATCAGATCTCAAGTACTAAGTCTTAGGGAAAGAGATTTCACATATACTGCTATCTTGTCTGGGTCAAAAACCTTTTCCATCGTTTTCAAGGAATACATGCCCTTCGTCACACCACTCATCTTTGCCACCTTCATTGGTAACATGTCTTGGGCAATAGGTATGGAGATGGTCCTCGCAATCTTAGGTGTTTCAAACCTTGAAATACCTACTATAGGCACAATGCTACAGTGGTCGATCAACTATCAGGCGATGTTACTCGGTTACTGGTGGTGGATACTCACCCCTGTCGTAACCGCTATCACGCTTTTCATAGCCCTCTACTTGATGTCAGTTAGTATAAGCGAGTACTTAGACCCACGCATGAGAATCCAAAGAATAGGTCGAAAATGAGGTGTTCAAATGAGTACGGTAATCAGTGCGCATGAACTTAAGGCATATTACATTCTGGACATATACGGCAAGCAGAGAATCGTCAAAGCGGTGGATGATGTAAATTTAGACGTACAAAAAGGTCTTGTCTACGGCATAGCAGGCGAAAGTGGTTGTGGCAAAACGACTTTGTTGAAAGCTCTGTTTGCAATGATAGAACCTCCACTGAAATTGGTTGGTGGAAAGGTACTCTACCACAACAACAGGGAGATGGATATTTACTCAATCGATGATGAAGAGAAGAGAAAACTCAAATGGTCATTCATTTCGTATGTTCCGCAGGGCTCTATGAGTGTTCTCAACCCAGTGACTAAGATCAAAGAGACTTTCAGAGATTTCTTGAACAGCCATGTCAAAGGAAAAAACAGAGCTGAGCTTTATGAAATGGCAAAACAACATATGAAAGAACTTGGGCTCCCATTAAAAATCCTTGAAGCCTACCCTCACCAACTATCAGGTGGTATGAGACAAAGAGTCACCATAGCATTAGCAACCTTGCTTAACCCGGCTGTGATAATCGCCGATGAACCTACCACAGCTTTAGATGTCGTCACTCAGAGAGGTGTCATTCAGCTTTTAAAAGAGATTCAAAGGCGGCACGAGAATACCTTGATCATAGTAACCCATGATATGGGTATACACGCGAATGTAACCGATCAACTGGCCATCATGTACGCCGGGAAAATTGTAGAAGAGGGTAGTACAGTTGAAATTTTCGAAAGTCCCATGCATCCATACACAAGATATCTCATCAACTCCTTGCCAAAATTCGGCGACAGAGCCAAGAGAGAAAGTGCACCAGGTAGTCCACCTTCACTCTACAATATTCCATCCGGTTGCAGTTTTCATCCCAGATGCCCATATAGTATGGATATTTGCAAACAATCACTGCCGGTGCTGAAAGAATACTCCAAGGATCATAAGGCCGCATGTTGGTTGATGGAGGGAACAACAAATGCAAAAACTCGTTGAAGTAGAAAATCTCACAAAAATCTTTTCCGTCGGAAGTATCTTTTCAAGAATAAGGATAACAGCCGTCGACAATGTTTCTCTCGGTATAAATCAATCGGAGATACTAACCTTGGCTGGCGAGAGTGGATGTGGCAAAACCACCTTGGCGAAGATCATCCTTGGACTTGAAGAACCTACCTCTGGCACAGTGAGTTATAAAGGAAAAGCTATTGACAAACACAGTAAACAAGAAAAGAGGAACCTATTGAAAGAAATACAAGCCGTTTTCCAAAATCCCTTCTCTACATTTAACCCTCTCAGAAAGGTTGATAATTATTTCTACGAAACCCTTTACAATTTCGATATTGCGAGGGATCGCAAGCAAGCAGACCGCGTAATCAGAGAAAAATTGGATGCAGTGGGAGTCGATTTCGATGAATTCACAGAAAGGTACCCAAGCGAATTCTCTGGAGGACAACTCCAAAGAATCTCAATTGCACGATCGTTGTTGACCAATCCATCTTTGTTGATCGCTGATGAACCAGTTTCGATGGTTGATGCTTCGTTGAGAATGTCAATAGTGAATCTGTTCAAGGAACTGAGGGATAAATTTGGTTTGAGCGTTCTGTACATCACCCACGACTTGACAACAGCTTATTACGTGAGTGATAGAATAGCCGTTATGTTTCGCGGCAACTTGATCGAAATCGGAACAACCGAAAAAGTGCTTTTAGATCCGAAACATCCATACACCAAATTGCTGAGAGAATCGGTGCCCGAGGCTGATCCAAAGAAGAAGTGGACTAACACGGTTATAATAGCTGAGTCCGAAGAGGAGGAATACAGAAAAACAGGTTGTAGATTTGCAGGCAGATGTCCCTACGCGATGAAGATATGCAAAGATCAACCACCTGATTATTACAACGTGGATGGAACGTTGGTAAAATGTTTCTTATACAGCCAGAAAGGAGTGAATCAAAATGACAGCTGAATTGTACAAAGACCCCAATGCACCTGTTGAACTTAGAGTGAAAGATCTTCTATCAAGAATGAACTTGGACGAGAAGATAGCCCAACTCGGGTCAATTTGGAGTTATGAACTGGTCGATGAAAATGGGAATCTTTCCCGTGAAAAAGCAGAGATCTTGTTGAAAAACGGCATAGGGCAGATCACAAGACCAGGTGGTTCTACCAATTTTCCAGCCAAACAAGTGGCTGAATTCGTCAACCAGATACAGAAGTATCTTATTGAAGAAACAAGACTTGCAATACCTGCTATCATGCACGAAGAATGTCTGAGCGGTTACATGGGATTAGGAGCAACGAATTTCCCGCAACCGATAGCGATGGCAAGTACTTGGGACCCTGAGCTAATCGAAAGGATGGCGAGCACTATCCGCGAGGATATGAGGCAGATAGGGATACATCAAGGACTCGCACCAGTACTCGATGTGGTGAGAGACCCAAGATGGGGAAGAACAGAAGAAAGTTTTGGAGAATCCGCCTATTTGGTTGCCAAAATGGGCAGTTCATACATCAAAGGACTTCAAGGTGAAGATATCAGGGAAGGCATAATCGCTACAGGAAAACACTTTGTAGGTTATGGCAATGCAGAAGGTGGGAAAAACTGGGCACCGAGCAATATCCCCCCAAGAGAATTGAGAGAAGTATTCATGCTTCCATTTGAAGCTGCTGTGAAGGAAGCTGGCCTTCTGTCGATAATGAATTCATACAGCGAAATAGACGGTATTCCTTGTGCCGCTTCAACGCAGTTATTGACTGAGATCCTGAGAAAGGAATGGGGCTTCAACGGAATAGTAGTCTCTGACTATTTTGCCATCGATATGCTCAGAGAATATCACAAATTGGCGAGAGACAAAGAACAAGCGGCAGAATATGCCTTGCAAGCTGGCATCGATGTTGAACTGCCAAGAATGGATTGTTATAAAACTATCAAGAAGCTTGTAGAACAAGGACTGATATCAGAGAGCATTTTGAATGAAGCTGTTAGTAGAGTACTCCGTATGAAATTCTTGCTCGGAATTTTTGACAAACCATACGTTGAAACTGAAAAGGTAGATTTGAAAAAACATTACACCCTTGCCACAGAAGTGGCAAGAAAGTCTATTGTCTTACTCAAGAACGATGGTATTCTACCTTTGAAAAAAGATATCAAAGTAGCTCTCATAGGTCCAAATGCGTCTGATGTGAGAAATCTTCTGGGTGATTATTCATATCTTTCTCACATAAGAGTGATGCTCGATAACGTCAATCAGACAACCTTCAACGCACCAAAGTTCAATCTGAAGGATGTGGAAAGAAGCGTTGCTGAGAACATCAATAAAATACCAAGCATAGTCGATGCCGTTAAGGAAGAAAAGGTATCTTTCATACACGCTTTTGGGTGCGATGTGACGAGCAATTCAACTGAAGGTTTTTCCGATGCACTGAAAGCTGTAAACAGTGCAGATGTTGCTGTGGTAGTAGTCGGTGACAGATCTGGTTTGACCAAAGACTGTACAAGTGGTGAATCGAGAGATCATGCCAACTTGAAATTGCCAGGCGTTCAAGAAGAACTCGTTCTCGAAGTTGCAAAGGTTGGCAAACCTGTTGTGTTGGTTTTGGTGAGTGGAAGACCCTATTCGTTGAAAAATCTGATAGATAAGGTGAACGCAATAGTTGAAGTATGGTTACCTGGCGAGGCAGGTGGAAGGGCTTTGGTCGATGTCTTGTTCGGTAAGACAAATCCGGGCGGAAAGTTGCCCATAACCTTTCCAAGGAGTGCTGGACAAATTCCAGTTTATCACGATGTGAAACCATCTGGTGGCAGATCTCACTGGCATAAAGATTACGTGGACGAGCAGGTCGAACCTCTCTTCTGTTTTGGCCACGGTCTTTCATACACGACATTTGAATTCTCAAATCTGACAATAGAGCCTCAACAAATTCCCGTAGCAGGGCAAGTGAGAATAAAAGTGGATGTCAAGAACACAGGAAAGATAGAAGGAGACGAAGTCGTTCAGCTCTACTTGACAAGAGAACATGCGTCCGTCACACGTCCTGTAAAGGAATTGAAGGGATTTAAGAGAGTCACGCTTGAACCATCGGAAACCAAAACTGTCATTTTCACAGTTCACACCGATATACTCGCATATTACAACAGAGATATGAAACTGGTTGTCGAACCAGGGAAATTCAAAGTTATGGTCGGGAATTCTTCTTGCGACATAAAGTGTATCGGAGAATTTGAAATCACTGGGAAGACAAGAGAACTTAGCACCACCAGAAAATTCTTCTCAGATGTGGAGGTAATATGATGGCATTTCTCGACATGCCTTTGGAGGAATTGAAGGAGTATTTGCCTCAAAGGTATGAGGAAACAGATTTCGACAGCTTCTGGGATCGAACAATCTCAGAGACAATGAGACACTTCAGTCCACCTGTTGTCAAACAGGTGGATCTCTATCTGAGGAATGTCGAAATCTTTGATGTGACTTTTTCCGGTTACAAAGGGCAAGAAATAAAAGCCTGGTTGATCTTGCCTAAATTCACAAAAGAAAAATTGCCTTGTGTGGTCGAATTCATTGGCTATGGAGGTGGAAGAGGATTCCCTCACGACTGGTTGTTGTACAGTTCAGCAGGCTATGCACACTTCGTAATGGATACAAGAGGACAAGGCAGTAACTGGCTCAAGGGAGACACACCAGATTATGAAGATTGTCCTTCCGATCCCCAGTACCCAGGTTTCATGACAAAGGGAATACTGAGTCCAGAGACCTATTATTACAAAAGAGTCTTTATGGATGCATTCATGGCGGTTGAAACAGTCACTCACTTTGAACAAATAGACCCACAAAGAGTAATAGTAGCTGGTGCGAGCCAAGGTGGTGGAATTGCTTTAGCTGTGAGCGCTTTGTCTCCTAAGGTCAAGGCTCTGTTGTGTGACGTTCCATTTCTGTGCCATTACAAAAGAGCAATTCAAATAACAGATTCTATGCCGTATGCAGAGATAAGTAGATATTGCAAGGTCCACCCAGATAAGATTGATGTGGTATTCAAAACTCTTTCATATTTCGATGGCGTGAACTTTGCAGTTCGTGCAAGATCTCCTGCTCTTTTCTCGGTAGCCCTGATGGACGATATCTGCCCGCCTTCTACTGTCTTTGCCGCTTACAACTACTACGCTGCAGACAAGGAGATCAAAGTATACCCGTACAATGGACACGAAGGTGGTGGTTCTCATCACGTCGTTGAAAGGTTGAAATTCTTGAACAAGATAACCACTGAATGACAAGAGGAGGGAGAAAGCTTTGAAATACAACTCACCTCGGATAAAGGTTTTGAACAAACAGAATATACTCAAATTGATACACAACAACCATCCGATTTCACGTGCCGAGATCTCCGAAATCACTGATCTCACACCCAGCAGTGTCACCAGATTGACAAAAGAATTGATCGACGAGGGGTATATAAAAGAGAAAGGCACGATTGGCAAAAATTCACCAGGTCGAAGACGAACATTGCTGGACTTGAACAAGAGCGCTTGTATAAGCCTTGTTTTCGATTTGGGAGTGAATGTCACCACCTTTGGTTTGGGTTTTTTTGATGGTACAGTTGATCTGGGCGGCTCTTTTGAAACACCCAAACAACCTGAAGATTTCTTTGCGAAGGTCGAGGAGATATACCTGAGATTGAAAAAAGAGTACAGCATAACCAGAATCTCTCTATCTGTGCCCGGTATGGTCGATATGACGAAAAACAAGATCTTTTTAGCCCCAAATCTCCACTGGCAAGATGTTTCAGTTGGCGATCTTCTAAACGTCGATGTGCCTGTCCTTGCAGACAACGAAGCGAATCTATCGATGATGGCTGAAAAATACCACTCTGCGGATTTGAAAGAGATCAAAGAAGCTGTCTTCATAGTCATCAGAGAAGG
>JBBFME010000077.1:0-9964 GCA_037478695.1 Pseudothermotoga sp.
TTTGGTGTGGAGGAGGCACAGAAAGAGAAGGTATCCAGGCGGCAATAACTGAGTACAAGAAACAAAATCCTGATGTCGATTTCGAACTTGTAGATGTGCCATATGCTCAGTATGAACAAAAAGTCAGGCTCGGTATCATGAGTGGCGATCTTCCCGATCTTGTAACGATAACCTACCCGTACGCCCCTGGTTATATGCAGTACATGATCGATCTCACACAGTATGTGCAGAAATACCTCGGAATAACCCCAGAGCAATTTAAAAACACCATGTACGATGTCGTGCGAGTGCGTGTTACCGAGAACGGTGCGGTGAGATATGTTCCGTTGCATTTCACGATGCAGTGTCTGTGGGTGAACGTTGATTATTTCAAGAAAGCCGGCATCCCTTACCCACCATTCGGTGGCAGAGCTGATCCATGGACGTGGGATGAATTCATCGATGTCCTCAAAAAGGTCAAACAAGCCAACAATATTCCCTATGCCATGTCGATGCAGCGCACTGCAGAAAGATTGTTCAACTATCTCGGTATTAGAGGGGTAAAGATTCTTGATGAGAATCTGGACTTCACACTCGACAAAGATCCAAAAGCAAAGCAGATGCTCTTAGAATTCGTCGATCTCTTTAAACAAAATCTCATGGTTCCAGCCGAGTGGATATCCAACCAAGACCCCAACATGGCTTTCACTGGTGGGTTGACCGCAGTACTATGGGCTGGAAGCTGGAGCACACTCGATCTTCTGAAGGCTGGTAAGAACTTCGCCCCCGCTTATTTGCCCAAAGATGCAGAATGGTTGAGCTTAGAAGGTGGAAGGTTTTTCGGTGCCTTCAAGACGGGTAAAAAGGACAGAGAAGAGGCTGCAGCAAAGTTTGCGCTTTGGCTTGGATGGAAAGGTCTTGGCTATGATATCTACCTGCAGAAGACTTATCACATGTCTGCTTACAAAGAGCACGTGGTGAAGTATGAGAATCCGATAATGGATCTGGTTCAAGCTGTTTGCGGAAGACTCGCGGAAGTTACACCTGAGTGGGTTGTAACTATCAGGAATTCAACGCTTTACTCTAACATGCAGACAGCAATTCAAAACCAAGCCTCTGCAGCTATTGCTGGTCAGATCAGTGTTGATGACATGATAAAGAATTTGAGAAAGGAGTACGACAGGTTATTGTCAGAACTCGGCAGCAAGAAATGAACTCGGGGGCTGTCTGACAGCCCCCTTATTTAGTAACGGAGGAGGATCAGTTTGAAGAGTCTTGTAAAAAGCAGATTCATTTTTGTACTGCCAGCGCTTGTTTTCCTTTTGATCTTTGTCTTAGTTCCCATTATCAGCATCTTTGCGATGAGTTTCTACAGCTGGAATCTACTCACACCCCCTAAGTTCGTTGGCTGGAACAATTTCAAACTGATGATGAGCGACAAATGGTTTTGGAACTCCGTATGGGTTTCCATACAGTTGCTCATCTTGACGGTCCCGATGACCTTTTTCGTTCCGTTAGCTCTCGCCCTTGCCCTTCACAGGGAGACAAGATCATCAAAAATACTCAGGGCATTTTTTTATTGGCCGTACATGATGCCTGCTGTAGCAGGAACTACTATGTGGAAGTGGCTTTTGTCTTATGATCTTGGGTTGTTCAACCACATTTTGAAATCTTGGGGAATGAGTCCTATAGGTTGGTTGCTGAAACCTGTACCAGCTCTTTTCTCTGTGGCTATTCTCAGAACTTGGTCAATGACTGGTCTTCTAATGATGATGTTCATCACAGGCCTTCAAAATATATCAGAAGAATATCAAGAAGCGGCAAAGATCGATGGAGCAAATAGATGGCAGGTTTTTTGGTACGTGACATTTCCACTTTTGAAAAACACAAATTTACTCGTTCTTACGACTGCTATAGCCCATGTTTTTAGAGATTTCGCTGGTATCTACGTGTTAACTGGCGGAGGACCTGGATATGCAACGATGGTCACTCCACTCTACATATACAACAGTGCCTTTACACAGTTCAGAATCGGGTACGCTTATGCGATGTCGGTTGTCTTTCTACTCATTTCCTTTGTGATTGCAACCTTCACACTTAGGGTACGTGAGGCAAAATGATCGAGGAGGGCACTTGATGGCGAAGATCATTAAATGGGTTTTTCTCATTGTTGCACTCGTTTTTTTCATGTTGCCCGTTTATTATTCGATAGCTTCTTCTTTCAAAAGCCTGCAAGAGGTGTACAGTTATCCTCCCACTGTTTTCCCGAAATCACCTACACTTCAAGGTTATCAAGAAGCGATCAAAAACCAAGATCTCTTAACATACCTTCGAAACACACTTTTCGTGTCGATAGTTGCTACAGTTATCACGACTTTGATATGTGTCATGGCGGGGTATGGTCTGGCAAAGGGAACCTTTCTTGGCAGGTTTGCTCTTAACAGATTAGTTGTGATGACTCTGTTTGTCAGCGCTCAGGTGATAATGGTGCCTCTGTTTGTAATAATAAGAAGACTTGGCTTGATCAACAATCTGTGGGGACTCATTTTACCGGCTGTTTATACACCAACGGGTATGTTCACGGCGATACAGTATATGAGGGATATTCCGGATGAAATGCTCGAAAGTGCTAAGATCGATGGAGCCAATGAATGGCAGATTTTTTGGAAGATCGTCATGCCCCTTTCACAACCCTTGGTCGCTGCACTTGCCATATTCTCTTTCACGTGGAGATGGAATGATTTTGTGCTCCCACTACTCGTTGTTAACAGAAGAAGTCTTTACACATTGCAGCTCGCGTTAGCGGTAATTCAGGGTGAATACGGTGGTGTTCCTTGGAACACTATCCTCGCCTTTTCCACTTTGACCATAATTCCAACATTGGTCATCTTTTTACTCTTCCAAAGATTCTTCATGAGAGGCATCATGGCTGGTGGATTGAAATACTGAGAAAGGACGAAGATGGTGGGCAAGTATATCTCAATTCTTCTGGTAGGCATAGGTGGCTATGGGGCAAAATACGTCGAATACCTTCTGAAAGAAGGAAAGGATCACGGTGCTCAGATCGTGGGAACAGTTGATCCTCAGCCGAAGAGCAGTAAGTTCTACGATGCTCTGATCGAGATGAAGGTTCCAATTTTCGAAGATCTCGACGAATTCTATACGCATCACAGAGCAGATCTCGCGGTGATATCTTCTCCTATCCATTTTCATTGTGAACAAACCTGTTTAGCGTTGGAGCAAGGTAGTCATGTTCTGTGTGAAAAACCTGCAGCAGCCACCATTGATGAAGTTAGGAGAATGATCGAATACAGAGATCGCTTCAGAAGGCATGTATCTGTTGGCTTTCAGTGGGTTTATGATCCTGTTTTCTTGAAACTGAAGGAAGACATAATAAGCGGTAACTTAGGAAGACCTTTACGTCTTAAAACCATGGTACTTTGGCCAAGAGATAACGCTTATTTTGCGAGATCACAGTGGGCTGGACGACTAAAATTGAATGACAGATGGGTGCTCGACAGCGTTGCAAACAACGCCACTGCTCATTTTCTACACGGTATGCTCTTTGTACTTGGAGATGACTTGTTGCAAACAGCATTTCCTCAAATGGTACAAGCAGAACTTTACAGAGCAAATGATATTGAGAGTTTTGATACCTGTTGCATGAGGGTATTGTCGAAAGATGTAGAGATACTTTTTTACGCAACTCATGCTTGTGAAGAGAGAATCGGACCGTATTTCGTCTATGAGTTTGAGAGAGCAAAGGTTGTTTTCGATGGTTCAAATCCGGTTGACAGCAAAATTGTTGCGTTCTACAAAGATGGGAAAACTGATCTTTATGGTTTTGTGGATCATGGTAGTATGAGAAAACTTTGGAAGACAATAGAATTGGTAAAGGGTAAAGAGACGATGAGTTGTTCTTTGGAATCTGCACTGTCACACACAATGGTCATAAATGCTTCGCATGAATCTTCCACGATCATCGATTTTCCAAGAGAGATGATAGAGACAGATCAGACACTTGTTCATGTAAAGGGGATAACGGACCTGATGAAGAATGCTTTTGAAAGCAACAAACTCTTCTCAGAACTTGGTCTTTCTTGGGCACAAGCAGGTAAAGTGATTCGATTTGGTGATCTTCAAGGGTGAGTTTCTATGAAGATCTGCATAGTAGGTTCATCTGGGCATTATCACTATGTTCTCAAAGGACTTCATGAAGATGCGAAGATCGTTGCAATCGCACCCGGCTCTTCTGATGAAGATATGACGCCACTGAAAAAGGCTTTGAGCCAATTGAATATACGAGTTAAAGAGTATGAACGATACGAAAAGATGCTCGATGCAGAAAGACCAGATGTAGTTGTCGTGAACAGTCTTTTTGGCTTAAACTCCAAGATCTTGCTCGAGACACTTCGAAGAAAGATCCACACTTTTGTTGAAAAACCAATAGCAACTTCACTCACTGATTTGGAGAAAATCAAGAATCTCCATGAAGAAATTAAGAAAGACGTCTTCTTCACCGCGATGTTTGGATTGAGATATAAGGCACACTTTCTCACAGCAAAGACTCTGATAGACTCCAATGAAATTGGCAAGATAAGGCTTGTGAATACACAGAAATCTTACAAACTCGGCAGGAGACAAGAGTTTTATACAAAAAGAGATACCTATGGTGGAACTATACCTTGGGTTGGAATCCATGCCATAGATTGGATTAATTGGTTCACAGGTTCAAGATTTCTGAGTGTTTACGCGACACACTCGAAGAATCACAACAGAGATCACGGGGAACTCGAGGTGACTGCCCTTTGTCATTTTGTACTCGAAGAAGAGATCTTTGCTTCGCTGAGTATTGATTATTTAAGGCCAGAGCAAGCATCGACTCATGATGACGATAGAGTGCGAATAGTCGGGACAAAGGGAATTCTCGAACTGATCAAAGGCAAGGTGATCGTATTAGACGAAAGAGGTGAAAGAGAGGTGCCATTGGTACCTGAAAAACAGATATTTCATGAATTCCTATCTCAGATAAAAGGAACAGGATCTTGCATGGTAACGCCAAAAGACAGTATATTGGCGACGGAGATTGCTTTGAAAGCAAGGGAGTCAGCAGATACAGGGAGGATAGTACAGATATGTCAAAAACTGTGAAGATAGCCTTTATCGGTGCTGGCAGCGTTAGGTACACGATAAAATTGATCGGTGATCTTGCTCACACCGAAGAACTGAACGATGTTGTGATATCGCTTATGGACATAGACAAAGAAAGACTCGATGCAACACATTTACTCGTCGAGAAATACACAGAAGAGCTTGTAAGAAAGTTCCAGATCGAGAGTACGACTAATTTGGAAAAGGCATTGGAAAAGGCTGATTTTGTCATCAACACAGCACTTGCAAGATCAGAAGGACACGAAGATGGTTATGTGCAATATGAAATCATGAGAGAGGTGGGTGAGAAACACGGTTACTACAGAGGCATAGACAGCCAAGAGTTCAACATGGTTTCTGATTATTACACTCTGACCAATTACAATCACCTGAAGATGAGTTTGGAAATAGCAAAGGCCGTCGAAAGTATATGCCCAGATGCATGGTTATTACAGACAGCGAATCCTGTCTTTGAGATCACACAGTTGATAAAAGAGCTCACCAAAGTGAAGGTCGTGGGACTGTGTCATGGTTATGCACATATTTTCAAATTAGCAAGAAGAATAGGTTTAGATTCTAACCAAATCAAATGGCAAGTGGCTGGAGTGAACCACGCAATATGGCTGAACAAATTTGAGTTTGATGGCAAAGACGGTTATGAAATACTTGAAAAATGGATCGAGAAAGAAGCACAGAACTGGCAGCCAGAAGATCCTTGGGATGTAGATCTATCCCCAGCCGCGATAGACATGTACAGATTTTACGGTATGTTGCCAATAGGGGATACTGTCAGATGTGGTACTTGGAAATACCATTTTAATCTCGAAACGAAAAAGAGATGGTATGGAAGATTTGGGGGCATAGACAACGAGATCGAAAGGCCCAAATTCTACGAGCAGCTAAGACAAACAAGAAAGGATCTACTCAAAGTTGCTCGGCAGTTGCGTGAAGATCCTTCGATGACTCTCACACAGATCATGCCAACTGTTTTCACAAAAAACGGCGAGAGTAAAGAACAGCATATTCCTTTTATAAATGCCATAGTCAACAACAAAAAAGTGCGCTTGGTGTTGAATATAGAAAATCGTGGAACAATCAAAGGAATTGAAGACGATGTTGTCGTGGAAGTACCAGTGATCGTAGACAAGGACGGTATTCATCCAGAGAATATAGAACCAGATCTAACGATGAGGATCAAGAAGATGTACCTGCTGCCAAGAATCCTGAAAATGAAATGGGCTCTTGAGGCCTTCAAGACAGGTGATATGAGCATCTTAGAAGAGATTCTCATAAGAGATCCAAGAACGAAATCTTATCGACAAGTCAAGGAAGTGCTGATGGCTATCATGGAGTTGCCATTCAACAAAGAAATGAAAGACCATTATTCAAAGCACTAAGCACTTTCTCTTGGCACGAGCTCGACATTCAACACGACTTGTCTTGGCTTATTTCTCAGTTGGTTCAATTTCTCTTGAAGTAGCTCAAAGGCGATACTACCTTCTTTGAACTTGTCAATTCTGACGGTGGTGAGGGTTGGGTGTACAAAAGATGCATAAGAGATATCGTCATAACCGACGATTGATACATCCTCAGGTACTTTCTTTTTTAACATCCTCAAAGCTTTCAAGGCAGCGATTGCAAATACATCGTTGAAACAAAAGATGGCATCATAGTCGAGATTCTTCAGCTCAAGAATTTTGTTGAAAGAAGATTCATAGCCTTCCTCTATCTCAACCATATGGTATGGTTGCAAACCATACTCTTCTAATGCTTTGACATAACCGA
Source organism: Pseudothermotoga sp. (assembly GCA_037478695.1). Classification (GTDB taxonomy): domain Bacteria; phylum Thermotogota; class Thermotogae; order Thermotogales; family DSM-5069; genus Pseudothermotoga_B. The sequence continues at coordinate 6,916 of JBBFME010000077.1, forward strand.
GATAGCGCATTTTGGCAACTGATTTGTACATATAGCCGTTGATCATCAAAATCTTACGCTTGCCTTTTTCTAAGAGATACTTCGTGGCGATATAACCACCACTGAAATCATCAGAATAGACTTCGTCGAGTTGAGAATTTTCAAAGTGGACACCAAGGATGACGAAAGGATAATTCAGAGTCGTGAGATATTCTATGTCTTTGTCGTCGAACTGAGTTGGAGAGATTATGATTCCGTCAACTCTTTTCTCTATTAGGGTTTTCACAGCTTCTATTTCGTTGATGTAATCACGTTCTGTGTTCATAAGAATTATTTGATAATCGTATTTTCTCGCACTGTACTCTATACCCTTAAACACTTCTGCATAAAAAGGGTTGGAACTATCTTCAAAGACAACTCCAATGGTTTTCGTGCTCTTATTCTTGAGTGAGAGTGCGTTCAAGTCTCTTATATAGCCAAGTTCTTTCGCTGCTTGTAGTACTTTCTGTTTAGTCTGAGGACTTATGTCTGGTTTGTTGTTCAGTGCCCTTGAGACGGTGTTTATCGACACACCTGCTCTGAGCGCAATGTCTTTGATCGTAATGAATTTCTTCAAAACACAAAGCCTCCTTTTGAATGAGATCGGAGCTTTTAGAAGATATTCTATCCCTTGACACTGCCAAGGGTCAAGCCCTCGATGAAATACTTCTGAAAGATCAGAAAGACAGTAACCGGTATGACAGCCGCTAAGAGAGCCCCTGCGGCAATGATATTCCAGCTCGAGATCCATTGACCTTGTAGTGCCGTAAGCCCTATTGTCACGGTCTTCTTTGCATCACTCTGAAGCAATATCAAAGACCACAGATAGTCGTTCCAGATCCAAGTGAATTCCAAAATGAACAATGCAGCTATTGCAGGTTTCATCAATGGCATTATGATTTTTGCATAGATACCAAACGCATTCGCTCCATCTATCTTAGCTGCTTCGAATAGACTCGTAGGTATCGTTACCATGAAATTGCGCAGAAAGAAGGTACAAAAACCTATTTGAAATGCAACGTGAAAGAGTATTACTCCTAAGAGTGAGTCGTACAAGCCAGTTACAACAGAAAACCTGTACACTGGTATTAAGAGCATCTGAAATGGTATAAGCATGCCAGCGACAAAGATGATCAAAATCACATTTCTCATTTTAAACTTGTACCAAGCCAATGCAAAGGCACTCAAACTCGATAGAAAGAGTGTTGCTGTTACAGATGAGGCAGTCACAACAAAGGTGTTCACAAAATATCTCTGCATTCTTCCTTCAACCCAAGCTGTTTTGAAGTTTTCCACCGTCCATTCCCTTGGAGGAGACCAGAAGTTTCTGAGCATGAATATTTCGTCCATCGTTTTGAAAGCAGTGAAAAACGCAACCATCAGCGGAATCATCCACACGATGATCACTAAGGTACAAAGTGTATAGAACAGAATCATCGTTGATATCTTCTTCACTCTCTTTCCTCCTTTTTGAGGACATTGAGCAGATAAGTTATTATGAAACCAAGGGTAATACCAAATTGCACAACGGCTATCGAGGCCCCATATCCCATTCTGTAGTTGTGAAACGCTTGGACATACATGTAATTTGCCATCACACTTGAAGAGTAGAACGGACCACCGCGAGTCATGACAAAAACTATGTCAAAAGCCCTCAGCGAATCGATGATATTCACAGTTGTGGCTATGACTACAGCAGGTCTGAGTGCCGGTAAGATGACGTACCAAAACCTTTGAATTGCGGTTGCACCGTCGACTGTTGCTGCCTCGACCAATTCTTTCGAGACATTCTTCAGACCGGCAAGAAACAAAACCATCGCATATGGAATCTGCCTCCAGAGGGCTGCTGCTATAAGCGAATAGGTTACTATCTTTGGATCGCTCAACCAAGGTTTCGCGAATTCTTCTAAACCTATAGATCTGAAGAATGTGTTGACGACGCCACCAGTCGGTTCGAGTACCCAAGACCAGATCTGACCTATCACGACAAAAGACAAAGCCATCGGCATATAGACCAATGACTTGTAGATCTTGTGGCCTGCAAACTTTTGATCCATCAACATGGCGAGTGCCAAGCCGATGGGTATGGAGAGTACGACAAAACCTACCATCCATTTGATGTTGTTCATGAGAGATAGACCAAAGTAGTTGTCTGTAATCAGTCTCTTGAAATTCTCTAAACCTATGAACTTCATTTTGGTCATTCCATCCCATTTCATGAAACTGACAACGAAGGTCTGAATGATAGGAAAGATGACCCAGATTGAGTACATACAGAGCGGTGCTGCTAAAAATAAGTAAGGTGTAAGTCTGCTTCGATTCATGCGTTTTTCCTCCACAGAATAAATCCTGTGGGCAAGTGCCCACAGGAAGGAATTACTTAGAGTAGATTCTTCTTCTTTCTTGTTCCAATCTGTCGAGTATTGAACTTATCTTCGTTGGATTTTGCATGAACTCTATGAATGCGTTCATACCAACTTCTGCCATCTCAGGGTTGGTATCCCTATCGTAGAACTGAGCAACACCAGAAGAAGCAACGATCATTGCAAGACCTTTGTTTGCATGTTCGTCCGGAGGAGTCACTTGAACATTTGCCGCGAGTCTGCCGAGATCTTTGGCAAATTTCTCCTGTGCTTCCTTAGAGGCGATGAATTTTAGAAATACTATTGCTCCCTTCTTATTTGGTGCGTTGGTGGGTATCATGAAACCATCTATTGGTGTTTCTTCATACAGACCAACGGAAGAATCGATTATCGGAAATCTGAAAAAGTCAAGATCGTCTTTGACTTCCGCAGGAGCAACATCTTTGATGAATTGTCCCATGTAATACATAGCTGCTTGGCCACGGAACAAAAAGGTTGCGCCTTCTTGCCATTCATAGGCCGCGTGATTCGCTAAGAAATAACCCTTGTCGATGAGTTGTTTCCAGTACTCGAAGACCTTCATCAACTTTGGATCGTTGTAAGGTATTTCGCCGGCAGTAAGTTTGATGTGGTATTCCAGACCGTTAATTCTGAGGTTGAGTATGTCA
>JBBFME010000078.1:0-9935 GCA_037478695.1 Pseudothermotoga sp.
CTGCCATTCTTTCCACATTTTGCCTTGGAAGGTGTTTCTGTTGGCAAGCTCCTTCTCTATCTGTTCGACTATTTCGAGTTTTGACATGCCCCAGTTTCCAACAGCTGTCATCTCCTTAGGAGGATCTGAGGCAAGGCGATGGATTACGATCTCTGGCGATAGGTTTTCCAAGAACCTGACGACGCGTTCTTTGTAATCATCAAAGCTCAGCAACTCTATCTGTCCTGTTTTGAGAAGTCTTTCGAGTTCTGTTCCCTTGACAACGTAAAGAGAATGTACTTTTACTCCATCAACGCCAAGGACTGAAAGAATTCGAGCAGTTTCTACGACATCTTCTATTCGATCCCAAGGAAGGTCTACGATGACATGGACAACGATCTCAAGTTTGTGTTTCTTCGCTCTCAAGACTGCATCGATGAACTCGGCTAACCCATGACCTCTGCTGATTTTTCTCAGTGTTTCGATATTCGTCGTTTGAAGTCCCAGCTCGAGTGAAACGTCAACCTTTTTGCGAAAACTTTCGAGCAGTTCAAGCACAGGCTCTGCAACACAATCAGGCCTTGTCGAGACTGCAAGCTGAACAATGCTTTCGTCTACAAGGGCTTCTTCATATCTATCTCTCAAGATCTCAACAGGTGCATATGTGTTGCTGAAGGCTTGAAAGTACACGATGAATTTCTGAGCTTTGTACTTTGCCATTGCCCACTCTCTTTGTTTGATCACTTGTTCTCTTATCGGGAGGTTGTGAAAGGTGTTAAAGCCACTACCTGTAGGGTCGCAGAATATGCATGCAGTTCCTTGCTCGCGATTGGGACATGTGAAGCCAGCATCTATGACAAGTCTATGGACCTTCACGCCGTATCTTTCTTTGAGATATTGACTCAGCTTTCTGTACCTATCAATCTTTTCATCACCTCGATGGCTTTCCTTTGAACCTCTGACTGGTCGATCGTTGGATAAGTACCGTCCAAATAGACCCACTTACCCTTCACCATTGTTCCAAAGACATCCAGTGAACTTGCAGAATGAACCAAGTGCGACTTGAGAGCCTCACGCGGCAGATACCAAGGTTTCTCTATGTCTAAGACTACCAAGTCTGCATCTACACCTACCTCAATTCTGCCAGCTGTCAAGCCGATTGCCTTAGCACCGTTTATCGTTGCCATCGCCAAGCACTGATTCAACGAAAGGTTTGTTGGATCATCCATTTTCTGCAGGAGAGCTGCCAATCTCATTTCATAGAAAATATCTAAGGTATTGTTGCTCGCAGCTCCATCGCTGCCAAGACATACCTGAACCCCTTGGTCTAACATTCGCTGAACTGGAGAAATGCCGTTTCCCAATTTCAGATTACTCGTCGGATTGTGGGCGACAAAGAAATTTTCTGCTGCCAACAGCTTTATATCTTGCTGTTTTACATGCACACAATGGGCAAAGATAACTGTACATTCAGATAATGTGGTGTTCAGTATCTGCGAAAGAGAATAATTTTCCTCTTTTGATTCATAAAGATGTACCGTGACAGGTGCTTTCAGGTCGCGTGCTACCTTTGCAATCTGATCTATGTACTGGACAGAACAGCTGTACGGGGCGTGTGGACCAAAGCCAATCTTTATCAAGCCATCTTTGTCGTTCCATCTGTAGTAATATTCGATATTTTGATCCAACTTGGCTTTACCAGTGCCTTTGGCATCTGTTAGACCTCGCGTTATCAGAGCTTTCATACCAAAGTCGAGTGCTGCTTGTGCTATCGCATCGCAGTGGAAATACATATCAACGTAGGCAACAACACCCTTTCGAGCCATCTCCATCTGAGCGAGCATTGTGCCGTAATAGGTGTCTTCTTCGGTCAATCTGTCCTCTATTGGCAAGACTTTCTTGAAAAGCCAATCTTGCAAGCGCATGTCCTCGGCAATACCGCGCATTAGGGTCATCGGCGCATGAGTGTGTGCGTTGATTAAACCAGGCATGATCAACTTACCAGAAAGCTCATACCTCTGGTCTACATCTTCTCGTTTTTGATTGTCTATCTGACAGATCTGTCCATCCTCTATCAGAATGTTCAAGAACACCGGCTCAGAAAAGGCATCTTTGAGAACCAAAGCATTCTCAAGTGAGATTCTCAAGGTCTTTCAATCCCCTTTCCAGTTCCTCCATCCTTCTCTCTGCACTTTGCTGATCTTCATCAACAACCTTTATGTACACCTTCAATTTCGGCTCCGTGCCAGAAGGTCTGATGCAGATCTTTGAATTTTCCAACTCTAAGAGCAGTGTCTCGTTGGGTATCCTTTCATCGTAGGAGTAATCATAAACTTTTTTCACAGACAAATGCCCTACTCTGCTTGGAGGTATTTTGTTCAGCTTTTCGTAGAGATGTCTTGCCTGCTCAGCAGTCTTAACCTCAACAGAGATCAATTTCTCGAGATGATAACCATATCTCTTGTACAGATAGTTCAGTCTTTCAACTGGATCAAAGTGTGTGCACATGGCAGAAATCAAAGCCGATCCGAGTACACCATCTTTGTCCCTAACCAGATCACCTGTCAGATAACCGCAGCTTTCTTCAAATGCCAAGAAGTAGCGAAAGCTTGGTTGTAAACTTCTTTTCTCTATTTCCGCGCCGATGAATTTAAACCCAGTAGGTGTTTCCACAATCATTTGGTTTCTTTCTTCGCACATTTCGTTGACCATGTCTGTTGTAACGATTGTCTTGAAGAGAAAACTGTTCGAAGGACTTTCCTTTCCCAAAAGGTCGGTGAGCAAGACACCAACCTGATTTCCAGTTAGTCTTTTGCCGTGGACCATGAATCCAACTCTATCACAATCTGGGTCTGTCGCAATGGCAAAAGGTATTTGGTATTTGTCCATGTAGTGTCTTGTGAGCTCAAAAGAACTCTCTTCTTCCGGATTTGGAACTGTCACGCTCGTGAAATTGGGATCTGGCACCATTTGTTCTTCAACACAGACTACATCAAAACCGAGTATTCTCAAGACAATCGGTACGAATTGCGCACCAGTTCCATGAAGTGGTGAGTAGGCTATAGTGAATCTTCTTGAATTCGCAGTGAAAGGCTTAACGAGCTCGACCAACGAGTTGATGTAAAGATCGATGACTGTGTTTGGTACCATCTGGATCTCTGAAGTTGTGGAAGGCGAGAGAGGTTTATCGAAGAATGAAGAGATCCTATCAGTATAAAGCGGAGTTGCCTGAACACCGTCTTGAGTGTAGACTTTGAAACCGTTGTACTGTGGGGGATTGTGGCTCGCAGTTATGACGATCCCTGCTTTCAGCTTCATCTGCCTTATTGCAAAAGACAGAACAGGTGTGGGTACAGGCCTATCGAACAGATAACTTTCGATACCATAAGCTGAGATAGTCTCAGCTGCAAGCAAGGCGTACTGTGCCGAATTTCTTCTCGTGTCATAAGCGATCGCGATGCTTTCGAGTCCTTCGCTGATCATCCAACTCGCAACGGCTTTACTCGCCTTGACGATCAAATCTTCATCGAACTCACCTTTCTTCATGATGCCTCTTATGCCACCTGTCCCAAAAAGTATCACAGCGCTCACCTACCAAAGATTTCTTCTCCGCCAACCATCCTCAGCAATTCCCCTTTTCTTTCTTCCTCCGTCAAATGCCTTAGGGTCATTCTGTCGTTCATCCTTTCCACGACAAAATGTCTGTCGGCATGAACTGCAATTTGGGGCAGATGTGTGACAACGATCGTCTGAAAGTTTTCGGACACCTCTTTGAGTTTTCTTCCAAGAATATTGCCCACCATACCACCGATACCAGCATCTACTTCATCAAAAACCAAAAGCTGTGATGAAAACTTTGATGCAGATATGAGTTCTAAGGAGAGCAAAAGTCTGGACAGTTCACCACCAGAGAGAGTACCTCTAACAGGCAATATTTCACCGTTTGGAAGGCTCACCGAGAACTCGATTTCGTCAATTCCGGTTGGAGTCAACTCCGGGAGTCTATCTATCTTCACGAAAAACTCGATCTTCATCGCCAAATCTTTCAGATGTTTCTGGACTTCTCTTGATACTCGATCTGCTACTTGAAGACGGTTTTCATGGATCTTTTCGGCCAAATCAAACGCTCGGGTCCTGAGTTCGTTCATTTCTTCTTCAGCACGAGAAAACTCCTTGAGCTTGTTCTTGAGTTCTCCTGTCTTACGCTTTATGTTTTCAAAATACTCTATGACATCTTTGATCTCTGGACCGTATCGGCGCTTCAGATCGTTGTAAGCCCATATTCTGTCCTCAATCTCTTTGGCATCCTCAATTTCTATCTCTTGAAGAACAGATCTCGCCATTCTGTTCAATTCATCTGATTTCTCGACTATTTCTCTGAGAAGCTCCAAGAATCCTGCAGGAAACACAGAGGCAATTTTCTCAACGCTGTGTAGTACATTCCATAACGATGAGAAACCGTTTGGTGAATCGTTTTCCATTATCGAGTTGATCTTAGAGACTATTTCTGCAATCTGCTGCTGTTTTAGTATTCTCTGATATCTTTCCTTCAAAAGGACTTCCTCTTCCTTAGAGGGATTTATCTTCTCAAAATAATCGATCTGCGCCTGGAGATCTTCCAACTGTTTCTGTGCTTTCTCAAGATCGAAGTTCGTCAAAAGTCTTTCAAGCTCCTTCAGTCGTTTATAGGTCTCTTGATAATCGCGCACGATGTTCTGATCGCTTTGAAAGGCATCGAGAAAGGCGAGTTGATTCTTAGGTTTCAACAGACCTGTTTGTGAATTCTGCTGGTGGAAGTGTACTGAATCTTCAAAGATGGCTTCGACCATTCCTTGGGTGATCATTCTTCCATTGAGTCTGTAGATCCACCTTTTTCCCAAAGAAAGACTTATGACTATCTGGTCTTCGTCGATATCGAATTGTGATAGTTTCTCTTGTGGCAAACTAACCAAAGCTTCTACATAAGAACCATCACCAGCCGGTAGATCCACTTTCCTTCCGAAGAGTGCTTGCAAAGCTCTCAGTAAAATCGATTTTCCAGCGCCTGTTTCACCTGTGATTACATTCAATCCATCTGAGAGATCGAGTTCAAATTCGTCGAAATACAACAGATTTCTCCCGGCAAAACGTACAACCATAGCTTCCTCCTCAGAAGGACAGGTCCAATTGCTCTACGAGATTCTGCGGTATTCTCTTCACAAAATCCACTCCATTCGCCCAAAACATATACGGAACCGATGAAAATCTTTGTTTGAGAATGTACAATAACTTTCTTGGGCGAGTGATCGCAACGTAGAAGACTCGCTCTTCTTCGTCGAGATTTCCATCAGCAAGTGCGTAATAGCTTGGAAAATCGCCTGGGTTCACACTCAAAATGAAAACTACATCCCACTCGAGCCCTTTGGCCTGATGTACCGTTGTCAGCGTAACTCTGTTCTTCAAGTTGCGCTCTTCATCCTGTGACTCACTCAAAGTCAAGTCTGAAAGAAAACGTTCCAAGGATCTGTATCTCTCAGCGATCTGTACCAATCTCTCTATGTCCATCTGCCTGTCTTGATAGTCTGGATAGGTATCTTGAAGGTACTGACTGTAAAAATCTTCTAAGATCACAGTTATCTTTTCACTCACAGTCTCTTTTTCATAGATCTTCGCCAAAAGTTCGGCGAGTTCTCTAAACTGGGCTTTCTTTGAGGAAAAATCCTCAACGATCTGCACAGGGTTTTTGTCTGCTGGCGACTGGCTTGCGAACTCTGCAAGGGCTGCCGCTGTCTTTGCACCAATTCTGGGGAAAAGCCTTGCTATTCTACTCCAAGAAATCTTATCGCGAATGTTCAAGAGAACTTTGAGAAAGGCAAGGATGTCTTTTACGTGTGCCGTTTCAGTGAAACGAGTGCCAGAGAGTATCTTGAAATCGATCTGATTTCTTGAAAGCTCCAATTGAAGATCGAGTGAGTGTGAATGACTCCGATACAGCACGGCTATCTCACCGGGTTCGAATCCTGCTTCGATCAATCTGAGTATCTCGCGCGCTACAAAACGGGCTTCTTCTTCCTTGTCGTTTGTTTCAACCAAGAGAGGTTTCCTCCCATTTGGTTTGACGGCTCGCAGAGTCTTTGGAACAGAGTTTCTTGGCAGAATTTTGTTTATCACTCTAACTATGCTTTCATCGCTTCTGTAGTTTGTCTGGATCTTGAAAAGCTTTGTGCCTTTAACCTTCATGAAATCCTGTACGTTCTCATACCTTGCACCGCGGAATGAGTAAATACTCTGCGAATCGTCGGCCACTACCAAGAGATTCCCATGTACCGTCGCGAGCAACTCAACGAGTTGCAGTTGTAGTATGTTGGTGTCTTGAAATTCATCGACCAAGATCCATTTGTATTTCGAGGCTTCCTTTACACGTATTGAACTGTTTTGCTGCAGGATCTGAACTGCAAAGATCAGCAGATCATCATAATCCACACAGTTTTGATTTCTTTTCTCTAAGGTGTACTCGCTGTAGACCTTTTCGATAACTTGTTCATAGTTAATGAAGTTTGGATTGATCTTCAAAATAGCTTCTCGCAAAGATGTCAGAGTATTGGCACAGTAAGAGAAGATCTTTTGAAGAACATTGTGAGTTGGGAAATGCTCTATTTCACCTTCTCTTTCGAGAACAACAGTTCTCACATGCTTGATAAGACTCTTTGAGTCTTCCTCGTCCAAGATTGAGAAATTCGGAGAAAGCCCAACTCTTGGAGCGTATTTTCTGAGCAGCAGATTACAGACATGGTGAAAGGTACCGGCAGTGAGCTCCTCAAGATCCATGCCAGTGAGGAGTTTAGCGCGTTGGATCATCTCATTTGACGCTGCCTTTGTAAAAGTCACGAGCAAGATCTCAGAAGGCTTTACTCCACTACTCAGCAGATGGAGTAATTTGTACGTGATGACCCTTGTTTTGCCAGACCCGGGACCTGCTATGACCAAAGATCTACCCTGTGATTGCAGAACAGCTTGTCTTTGTTCTTCATCGAGTTCGTCGAGATAATCAGACAAATCATATACCTCCGTTCGAATTTTAACATCAAAAGACATTTGCATCAAAGGTACCAGTAACCGGATCAACTGTAAAGGCTTTCTTTGGGAACTCCTTTATGTAGAACTTGAAACTGAGCTTTTCAATCGAGAAAGTAGGATCTGTTGAAAACTGACTCTCGAAGACAAGTCCCCAGCAATGGAGATCTTTCTCTATGCTAATCCTCAGGTCACTGATCTTTAAGGTCTCTGTGTTCATGTTTATGTAAAAACCGATCGTTGGATCAAACCCAGAGAGGTTGTAGGAGAATCTCAATCTTGAAGATCCCTTGAGGTAATAACCTGAAAATTCATGATATGTTTTGTCGATGTAGAAAGATCCTTTTGTCTCGATCGACAAGAGATCGAATGGCTGCGCGCTGAGTTTATAGACAAATCTCACATTTGGATTGGTCATGAAGAAAAAGTCAGTACCTTTTATGGTCAGAGTGTTCGTAATAATGTCAACAGGCTGTTCTTTGTTGTAATAATAGGTGAACTCAGTCACATGTCTCAATGAACTGTAAGATATATCTATGTCGTAATCTGTTCTGTCGAATATATTCTCTTCGATCTTGTAAACGGTGTTTGTGTAAAAACCTATTCCAAGCTGCCATATCTTGAACGCGCTGCTGCTCTTGATCGTGAGATCGTCCCATTTTGATGTGAGCAAATCGTAGGCGGTCGAAAACTCAAAAAGAGTAGTAGGTATGTTCAACTTTGTCAGGAAACCAAGCTCTGACTTTTCAGAAGCATTGCTGAAAGAGGAATAAAGATCGTTCTTTATGACACCAACTCTCGAGTAGGAAACTGAAGTACTCAAGAAATCAAACGGTTTGAAAGTCAATTTCGTACTGAAAAGCTGCGCGAACCTATAACCAATCTCTTCAACACCGAAACCTGACCACAGCCCTGCTACGATTGAATTGTCAACCGCCAACTCAAGAGGACCAAGGTTTGCTCTGACTGTTTTGAATGGGAGTGTAGAATCAATCAGCAGATTTGTTCTCTTAGTAGGTTCGTAGTCGTTCAGCTCGTAGAAACCAGAGAAATTAACCTGTAAGTTCTTGAAAACAGTTGGTAATTTCACAGATAGAGTCGCATTCAATCTCCCAGTCGTGTCGAACTCTTGAAGGTGGTCAAAGAGTGATCCTTCGGTGTAATCGACGGCAGCACGATGGTAGAAAGAGTTGATCGTAAGAGTGAAAGGATCGAAGGTTAACGTTGTTTTTTTCAGCTCCACATATGGCAAGATCCACGAGACTCTGTTCGAACTATCAGATCTTGAAAACTGTATCGACAACTCTTTCACAGGAGAGAGTTGATATTGATAATAGCTTCTGTCGTTGGCGAAGAAAACTCTGAGTTTCGAAGAAAATGGTTCTGTCGAAGAGAGCGTTGTGTCAATTTCGTAAAGATCGCTTGCTTCAGGTGGCTGACGTATGTAATAACTCGACTTCAGTTGCACAGAACTCCAATTTTTCTCTAAATCAAATTGAGCATATCTACCGGGGGTGTCGCCTTTTTCTTGCCAGCCTATCTTGGCTCCGATGGAACCATCTTTGAAGGTGACGTTGTAGGAGCTCTCAAAGGAAAAGCCATTCGACTTGGAGTATCCTGCCTTTACCGCAAAAGGTTGCGGGCCCTCCTTGAGCGAAACGAAATAAACTGGCAAATACACCGTAGGCACACTGAATATGAAAAGGACGGCGTCGTAGGCAGCTAAATATTCGTTCTCCTTTATTTCAACCTTTATGGCTTGCATTCTGTAATGAGGTTCATCCAGCTCGCACGTGGTCAGATAACCTCTCTCGATGAACGATTCTTCTTCTACACCTTCAAAAGTTTTGCCGCTGAAATAGATCGTGTGTTTCTTTTTCTCTTCATCTGTATACACTGTCTTACCGCGTATTTGGAACATGAGAGAGTGCTTTTCGGCGAAAGTGTAAACAAAACTCTGACACTTGATCGATGTATCCTTCTTTGTGTACGTAACGTTCTCTTCTGCAAGGATCTCCTTGACATCGCCCGAAGAACTCAGCAGAACTGTGAGTTTCTGGCATTCGATTTTCGAATCTTCAAAAGATGCCACTATATCTCCGATGAAAACTACTGATGTTGAATCGTATGTTGCAGAACTTGCACTCACCGTCAATTTCTCTGCGCCCATCACGTTGGTGATCGCAAGCAGCAGCAAAATCACAAAGAACTTTGAAAGGCTTTCTCTAAGTCTGTAACTAAGTGGGGTGTCTAAGAGCAAAAAGAGCAAGATCCCGGTGATTCCGAAAAACAGATTTGGTAACCATGCAGAGAGGACAGGGTCGATTAGCCTCTCTTTACCCATGGCACCGAGCCATGCACCAGAGCCTTGGTACAGAACAACGATCACGAAGGTTAAAATGACGCCCCAAGACTTACTCTTGAGATTAAACATCAATGAAAGTGGTATACCAACCAGAACTATGATCAAGGGGCCGAGTGAGATGGAATAACGGTTGTGAAACTCAACAATCCATGGGGCAGGGTCTATGCCTAACTTCCTGAAGGTTGCAATTCTGTCTCTGAGTTCCTCGCTTTTCATGTCTTTCGGTGTTTTGCCAACTCTCATAATCGCTTCGAGATCTTCTTTCAGGTCGAGTTCAACTTTACTGAACTTCACGTCAAACCTGAGCATACCTTCTTTGTCAACCCTGTACAGTCTGCCGTCGTACATGTACCACTTTTCTTGTTCTTTGACTACCTTTTTCGCTGTGATTATCTCTTCCTCATTCGGTTCATTTCTGAACAGAACCACATCTTCCAGTATGCCATTCTGCCTGTCATACTTTTTTACATAGAAATATTGGCTTTCGTCAATCTTAGTCAAAACATTCTCACTGATAAAAACCTCTGGCCTCTTGTAA
>JBBFME010000079.1:0-9920 GCA_037478695.1 Pseudothermotoga sp.
CAACTGGAAGAACACTTGGGACCTTCCAACTTGAGCGAGAATTCGCAAGAACACTGTGCAGGCAAATCAGACCAGAAAGCATTGAGGAACTCTCGGTGCTGCTTGCGATGAACAGACCTGGACCACTCTTGGCAAAACTCAATCATGTCTATGCGCACAGAAAGAGATCCTGTGATAGTTCTCGAAGACTCAATCTATTTCAAGACACCTTTGACGTGATCATATACCAAGAACAGATAATGAAGCTCGCCATAAACTTGGCTGGAATGTCACCAGCCGAATCTGATCTTTTCAGAATGGCGATCTCCCAAAAGGACAGACAAGCCATGAGAGCTGCCATAGAACAACTCAAAGAGAAGATGGTTCAGAGAGGTTTTGATAGATCCTATGCCGATCATTTGTCTAACACGATAGAACAGTTCTCTACATATGCCTTCAACAAATCTCACAGTATTGCCTATGCGACCATCAGTTATGAACTTGCGTACATCAAGACTCATTTTCCAAAGATTTTCTTCAAGTACTACATAGATGAACATTCAAGCGACAAAAAGAAGGTTTTCCAAGCGATCCAAGAACTTCGTCTGCGCGGTTTTAAGGTGCTTTGCCCAAGTGTGAATACCGCTGAAGTGAAAGAAAACCAATTCCAGTTACCTCTTTCCACCATAACAGGTGTTGGTCCGTCAGTTGAACAAATGTGTGCTCTTAAATCACCGTTCAACAGCATTGATGACTTTGCAAGAAAGACCTCACTGCCCATCTCCACCATTCAGAGACTTGCACATGCAGGTGCCTTTGATTGCATTTATTCATCACGAGCAGAATCTTTGAAGGCTTTCAACAGCTTTCAAAAAGGCTATGATCCCTCGCTGTCTGAGATATCAAGAGTTTTTGGAAAATTCAACGAACAAAAGCTATTTCAGATAACCGAAATTGACATCGCGAACCTTGAAGAACAAGTCTATGGCTTTCCTTTAACTCCTCTTGAGGTCTCCTTGGAAAAGAAATTTGCCCCCCTTGGTGAAGTATTTTGCTCTTCAAGAGTTCTTCCTGTGGCAGTTAAAGTACAGTCTGGTTATGCCAGCGATGGTATCACGATATGCAAGGTGGATGAAAAACTCTCAGATGGCGAGTACTTGATAATCTTTGGAATAACTGGCAAAGTGTTGAAGTCCTACAAACTCAGCGAAGTGAAGTCAGTGATCTACGAAATCAGTGATTGTTTCGATGAAAAGGACTTTGAAGAGGCTTCACCAAATGAATCTGTAAAGGTTACCTTAATGGGCAAGAAGGTATTGATTGAATCGGTAAGGCCTCTGACAGATACTTATAGAATAATTGTCATCAATTAAGTTCTTTGTTTCAGCGAACTGAAAAACCAAACAATTCCAACAAGGGATAAGACCAGTCCAACATACTGAGCGATTGTTGCAGATTCTTTGAAGATCATCCACGACCAGAGTATACTCAGCACCGGTTCTCCCACCAAAGCCATCGACACAACTCCCGTTGGAAAATGTTTCAGAGAATTGTTAACCATCACGTAGCCAAAAAAAGAACAACCAACACCGAGTCCGATGAACAACAACCAATCTTTTGGTGAAAAGCTGTTGAAAACTTTATCGAAACTGAGCAAGAAGAGTATCACTGTTGCCACTGAGTAGCTTCTAAAGTTGAACGGAATTGTTCCAATTCTCGGTATCATGTACCTGCCTATTAGCAAGAAACCGCATACGAACAACACACCTGTGATCGAAAGAAGATCGCCCTTTGAAAGACTCAAAGAACTCTTTGCATCGAGCACAGTCATCTGCACAACACCAATGATTACTAAAACAGTAGAAAGTATCTGCGACACATTCAGTTTTTCACGGTATATATAAGCAGCAAGGATTGAAGTAACAAAAGGTTGCAACATCAGGGGCACTACTGCACCTGCAAGTGTTGTGTGACTGAAAGATTGTACCCAGAAATGAAAATGCATTGCGAGAAAAAGGCCAGAGATTAACAATAACAGTTCTTCTTTTATCTTGTACTTGACCACCCTTGCCTTCATCACGCACAGATAGCACAAGAAAGCAAAAAATACCCTGAAAAAAGATATCGCGTTAGCCGAAGCAGTGCTCGCCTTTATCATGATGCCAGAGAATGAGACGACCACTATTCCCAGGAACAAAACGAAAGTGTGCAAGATGATTCCCTCCTCTGAAAGAGATTTTAGCCTCAGTGGCGGTTCATCAGTCTTTTCAGTTATATTTCTCAAGATAGATGGTAAACTTGAAGAGTCAAAGGAGATAGTATGACTATACTTTTGCAGAAACTGGTAAAATTGGAATAACAAAATCTCTTGTACGAAAAGGAGGCATTGCTGTGCGCATTATACTCGATTGTGACCCCGGACATGACGACGCCTTTGCGATACTCTTAGCTGTGGCATCGAAAGAGATCGAATTACTCGGTGTAACCACGGTTGTAGGAAATTCTTACCTTGAAAACACCACAAGAAATGCAAGAACGGTCCTTGATCTTTTTGACATCGATCTTCCCGTCTTTGCAGGATGTGAAAAACCCCTTTTGAGAGACACAGTTGTAGCTCCAAACATTCACGGGAGATCTGGACTCGATGGCGCAGACCTTCCTTTGGCAAAGCGTCCGATCGAAAAACTTCACGCAGTTGAATTCATCGCACAGGTGTTGGAGAAATACTCCGATGTAACTCTCGTTCCCACTGGACCATTGACCAATATCGCCCTCTTCATGCTGCGTTATCCTCATTTGGTGAAGAAAATAAAAGAAATTGTGTTAATGGGTGGGGGAATTGCATTTGGAAATGTGACTCCTGCAGCTGAGTTCAACATATTCGCCGACCCAGAGGCTGCTAAGATTGTCTTCAAATCAGGCGTACCCATAGTCATGGCTCCACTCGATCTGACGCACCAGGTGATAGTTACTGAAAAGGAAGTCAACAGAATGAGACAGATGGGTGAGAAGTTCAACTTGCTCGCTGACCTGCTGGTTTTCTTCAAATCAACTTACAAGAAAGTCTTTGGCATCGAAGGAGTACCGTTACACGATCCATGCACAGTGATGTACTTGTTGCATCCAGAACTTTTCGAAGCAAAAGATTACTACGTTGACGTTGAAACAAAGGGAGAGCTGACTTATGGGCAAACTGTCGTTGACTTATGGCACACTTCAGGCAAATCACCAAACACCAAAATTTTGTTAAGGGCTGATAAGGAAAGATTTTTCGATATCTTCTTTGAGAAACTCGAAAACTTGAAGGAGGTTTGAGCAATGGTAGATCCAAGGTATCACATAAGGGTTAATCCAGATGATGTTGGTAAATATGTCATCGTTGTGGGTGACAGAGGCAGGGTAGAACGGGTGGCAAAGTACTTTGAAAGAGCTACCAAGGTTGGCGACAACAGAGAGTATCTCACTTACACTGGTTATGTAAAAGGCGAGAAGGTCAGTGTCATGTCCACAGGTATGGGAGCACCCGCGATGGCAATTGGCATCGAAGAACTCGCCACGACAAATGCAAGAGTAGTGATACGCGTAGGTACCACTGGTGCATTTCAAAAGTCTTTAAAGCTGGGTGACAGCGTGATCGTCAACGCGGCTGTGAGGATGGACGGAACGACTTCTCAGTACATCATTCCAGAATTTCCAGCCGTAGCGGACTTTCAAACAGTAGACGCTTTAGTAAAAGCCGCAAAGCAGATAAACAATCCCTTCCATGTAGGTACGGTTCTGTCGACAGATTCCTACTACGGACGAGCCTTCGATGTTGAAAGACACAGATATCTTGAAGGACAGCTGATCAAAGCAGGAGTACTTGCCGTGGAGATGGAAATAGGGGCACTCTACATCATCGGCACAATAAAGGGTTTGAAAACCGGGGCAGTTCTGACGGTGCGCGAGGAACTTACAGAGACAGGCGAATACTTACAAGCCGGTGAAAAGTTCGAACGTGGCTTGGAAAATTCAATAAGAATAGCCGTAAAGGCTATAGAAATCCTAATTGAGGGAGGTGTCGTTGGATGAAGAAACTTCTGGTGATTCTGTTGGTAACACTCGCGGTTTTGAGTTTTGCAAAGCCGTTGAAGGTGGCTTTACTGTTGAATGGAACTCTTGGAGACAAATCGTTCTTCGATTCTGCTGGCAGAGGAATTGACATGGCGATCAAGCAACTCGGAATTCAAGGTAAGATCATCGAGGCTTCTTACAAACAAGAAAACTGGAGACCTTATTTGGAAGACCTTTCAGATCAAGATTACGACATAATCGTAGTGGGAACTTGGCAAATGCAAGAGATACTCGAAGAGATCGCACCTATGAACCCCGACAAGAAATATTTCATCTTTGACACTTCTGTTGACTACAGCAAGCCGGGTTTGAAGAACGTCTATTCAATACTCTACAAGCAAAACGAAGGTTCATTCCTGATGGGAGCACTTGCCGCAATGGTTACAACCTCTGGCATGCCAAAGACGAACGCAGAACCGATCATCGGGTTTTTGGGCGGCATGGATATCCCCGTCATCAACGACTTTTTGGTCGGCTACATCGAAGGTGCAAAGTACGTCAATCCTAACATCAAAGTTTTGATATCTTACGTTGGATCTTTTAACGATCCTGCTAAGGGTAAAGAGCTGAGCTTGGCGATGTACCGTCAAGGTGCCGATGTCATCTTCAACGTTGCTGGCAACACTGGTATAGGATTACTCGAAGCGGCGAAGGAAGCCGATCGCTGGGCAATTGGTGTGGACTCTGATCAGGCTCTGATATACGAAGAAACAGACAAAGAGATAGCAAAGCGCATACTCACCTCAATGATGAAAAACGTGGATAACTCAATTCTGAGAGGCTTGAAGTTGCACCTTGAGGGCAAGCTGGTCTATGGTCAAGCAGAAGCCCTTGGAATAGCCGAAGGTGGAGTCGGCGTGGCAGACAACAAATATTACAGAGAAAATGTTCCGGAGAGCATCAGAAACAAGATAAAAGAAATAGAGGAAAAGATAGTCAAAGGTGACATCAAAGTTGGTACTGTTTTCGGTATGTCTCAAGAAGATCTGAACAAACTCAGATCGAGCGTAAGACCCTGAGGGAGCGCTTGCTCCCTCTTTCTTAGTGGGGGTTGAAGATGAAAGCAATAGAAGCCGTTGAAATAACAAAGGTCTATCCGAATGGAGTTGTAGCGAACAGAAATGTGAATGTATCAGTTGAAGAAGGTGAAGTTCACGCAATAGTTGGGGAAAACGGCGCAGGCAAAACAACTTTGATGAAGATCTTCTTTGGCATTGAAAAGCCAACCAGTGGTGAAATCAGAGTCTTTGGCAAGCCAGTTCATATAAATTCGCCAAAAGAGGCCATAGCTCTCGGCATTGGAATGGTTCATCAGCACTTCATGCTCGTACCATCTTTCAGTGTTGCGGAAAACGTTATGCTTGGTATCGAGCCGAAGAAAGGCTTTTTCTCAATCGATTTCAAGAGAATGGAAGAAATTATCAGTGATTACGCGAAACAGTTGAATTTCGAGGTACCGATTTGGGAAAAGGTTTTGGATCTTCCCGTTGGTGTGAAACAGAGAATAGAGATCTTAAAAGCCCTTGTAAGAGGCGCAAAGATACTCATACTCGATGAGCCATCTTCGGTCCTCACACCTCAAGAGGTGGACGATCTCTTCGAGGTTCTCAGGAGACTTGTGAAGAACGGTTTGACCGTGATCTTCATAACCCACAAACTGAACGAAGTGAAACAGATTGCCGACAGAATAACGGTCATGAGAAACGCCCAAGTCGTGGGAACATACGACAACAAAGATATCACAGAAACACAGATAGTCGAATTGATGATCGGAAGGAAATTCGAATATGACATAAAGCGAGAAAGAAGAGAGCCAGGAGAGGTTGTTCTCACCGTCAGAGACCTTGATTATTTTCGTGAAGATGGCGCGCATGTACTGAAAAATGTGAGTTTCTCTCTGAGATCTGGTGAGATACTCGCGATAGCCGGCTTGGAGGGTAATGGCCAAAAAGAACTCGTAGAGATATTAACAGGTCTCAGAGAGAAAGCCAAAGGTGAGATCTCGCTGAACGGCGAAAAGGTGTTAGGCCAACATCCATGGCATTTGAGAGACAAGGGTATCGCACACATTCCGGAGGACAGAGTCGAAGTGGGTTGTGCTCTTGATCTTTCGATAGCAGAGAACCTTATATCTGACAGATATCACTCTCAGCCGTTTTCAGGCAGGCTCGTTTACAAGAAGAGTCAAGTCATTGATTTTGGTAAGAAGATGCTCAAGGAATACAACATCAAGGCCAAAAGTCCGCATACCATGGTCAGAATGCTTTCAGGTGGAAACATGCAAAAGGTTGTAGTCGCTCGTGAAATGACAAACCACGCTCAAGTGATAATAGCCAATCAGCCTACCCATGGAATCGATGTCGCTTCGAGCGAGTTCATACGCAAAAAGTTGATTGAAGCTCGAGACAACGGCAAAGCGGTGCTTCTGATTTCCACCGACCTTCAAGAGGTCCTTCAGATTGCTGATAGAATACTCGTTCTATACAAAGGTGAGATAGTGGCTCATCTGAAAAATGAAAATCTGAATGAAACGGAACTTGGATACTACATGCTTGGTGTGAAACGTCAAGAGAAGATACAAGGGAGCTTGTGAGAATATGAAGAGAACTCTTGTCATCCTCGAATTGGTGAGATTTGTCATAACCGTTGGTATAGCATTGCTGATCGGATATCTGTTTCTTCTCTTCAGCACTGATGAACCTACAGAAGCCTTCAAATTGTTTTTGACAGGACCTTTGACAACACAACGCAGATTTGTTGAGTTCCTCAACAACGCAATACCTCTGATGATGACTGGCCTTGCGTTGTCTTTGGTTTTCCAGGCTAAGATTTTCAACATAGGCGCAGAAGGGCAGTTGTTCTTTGGTGCCTTTGGTGCGATGATCTTTGCGTTGTACTTTCCACAGATACCATGGTTACATGTCTTGGTTGTCTTGTTGGGGGCAGCACTTTTTGGTGCTCTATGGGCCTTTGTCCCAGCTTTCTTGAAGATCAAGTGGAAGGCAAGCGAACTTGTTTCTTCTCTCATGATGAATTACATCTCGTATTTCTTCGTTCTCTTCCTCGTGAACAATTTCTTTCGTGATAAATCAGCCGGTGCACTCGTATCGTACAGATTTCCTCAGAGCGCTTGGCTTTCAACACTAACTCGTTTCAGGTTGAACAGTGGCATCTTCATATCGGTTGCGTTGGCGATTGTTATTGGTTTGATCGTCTACAGAACCAAATGGGGCTATCAAATCAGAGCAACCGGAGCGAACAAGAAATTCAGCCTCTACAGCGGGATAAAGACATCGATGGTCAGTTTCTGGGTACAGCTTCTGTCTGGTGCAGTAGCCGGTCTTGCAGGAGGAATAGAACTGACTGCAATGTATCGACGGTTCGTTTGGCAGTCCTTACCCGGTTATGGTTTCGATGGCATCATAGTGGCTATACTGGCACGAAACAATCCTTTCTTGGTCATACCGAGTGCGTTGTTCATTGCATATTTGCGCATCGGTGCCAACATCATGGGTAGAACCACCGGTGTGGCACCTGAGATCGTCGTGGTTTTACAGAGCCTGATGATTCTCTTGATAACTGCGGAAGCCTTACTCGAGAGGTTCAAACAAAGAGCGATCACCAAAGAGGCGATGAAGAATGAGTGACTTCCTCAATCCACAGTTTTGGTACAGCGTTATAAGAGTCTCTACACCATTGTTGTTTGGAGTCATGGCGGCACTCTTGAGTTCGATCACAGGAACGATCAACATAGGTATCGAAGGTATGATGCTCATGTCTGCTTTCTGGGGGACGATAGTTGCCTCGCTCGCACAGAACCCCTGGTTAGGTCTTTTGGCAGGCATAGCCTCTTCAACGGTGTTGGCGATAATACTCGCGTACTTTCATCTGAAGTTGAAAACGGATTTGGTCATAGGCGGAGTTGCACTAAACTTGCTTTCTTCTGGTCTTACAGTTTTCTTACTCTATCTCATCACGGGAGACAAAGGCTCATCGGCTTCGCTCAAAAGTACTGTGATCCCAAGGCTGGATATCCCACTTCTGAAAGATTTACCATTCGTTGGCAAAGTGCTGAGTGGTCACAACACCTTGACTTATATAGCCATAATCTGTGTTTTTGTCGTCCATTATTTGGTGAAAAAGACTCCATTGGGAATCAGAATGAGAGCCGTTGGAGAAAACCCCGGCGCCGCTGTATCAGTGGGTATATCTGTACTTAGAATGAAATTTCTCTCGCTGATTCTCAGTGGGATCTTCGCAGGTTTCGGTGGGGCATTTCTCTCGATGGGCTATGTTTCTTGGTTTGCAAGAGACATGACCTCAGGAAGAGGTTTCATCGCCATTGCAGCACAAGCTCTCGGTGGCAATTCAGCGCTCTTTGGAGCCTTTGGTGCCATATTGTTTGGTATTGCCGAAGCTGCTGGAATAACCTTGCAATCACTGAGAATACCTTCGGAGATCACCAACATGCTGCCCTTTATTCTAACACTGATCGTGCTTGTCATCTATGCGAGATCGAGAATTCGATCTCATTCAAGGATTCAAGAACAATAGCTTTATTTCCTGTTCGGAGAGTTCTCGAAACTCTCCGAACTTTAAATTCCCCAAGGTTATGTTGCCTATTCTGATCCTCTGTATCTTTGTGTATTTCAAATCCAAGGCTTTCATCATCTTCTTGACTTGGTGGTATTTACCTTCCCTGATTGTCAGACTGAGCAGACCAGGAGTTAGCAGCCTTATCTTCGCAGGTTTAAATCTTTCAACTCCAACTTCCAAACCCTCGCTCACAGCTTGTATCTTATGTGATGTCAACTCTCCTTCAAAGTGCACGAGGTATTCCTTTTCAACGTGCCACTTTGGACTTATGATTCTGTGAATGAAACTTCCGTCATTAGAAAGAATCAGCAGTCCTTCGACATCCTTGTCCAACCTTCCAGCTACCTGAAGTTCATCGGAGTATGGATGATCGATTAAGTCATAGATGGAAGCCTCATCTTCAGTTCTATCGCTCACATACCCAGCCGGCTTGTTGAAGACAAGGTAAACTTTTCTGTGTGGCTTAACGACTGTGCCTGAAAGTTGCACCAAGTCTTTATCACAAATGTGATATGCTTCATCCTTTACAACGATACCGTTCACCGTTACAGAACCAGACCTTATCAGCTTTTTCACTTCACTCCTTGTTCCCACCTTCGCGTTTGACAAGAACCTGTCCAGCCTCAACCCTCTTCACCAGCCTTTGCATGATGAGTGGCTCAGAGAATATAGTGAAAGACACACCAAAGGCTATTCCCAGAGCCAGCAATAGCGACACATCTCTGAATAAAGCAAGTTTTGAGAGAGACATCAGAGAAAACCCAGCAATTAAGCCAAGTGCATTTGTGAGAACAGGCATGCCGATGTTTGTAATCGTTTTTGATATGTCTCTCGTCAATCTCAAATCGTGTGCAAGGTGTATAGAATAGTCTACCACAAGACCAACTAAGATACTGGCTACAATCGAAGTTGCGATATCTAATCTGAGTTTCATCAAATACATGAATACAAAGTTGAACAACGCAGTCAGAAAGACCGGTACAGCCACGGTGACAGAAAGCGACATATTTCTAAAGGCAATTAGAATCGCGAGAAATATCAAGATCAAAGAGGTGAACAAACTTTGGAGCTGGCTTTTGAGAATCTGTGAATTTATTTGATCGACTATGAAAGATGTACTTGCCAAGGTGAAGCGATACTCTGTGAACTCTTTCAAGGCGTCGTTCATTCTCTCTTTCACCTTTCCAGCTTGTCTGTACGCATCATCGGTGATATTGGCGACTATTCTTACC
>JBBFME010000080.1:0-9814 GCA_037478695.1 Pseudothermotoga sp.
AGACGGCAGAGCTTGAAACTTGAGCAGTATCTCAAGGTGCCATGACCCATCTAACGTAGCCCGATGGTCTTTCGACCTTGGCTGAGGGTAGTTAACCAGAGCTTTCACAAGCTCTCGACTTCAGTCGTGGGTGGTTGACTGTACGCACTCCCCTTGAAATCTTTTATATATCTCATCGACATATTTCAAATAATAAGTTGGCTCGAAGATCGAATCAATTTCTTTTTCTTGCAAGACATTCACTTCTTTCTTGACGAGGTCTTTCAAATCTTCACCTGTCTGCCAACATCTGAGTGACAGAGATTGTACTAAGTCGTAAGCCTGATTTCTTGATAACCCTTTGTCTATTAATGCGAGCATCAATCTTTGAGAGTAAACCAAACCATGAGTGAGTTGAATGTTCTTGAGCATTCTATCTTTGTACACAACTAAATTCTCAAGCAGGTATTTCGTCTTGACCAACATATAATGAAGCGTTTGAGTAGCATCTGGGAGGATGTATCTTTCCGCCGAGGAATGGGAAATATCTCTTTCGTGCCACAGAACAACGTTTTCAATTGCTGTGGAGACGAAGGATCTCATGACTCTTGAAAGACCACACAATCTCTCGCAGAGTATGGGGTTTTGTTTGTGAGGCATAGCACTTGAACCTTTTTGGCCTTCTTTGAATGGTTCTTGAGCTTCGAGCACTTCTGTCTTTTGAAGGTGTCTGATCTCAGTTGCGATTCTCTCTATTCCGGCAGCGATCAAGGCCAAGGTCATTGTGAGAAAACCATGGTGATCCCTGTTAACTATCTGACTTGATACAGGTGTTGGTTTCAATCCAAGTTTGCTCAGTGCGAGCTCTTCAATCTTTGGCGGGACATTTGCGTAGTTTCCCACAGCTCCACTTATCTTGCCAAAGGATATTTGTTCCTTCGCAAAGATGAGTCTTTCATAATTTCTCTTCGTTTCAGCGTACCAATTCAAGATTTTCAAACCAAAGGTGGTTGGCTCGGCATGAACACCGTGTGTTCTCCCGATGGTCAGGGTATACTTGTGCTGAACGGCGAGTTTCCACAGCACCTTTAGCAACTCTTTCATTTCGTTCAGAAGAATATCGCATGATCTCACAAGAGTAAGAGAGAGTGCGGTATCTATGACATCGGAAGAGGTAAGTCCATAGTGGAAGAATCTTGCTTCTTCCTTCATGTCTCTCGTTGCCATTTTGACAAAAGCTATAACCTCGTGGTCTGTCTGTTTTTCGAGTTCCCTGAAAAGCCCGAGATCTATTTTTGCCTTTTTTCTTACTTGATTTGTAACGCCCTGTGGAATCATCCCAATCTCTTCGTAAGCTTCCATGACGGCGAGTTCAACTTCAAGCCACCCCTCAAGTGTTGTTCTTTGGTCCCACAGTTCTTTCATCGGCGAGAGGGCATATCTTTCTACCACAGGACTTCCTCCTTTCGAAAAGATCACGCAGACCAATCAATATTGCAGCTAAGAAGATGAGCCAAGCTTTGTCTCCCAATTTCGGCTTTGCAACTTCGATGAGTCCCAATCCCGTGCAACTCCAAAAAGCTGTCCAAACGAGGTACCACAGTTTTGAGTTGTATGTTACGTCATAGAAAACACACAAAAGCAAGGCTATGTAGAAAAAGTATGTTGGAATAGGTTGAATACCTCTCAATCTTGGAAGAATCATTGCTGCAATCGTTATGATCAAGGTGACTGTATGCAGTGTATCTGCCTTTTTTGCTTTTTTCAGAAAAAAGTGGAGACCTGTGGGCAATGCAAAGATTGCATAGGTTATCAAATCAATTGTTGCAGTTTTCAGAAAATACAAGAGTACTAAGGTCACAAAAGTGAACATGAGTTTCGCCATATTATCACATCTTTTCTGGAGCCGTGACTCCGAGCAATCGCAAACCTTTTCGCAACACTATCATCACCGCATACGAGAGATTCAAGCGAGCGTTGGAAAGCTCCGGATTCTTCGGGTCTAAAATCAAGCATTTTGTGTAGAAGCTGTGAAAATCGTAAGCTAATTGTTCGAGATACTGTGTTAATTTACTCGGTGCAAGTGTTCGAATGACATCTCTCAGTGCATCTTCAAAGCCATCTATTCTCTTGATCAAATTGAGTTCGCTGTCTTCACTGAGGAGTTCTAAATTTTCACCTTTTCTGAAGTTTATCGATTTGATCTTGGCTTGTTCCATAAGACTGCAGATTCGAGCGTGGGCATACTGTACATAGTAGACAGGGTTATCAGAGGATTTTTCTTTTGCAAGATTCAGATCGAAAATCATGTGTGTATTGGGATCTATCATGGCGAAGAAGTATCTTGTTGCATCGGTTCCAACCTCTTCTCTGAGTTCTTGGAGTGTGACAAATTCTCCAGCCCTTGTTGACATTCTCACTATTTCTTCGCCTCTCTTCAATGTGACAAACTGATGCAAGATGACGTTGAAGAAACCATCTTCTATGCCAAGGGCTTTCATGGCTGCTGTCATTCTCGGGATATGCCCGTGGTGATCACTGCCCCAGATGTCGTAAACCTTCCAGAAACCTCTTTTGTATTTGTTGTAATGATATGCGATGTCTGTGAGGAAGTAAGTCAAACTCCCATCTTTTTTAATGAGTACTTTGTCATCTTCATCTATGAATTCAGAGACCTTGAACCACAACGCACCATCTTTCCAGTAGGTCCATCCTTGTTTTTCCAATATCTTCAATACTTCGTCTACTGTGCCATTCTTCACGAGAGATTTTTCAGAGAAGTACACATCAAATCTGCAGCCGAGTGTGTGTAGGTCTTCATTCATGTCTTCTAATATCTTCTCGACGGCGTAATTTTCGAAAAACTCTGCTGCCTGTTCATCCCATCTTTCTTTGTATTTGTCTCTCTGCTCCTCGACAACTTTCTTGGCAATCTCTATCAAGTACTCTCCGCGATAACCATCCTCTGGAATATCCAGATCTTTGACACCAAGAATTTGGTTGTACCTAACCCACAAAGACTTGCCGAGCAATTTGATCTGTCTACCGGCATCATTTATATACATCTCTCTTGTTACAGAATAGCCTAATTCTGAGAATACATTCGAAAGCACATCTCCTATGACCAGTTGCCTGCCATGCCCAACGGTGAATGGACCTGTGGGATTGGCGCTGCCGTATTCAAACTGGATTTTCTCTGAGCCGATCTTGGTGATTGGATATCCATCGAGTTCTATTATTTCAGCAAGCACTTTCAGAAGTGCAGATTTTCTTATGAAAAAGTTCATAAAACCTGGCTTAGCAATTTGGAGCGATTCAAATAACTCGCTTTCTTTGAGTACTTCTCTTAGTTGTTCAGCTAACTGAAGTGGAGCCTTTTTAGCATATTTCGCTCCAACTAAGGCGGCATTAGTGGCGAAATCTCCAAGTCCCTCTGGAGCAAGATCAACCTCGAAGTTGTAGTTCTGTCCAACCACTTTCTCAACGGCAATGCTGAGTTCCTTTCTTATCAATTCTCTCAACAAAAAGATCACCTCACAGTGCTCTGTTTCTGTTCATTTTGTTTGTGACACTCGTTATTATCTCAAGATCGCTGGCGGGATTGTCGATTATCAAAGCATAAAACAGTTCTGCTTTTCTTTGGAATCCATATCTCTTCTTTCCGTTGACCTTTTCCACCACAGGTCTCCAAGAACCACAGTTTATGTAAAATTTGTTCTGACCATCGTGTGGGATTATTCTCAGACAGTTGTGATGTATGTGACCAAAGATGACGCCGTTTACACCGTCCATTTCTGGTGGCTGATCGCAGTAACCAAGCAGATCTGCAGAAGCAAGTTTCTTTTTTCCCTTTAGTATTTGCTTTGCTGTCTTGTACAAATAATCTGTTTTTCTGAAGTTTCTGATCTTCATAGTGGTTCTGACAAGTATCGAGCCAAGACTCATACCACCCATTCTGTTGAGAAAAAGTTTTGAGAAACAGTGCATGATCGGAAAGTTTTTCTTCATCCAAAATTTCGCCTGAGATGTTCTCATCATTTGCAAAAAGGTGCTGATCCACAGTTCCAGAACGTCAACGCCAAGATCATATACCTCAACGGCTCTGTCAAACCAATGAAAGACATCTAATGCTGGCCTTACGTTATCGTAATCACGCATTACTTCCAGCGGCACCATTGACTGAACGTATTCGTCGAAGTAGAACATCATGTACCGCGCTATATAGTCCCCAAGTGGTGGCACAAGAGTTTTGTTCTTCTTGTCATAACCGAATTTGTTTATTATGTCAAATTGATTTCCGTGAATTGCCAAGATTCCAATATCGGGATTGTAGTAGTATGGAACTATCTGAATGTTGAGTAGCTCAGCTGCTCTTTCCCGAATGGATTTGTTTGACAACAAATAGTAATCGTGATTCCCAACAACATAGAAGATGTTATGATTTCTGGTGAACTGTCTGATGGCATCGAAGACAACTGGATGTTTTCTTGCTATAGAGTCTATGACAGAACCGTCCAATTGTTTTCCCAGTTCGTCAAAGGGTATCAGCCCAATCTCTTTAACTGCACGGCTTTCTATAAGTTCAAAACCATCGCCTACTATAACGATTTCGGCATCTTGGTACTGTGCAAAATCGCTTATCAAATTAGAGAGTTCGACGTCGAACTCGAAATCATCTTTTGCTGAACCATCTCCAATATGTAGATCGCTGAGAAAAAGTCTTTTCACTTCTCTTACCCCGCACAACTGGTTTTGATTCTTCGTTCAACTGTTCATTATACACCGACTATGAAAACAGATAGTTTCAGCAACGGTGAATCAGTTTGAAGTATTCAGTGAACTTTCGAAAAATGGTTCTCAGCGATGCAATTTCGAGGGGAGTTTCTCGCCTGAGAAAGCTGGCAACTTTTGGAAGATTGAGCAAGGAGTCTATCAGCGTAGGTCAAGTTGTGAATAATAATGAGGTGTGAATAATAATGAGGATTATAGTAAAAAAGTAGGGGCATTTGCCCCTACTCAGCTCTTGAATCTTGCAAGAGCCTCTACCAGTTTTGTCGCCATCTCTTTCAAGTTGTCGCTTGCCTTACTAACTTTCATCGTACCATCGGTTTGTTCTTTAACCAATTGGAGCATCTGTTCAACCTGTTGAACGATACTCGTCACCGATTTTGTCGCATTGTCCATAGCGCTTGCCATCTCTTGAGTTGCCGCGCTTTGTTCTTGTGCACTTGCAGCAGTTGATTCAACCATGCTTCCCATTGACTCAACTTCTGAGAGAATGTCTTTCAAGCGTTTCCCAACGACGGAAGCTTGTTCACTTGCCTCTTCGACAACCTTTGCAGTTTGATTGGTTTGTTCGTCTGCGTCTTTTGCACTCTGCTGAATCTTTCGTAGTATATTTGCTATATTTTCAGTCGCTGACTTGCTCTGTTCCGCGAGTTTTCTTATCTCGTCGGCGACGACAGCAAAGCCTCTACCGGCTTCTCCGGCTCTTGCAGCCTCTATAGCTGCGTTCAGTGCAAGCAGGTTCGTCTGTTCGGCTATCGAGTTGATCGTCTCGACGATAGTTGCGATATTCTTCGCATCTTCAGTCAGACCACCGACAGTCTTCGTGGTAAGGTCTGCTCGCTCTTTTGCTTTGACTACTATCTCCACTATCTTTTCAATAGCCTTTTCTCCTTCTTTCGCAGCACTTGAAACTTTTTCTGCCTTTTCGCTCAACTGCTGAGTGGATTTCGAAACATTCTGTGCACTCGCCGCAACCTCTTCAACTCCTGAACTCACCTGTTGTATGGAAGCCGATGCATTTTGTATGTTTTTGTTTATCTCTTCTGCTCGCGAAGAAAGATTCTTAGCTATTTCACTGCTTTGTTCAGCGATTTGCTCAAGTTCGACTGAAAAGTTGTTGACCATTTCTGCAGAATCTTTCACAGATCTCATCGAGTCTCGTAGTGAAACTGCCATGGCGTTGAGTGCGTTTGCCATATGCGCTATTTCATCTTTGCCTTTCGCCAGAAATTGTGTTGTGAGATCTCCGTTGCCAAACTGCTCGATTCCTTTTGCGAGAGTTTTGATTGGTCTTGAAATAGTGTTTCCAACGATGAAAGAGACAAAGACGACGATGCCTATTATAACGGCTATGACTGTGATCATAATTCTCAAAAGTGTATTTGCACGTGCCATGAGATCAGATTCTGGGATCGACATGCCGAGTGTCCAACCAGGGCTACCAGTAATCGGTGTGAAAAATACAAAGGCTTTACTCTTATCGGGCATAGTTATCGATCCAGAACCTGCTTGATTTTGTATCATTTTTTTACCAACTTCATCAAGACCTACATAACCTTGTTGTGAACTATTCAGGACATTCAATTTTAGTACGACGTCTTTGTTTGGATGTGCGAGCACGAGGCCAGTTCCATCGATGATCCATCCATAACCAACTTCACCCATTTTAATCTGCGAAGTCATCTCGCTCAGTTTGTCAAGGGAAATCGTACCACCGAAAACACCAGCTATGTTTCCATAGCTGTCAACGACTCTATGTGCTATCATGAAGACATGCTTCTTTGCCAGCGTGGATTGATGAATCTCTCCAATGAAGGTTGTTTGGTTTTCGCCTACGATTTTCTTGAAAAACTCTCTGTTGGTCGCATCGAGCGATACAATACTCGCGCTGTCTGTTTCCCACATCTGTCCTTTGTAGTCGCAGACAAAATATGTTTCGAAAACTTCTTTTCGATCTTTCAGTTTCTCAGACAGTTGTTGAGCCACCCAATAGGTGGCTGTCACCAAGAAATCCATTGTGCTACTCTGAGCGATGGCCTTCAGTTCAAGTGATCTACCGTTGAGCCATTCGCTGACCATTGCGGCGTTGCCTCGGACAACCTCGGCGCTCAATTCTTTGGTCAATGGTAGGACGGTATTTTGCGTTTGAAAGTAAATGAACACTCCTAAAATAATTAAGAGCGTTATTGTGCTTGTTAGAAACCAAAACAATATCCTTGATCTGATTGATTTCATCCAATATCCCTCCTCCTTCAAAGAAAGTGTTTGATTCACATCAAAATTATACTACGTCATAAGAGAAAGATTATTGCCAAAAGTTCAAGATTCTGTTCTGATGGATTTTCGATCGAGTGGTTTTCCCCAGAGTTTGTCAGGCAAACATCACCAGCTTGCACGTGGATTCGATTGCCGTTGTCGTTGAAAATTCCCTCACCTGAAAGAACATAGAATACTTCGAACTCATTCTCGTGTTTGTGCAGTCCTATTGAAGATCTTGGTTTAACAGTCAGTTTTGCGAAAAGTCTCGCCTTTCCCAGGAGAGCTTCTTTCTCGAGCAGGTGTGATATCTGAACCTCACCATCACCACCACGCATTTTTGTGATGTTCTCTCTGCGCATTGAATTAGGTTTAATGACCATCTTTTCACCCCCAAATTTTCTAAAATGATTAGGACGATTTTGCTAACCTCAAAGAATGAATAGACAGAAGCACAAACATTCATATCGAACGCATACTGGTAAGTCTGAAATAGTCCTTTGATCTGATTATATTACACCGTCTGCGAGAGAGAAAACTCTTTGCCGAAGTTGTGTAAGTGTCCTGATCGATATTTATCAGACAGATTCATGGGTTTGTAGAGAAAACTTGAAAATGGATCTTTGCTGTGGTATCATACATAATGCAATGGCGGTGTAGCTCAGATGGTCAGAGCGAGTGATTCATAATCACTATGTCGTGGGTTCGAGTCCCACCGCCGCCACCAAAGTGAATTCAGACGTTTTGGGCACGTTAGTGCCCTTTTTTAGTTTTGTATTGCACAGATGACTTTCCCATTCTGTATAATTCTCATCTGGGAGGTGAAGTTGTGAAAAGGTACACGGTATTTATCTTGTGTTTAGTGTTTTTCGTTGGTGTGTACGCCGAGAAATGGCCTTCTCAGCTTAGGTTCGTCTCTGGACCATCTGGTGGTACGTGGTTTGCTTTGGGAGGCACGTTAGCAAGCATTTGGTCTGAGAGTGTTATACCAGTTAACAGTGGTACAGGTGGTGGAACATCCAATGTCATAACGATTTCGAAAGGACAGGCAGACATAGGGTTGACCACTCTGTCCGTGTTTAATGCGGCTTTGAAAGGCGTGGGGCCGTTCAAAGAACCTGTCAAAGGAACTGTTTTGTTTGCCAACCTCTATAGGCAGTACGCGTATTTTGTGATGAGAAAGGATTATGCGAACAAATATGGAATCAAAAGCTTAAAGGACATAGTGACAAAGAAACTACCAATAAGATTTGCTACATTGACCCCCGGAACAGCCTCGGAGTTTGTTATAAGAATGATATTTGAAAAGGGTTATGGCGTGAGTTGGAACGATATAAAGTCATGGGGGGGAAGGTTAGAGTTTGCATCCTATTCAGATGGAGCAAACTTGTTGTGCGATAACCACTTAGACTGTTTTGCTTTTCAGATCAGCCGTGTTGCATCCGTTATCATGGATATTGAAAGCAGGATAGACGTGGTACTTTTGCCGGTGGATGATGAAGCGATCGCTGCAGTTGCAGAGTACTTAGGTACCACGAAATTCTTGATAGAACCAGGTTTGTACAAAGGTGTTACTCAAACGGTTCAGACAGTGGGAGATTATACTTGCTTGGTGGTGAGAGAAAATCTACCTGGAGATCTGACATACAAACTTGCAGAGGTTCTCTGGAAAAACAAAGAGCAGATAGCTAAAGCCTTTGCAGACATGGAGGAACTTAATCCACAGGAAGCTATTACCGAGGGTACACCTGCTCATCCAGATGCTGTCAGATATTGGTCCTCGCAGAAATAGTCGTCGGTTTGTGTTGGGGGTATCTGCCCCCGACACATCTGATTCCGGAGGCGATCCGATATGCGAAAGTTAAAGGGCTTTACTCACTATTTTGCATATCTCGCACTGATTGTGATGGGAATTTTTCATTTGTACACTGCTTTGTTTGGAACCTTTGAAGCCTATCTGCAACGAAATATACATTTGCTTTTTGCTTTGCCTCTTGCGTTCATCTTCTATCCGGCAACTGAGAAAAGTCCCAAAGATAGAGTACCGATTTACGACTGGATTCTGGCGATTTTGGCAACGCTACCATGTCTTTATACGGTGATCAATTACGAGTCGATTTTGTACAGAATAGTACAGGTTGATGAAGTTACGACAGCTCAAATAATACTTGGTACAATTCTGCTGGTTCTAATTCTCGAGGCAACCCGCCGCATCGTTGGACTGGCTTTAGCAATTTTAGCAAGTGTGGCAGTTGTGTATATGTATATCGGTCATTTGCTTCCTGGCCAGCTCAAAGGTATGTATGTGACTTATGATAGAATCATCGAACATCTTTATCTGACTGGTGAAGGTATCTTCTCTACTCCACTTGGTGTCTCAGCGACTTACGTGATGATTTTCTTAATTATGGGAGGCTTTCTTGAGCATAGTGGTGTAGGTGAATATTTCATGGATCTGTCGAAAGCGTTGGCAGGGAAAGCTACAGGAGGACCTGCAAAAATTGCAGTTGTTAGTTCCGGGTTGTTTGGAAGTATTTCTGGATCAGCAGTGGCAAATGTTTATGCGACAGGGACCTTCACGATTCCTATGATGAAACAGCTTGGCTTCTCTCCAGTTTTTGCGGGCGCTGTCGAAGCTGTCGCAAGTAGTGGCGGTCAAATCATGCCACCGATAATGGGAGCAGGTGCCTTTATCATGGCTTCTTTCTTAGGAATTCCCTACAGTTGGTAATGATAGCAGCCTTAGTGCCGGCTGTACTGTACTATTTCTATGTTTTCATGACCGTTCATA
>JBBFME010000081.1:0-9565 GCA_037478695.1 Pseudothermotoga sp.
TGCAGATATTGCATTGTTCAGAACAATACCCAATTCGAAAATCTTCACACCCTCAAATGCTCTTGAGTTGGTATCGTTGCTGAGGACTATTTTTGAGGATGGTATAATAAAAGGAGTAGTTGCGATTCGTTATCCGAAGGACATTGAAAAGGTGAATTTCGATGAGCTTTGGGAAAGATCAAAGGTG
The DNA here is from genome assembly GCA_037478695.1 of Pseudothermotoga sp. GTDB lineage: Bacteria > Thermotogota > Thermotogae > Thermotogales > DSM-5069 > Pseudothermotoga_B. The sequence goes on from JBBFME010000081.1 coordinate 188, forward strand.
ATTGATCCTTTCCATTGGGAGATCATCAGAAAAGGAAAAAGCAGAATAGCGATACTGGCAGTCGGAGATATGGAGAAGAGGTTGGAAAAGGTTACCTCGCTCGATCCCACAGTCGTTTATGTCAGATGTGTCAAACCTTTGGACGAAAAGACTCTAAAGGACCTTGCAGATGAACATGAAATCTTTGTCACAATCGAGGAAGGTTTTCTGAACGGTGGATTTGGAGAAAGTGTACTGAGTTTTTTCAACCGGTGCGATCTGAAGAAATCCGTCCTGACCTTAGGTGTTTCAGAACAATTCGTGCCACATGGTTCAAGAGAAGAGTTGTTGAAATATTGTGGACTTGATTCAGAGTCTATTTTCAAGAGTGTGGTGTCATTCTTAGAAAAGGAGGTTTATGCATGGTAGTCAAACTTGACTATGGTGAACTGCAAGTAAGCCTGAAGGCGTTGAAGAAGCTTGCTTACATCGCAACTGCTCAGAGCTATGGACCTGTTAACATATCCTCTGACAGCTTTTTTGGCAAACTTTTCGGAGAAAAAGAAGAAGAGAGAATCAAAGTCGAGGAACTTGACACTGGGAAGGTGGTTGTCGATCTGTACATAGAAGTCGAATATGGTGTGAAGGTTACTGAGGTTGCGAAAAACATAATAGAAAATGTCACGCATGTGTTGAAGAACATAGGTAACTGTGAAGACGTGGAAGTCAATGTACACGTTACGGGGATCCGCTGAGGAGGTGCGGATCTTGGAAAAAGTTAATGGAAAATTCATGAAGCTCGGTTTCAAGAAAGCAACTGAGCTTCTTGCTGTGCGTGTTGATGAGCTCAATGCTTTGAATGTCTTTCCGGTGCCAGATGGTGACACTGGTTCAAACATGCTTGCGACCATGAAAGAAGGGTGCAAATACTTAGATCAGTTGGACAAAGACAAACATGATTTGGCTGCTGTTATGGATGCTATAAGAAATGGTACACTCATGGGCGCCCGTGGTAACTCGGGAGTTATACTTTCACAGATCTTTAGAGGCTTTGCCATGTACTGTGAAAAAAGAAAAACACTTACGCCAAAAGATATTGTTAAAATGTTCTCCATGGCAAGGGAAGTTGCCTACAAAGCTGTGATGAGACCCGTTGAAGGAACGATACTGACGTTGCTCAGAAGGATTGACGAGAGATCACAAGAAATTGAACAGCCTCAGAGTGTTGAAGAACTCTTTGACTGGATTGTCAAGGTAGCCGACGAAACTGTGAAAGAAACACCAAGATTGTTACCAGTGCTGAAGGAAGCTGGTGTCGTCGATGCCGGCGCGAAGGGACTTTACTATATTCTGAGTGGTTTTAGAGCAGTTGCACTCGGCGAAACAGAGATTAATCTCGAAGTAGTGACCAGTGCAAACGGTGAAGTATCTGTTGAATTGCCAGCCGAGGAAATCGCGTTTCAATATTGCACTGAGATTATGGTCAATGGAAAGAGTGATTTTCAAACTGACAGAATTGAAGAACTCAGATCATTTCTTGAAGGAATTGGAGACTCAGTAGTAATCGTACACGACAGATCGACACTCAAGACTCATGTGCACACGAACAACCCAGGTGTTGTGATCGAGGAAATACTCAAATATGGAGAGATGGTAAAGGTAAAGATAGACAACATGAAGGTGCAGCATGAACACATTGTGGAAAAAGTTACCGAACAACCTAAGAAATACGGATTTGTGGCTGTCTCCCCGGGCCATGGTATCTCCGAGGTGTTGAAGAATCTTGGGGTTGATCAAATAGTTCGCGGTGGCCAGACGATGAACCCAAGCACAGCTGACCTGAAGATAGCCATTGATAAAGTGAAAGCGCAACATGTATTTTTGTTTCCAAACAACCCAAACATAATACTTGCGGCGAAACAGGCTGCTGAAAACACCAAGGGCAAACGAGTCGTGATAATTCCAACTCAAACGGTTCAAGAATGCATCTCAGCAATGATGAGCTTCGATCCAAACGAAGAACCGGAAAAACTCGAAGAAAAATTCATTGAAGCTGCTGAGTACATAGTATCTCTGTGTATCACTCGTGCGGTGAGAGATGCGAAACACAATGGAACAAGAATAAAAAAGGATGAATACATGATAATGCGTGGAAAGAAGCTCGTTTCGCATGGTAATTCTTTGAAGCAGGCTATGAACAGGGCTCTGACAGCCCTTGATTTGCGAGGAAGAGAAATCGTAACGATCTTCACTGGTCAAGACGCCGTGGAATCAGAGATAGATATCATTAAGGAAACCTTGGAGAGGGCGATTGATCAGGTGCAGATAGACGTGCACGAGGGCGGTCAACCACATTATCCATATCTCCTGATGATAGAATAGGGGGTTACTCCCCCTATTCTGAAACAAGCATTACCACCTTTCCACATTCACCTTTTGACATCAGATCAAAACCTTTCTGCCATTCGTCGAAAGGAATCACATGTGTCACTATCTTTGAAAGATCGACCTTCCCGCTGCTCAACAACTGATCAGCAATTCGCCAGGTTTCGAAGATCTTGCGACCGGTTATCCCGTAGATCTTGATTCCTTTAAAAACTATCAATTCGTCTATGGGAATCGTCACCTTTGTGCTGAAAACGCCTAAGATCGATGCAGTACCGCCTTTTGTCAGGGCCCTTAATCCTTGCTCGAGCGCACCGGGATTACCAGACATCTCCAAAAGGATGTCGACTCCGTCACCATCAGTTATCTGCATGATTTTGTCGACCAAATTCTCTTTCGTTGGGTCAATCACAATATCGGCACCGTTGAGCTGTGCAAGTTTTTTTCGATAGTCCTTCACCTCCGAAGCTATGACAAGAGAAGCACCTGCAGCTTTTGCAACCTGTATTGCCATTGCACCTATAGGGCCAACTCCAGTTACCAAAACAGTCTTTCCCGTCAAATCCTCCACTAATGCTGTGTGAACAGCGTTGCCAAACGGTTCCATAACCGAAGCAAAGTCCGGTGATATCTTTGGTGAAACCTTCCAGAGTATGGTCTGAGGAACTTTAACATACTCTGCAAAGGCACCATCGATGTCCACACCTAATATCTTCATATCTTTGCATATGTGCATTCTCCCTGTCTTGCATTGGTAGCATCGCTGACAAGGGATATGAGTTTCAGCGGCAACAAAATCTCCTACTCTTACTGTATTAACAGCTTCACCTACCTTCACGACAGTTCCGGCGAATTCATGTCCTATGATCATAGGTGGCTTAATGTGACTTTTCGCCCAATCGTCCCATCTGTAGATGTGCAAATCTGAACCACAAATCGACGCTCGTCTGACTTTGACCAACACATCTGTTGGTGAGAGTGTAGTTGGTTCTGGCATTTCTCGCATAATCAATCCCGCCGCCATGTCTGTCTTTAAAATGGCCTTCATCTTTCTCCCTCCTTGTTTCTACTTAGAGCTTACATCAACAATGAGTTAATTCAAAATATTCTACGAGAAAGAACAGAGTCTGTTGGGAAAACCAAAAGTTGTAAAATACAGATGAATGAGGAGGTGGCAGAGATGCCTTTGAACAGATTAACGGGAACACTGAATCGAGAACTGGAACAACTCAGGAACGAAGGTAGGGCTAAGGGTAAGGAGTTCATAATAACAGATGTCAAGAAACCCGAAGGCAAGAAAGGTCCGAGGTTTTTACTCAAAGGTTTTCCTGGCAAGGAATTCATCAGGATGAATTCGAACTCCTACCTGGGCATGTCTCTGAGAGAAGAGATAATCAAAGTTGAGGAGGAAACCTCGAGAAAGTACGGTGTTGGTCCTGGAGCCGTGAGGTTCATAAGTGGGACCTATCTGCCACATAGAGAATTAGAAAAAAGACTTGCACACTTTCATTCACGTGAAGATGCGATGATTTACAGCGCTGCATATGTGACGGTAATAGGTGTTATCTCTTCACTTGTGAGTTCGGAAACAATTATCATAAGTGATGAGCTAAATCATAACTGCATCATCAACGCCGTTAAACTTTCCAGACCAAAAGACAAAGTCGTGTACAAGCACTTGGATATGAAAGATTTGGAGGAAAAGTTGAAAGATGCGGTTGGTAAATCAAAAAGAGCGATCGTAATCACAGACGGTGTCTTCAGTATGCGTGGAGATTATGCCCCATTAAATGAAATTGCAGAAATTGCAAACAAATACGACACCTACTTTGAAGAAAATGTCATCACGGTAGTTGATGATTCACACGGTGTAGGGGCATTTGGAAAGACGGGGCGAGGAACTGAAGAGGTTACAAACGCCAAGGCGGATCTCCTGATTGGGACACTCGGTAAAGCTTTTGGAGTGAATGGTGGGTATGTAGTCAGTGATCAAACGATCATCACATACCTCAGAGAAAAAGCGATTACGTACATCTATTCGAATCCAATAACACCTGCAGAGGCTGCATGTGCTCTGAAGGTCTTAGAGATTCTTGAGAACGAAGAGGGAAGGAAAAGACTTGAAAAATTACAGAAATTGTCAAGGAAGTTTCGAGAAGGTTTGAAGAAGATCGGTTATGAGACCATAGAAAGCGAGCATCCAATAGTACCACTTCTGGTGAGAGACACCAAGAGAACCTCTGATCTGGTTGCCTATCTCTTGCAGAATGGGGTACTTGCTACAGGCTTGAACTTTCCCGTAGTTCCAAAAGGCGATGAAACTATTAGATTTCAGATTAACGCAGATCACACCGAATACGATATCGATCTTGTACTGGAAATTCTAGAAAGGTATAAGGAGGAAAGATGGACTTAGAATTACAGATTTGACTCAACTTGTAACAGATTGTATAATCGGTGTAGATAACTCTTTGAAGGGAGGTAGAGGGAATGAAAAAAGTATTTGCGGTGTTGTTGGTTTTCGTTGCGGCTTTTGTTTTCGCACAGACTATTAACTGGGCTTTCTTGCAAGAACCCATATCGCTGAACATCTGGGATTATCTTGGACCAAATGCGACGGTGTGGACCGGCTATGTCATGGGACCAAGGATAGCTGGACTGTACAGCTACTCAGATGTCAGATTTGACTGGATTCCAAGCCTTGCCGCAGACTTGCCCGAGCTCGCTCAAGAGGGAGATCATTGGGTTTACACAGTGAAGCTCAGAACAGATGTGAAGTGGTCTGATGGGACACAGTTCAGTGCAGACGACGTTGTCTGGACGATGAATACCGTCAGAATGTTCATAGTTGATTACGGTTTGGGTGGAAACTGGGCAGGTTACATCGACCCAGATTACTTTGTCAAGGCTGAAAAAGTTGACGATTTTACTGTAAAGATTCACTTCACAACCCCAAGTCTTGCGAAGGCAAACTTTGGCGCATTGATGATGCCAATTCTACAGAAAAAATATTGGGAACCGAAGGTAGAAGCAGCCCTCAAGACAGGAAATCCACTTCAGACGATGTACAACTACGATATTTCTGATGAACCAATCCTTGGCGCATTCTTGCTGAAGAAATGGGAAAAGGGAGCCTTTATTGAAGTTGCTACTCGCAAGGACTACTATGACACCGGCAGTGTGTTGACTCTTTTCAAGAATGGCGCAGTCTCTATTAATAATCCAAAGACAGGATTTTCCTGGGTTGGTTATGGAGAGCCAACAGGTGAAAAAGAACTTGAGCTCGTGACAGGACCATATGTTGACAGCATAATCTACAGAATGTATTTGAACAGGGCGGCTGCAATAACTGCTTTGATCAACGGAGATGTCAGCTTTATTTTCAACTCGCTCGGTTTGCAGAAGGGTGAAGCAGATCAGCTCGCGAAGGTTGCTAACGTCAAACTGATCGCCAACTCTGTGAACGGCTTCAGGTACATGTGCTTTAACATGAGAAGATTTCCGATGAACATCACAGAATTCAGACAGGCGATAGCAGCTCTTGTAGATCGTGAATTCCTTACTTCAAGAGTTCTTGGAGGTCAAGCTTTCCCACAGTATGGAGTTGTTCCAAAGGGAAACGTCTTCTGGTATAACCCCAATGTCGAAAAGCTTTCTCCAGGCTATGGAATGAGCTCAGGCGATAGAAGAAAACTTGCCATCGATCTTCTGAAAAAGGCAGGGTTCAAATGGGTTGTTGAACCAAAGATCGAGGGTAATAACGTCGTCAGGCAAGGTAGAGGTTTGATAGGTCCAAACGGACAAAGAATCGAGCAAGTAGAACTGCTCGCTCCGGGCGCTGGCTATGACCCAATGAGGGCGACAATAGCACTCTACATCGAAAGATGGGCAAATGAAATCGGTATACCGATAAAGGCAAACCTCGTCGATTTCAATTTGATCGTTCAGAAAGTCTTTGACGAACCGTTCAATTTTGACATTTACATGCTCGGTTGGAGCCTTGGGTATTATCCAGACCATGTAGCAGATTTCTTCCACAGCAAACGTGCAGGAGTCGGTGATTTCAACGCCGCTGGGTACAACAATCCAGAGTTCGACAAACTCGCTGATGAATTTCTTGCTACCGCCGACATTGAGACGGCAAGAGAACTCTCCTTCAAGCTTCAAGAAATCCTCGCACAAGATGTTCCTTACGTTGTGATTTTCGACACTCCGGTCACCGAAGCTTTCAGAACGGATCAGGTTGTCTTCCCATATGAAAAGACATTGTCCGGCTTGCAGTACGTGAACGGAACACCGTACCTTGTCAAAGCAGCAAAATAGTGTTGTAAAACTTTCCAATTCCACCGCCCCGTATTGGGGCGGTTGGATTTTATGAACTCGAGAGGAGGTAAAAGGTGCTTAAGTTTCTTGGCAAGAGAGTTTTTCAAATCGTCATACTTCTGTTCATCTATGTGACAATCGTCTTTTGGTTGCTGGAGGCGATGCCCGGAAGTTTTCTCGACAAGTATCTGATGAATCCCAAGATAACACCGGAGATAAGAGAGAATCTCAAACGCCAATTTGGTTTTGACAAACCTGTTTTCACTCGATACCTGTATTATATGAAGAATTTCTTGGTATTGGACCTTGGTGTCTCTTTTTCGTACTTTCCACGCAAGGTCACATCAATAATCTCAGAAAGACTTCCCAGAACAGTTTTTTTGTTCGTCACATCGACTCTGGTTTCTTACGCCTTTGGTTACAACCTTGGTAAAAGGTCGGCTTGGAAAAGAGGTAAGATTGTAGACCAGTTGACAACCTTCACAGGTATTGTCTTCTGGACGATTTTTCTGCCGTTACTCGCCATATTCAACATCTGGTTGTTTGGAGTCATTTTGGGAATACTTCCTTTGAATCAGTTCATCGAGCCAAATCTTTGGAGGCAGGTATCTTTCTCAGCGCAAGATGTTTTTCTGAAACTCTTGTTGAATGCCTTTGTTTTTCTCGTGGTTTTCTTAGCTGTACTCATAATCTCTAAGAGTTTCAAGACATTGACTGCCAAGAGAACTTTGTTGTACAGTGCATTGGTCAGTTTCATTTCTGTGTCGATTTTGACTTGGATTCTCTCGGGCAGAGCGATTTATGCCTGGGATATCATAAAACACATGGTTTTGCCCGTATTCACACTGACACTGTATTCTTTTGCTGGTAGTATGCTTGTGATGCGCGACACAATGCTCGATGTGATCAGGGAGGATTACATTACCACTGCGAAAGCCAAAGGCTTGCCAGATAAAATTGTGAGAGACAAGCATGCCGCGAGAAATGCCTTATTACCTCTTATGACAAATTTCGTCATAAGCCTTGGTTTCACCATAGGTGGAGGTATAATAACCGAAACGATGTTCTCCTGGCCTGGACTTGGTAGAGCATATCTTGAAGCGCTGAACCAACAGGATACCCCACTCTTAATAGGCTTGCTGGTTTTCACCGGTATATTTGTTTTGATAGCACATCTTGTTGCAGATGTATTGTACGCATTCTTAGACCCAAGAATAAGGTATTGAGGTGAGTAGAATGGTCGAAGTGACGATAAAGGAACCGATATGGAAGATTCGTCTTAAATTGTGGTTCAGATCTTTTCGAACCGGTTGGGAACTTTTCAGAGAAAGAAGGTTGGCTGTCTTTGGACTTGGTGTCATAATATTTTTCGCTGTTTTTGGTTTGCTCTATCCTCTTTATCCAACTGTTATGAAAAACATCTTCTGGAAAGACGATCCGTTTGGATATGCGACCTTTGCACCTTATGATCCAATAATTGGTTTTGACCCAGATATAATGAGTCATCCATCTCCTCCATCTTTGAGACATCCGCTCGGTACCGACCCACTTGGGAGAGACATTTTGTCCATGATCATGTATAGCACACCCCGCGAATTTGTACTCGGTATCACTGCCGCGTTGATAACAGTCGTTATAGGAACAATCATTGGTGCCAGCTGTGCGTATTACGGTGGTGTAATAGACACCTTTTTCATGAGACTCGCTGATATAGTCATGCTATTCCCAAGCCTTGCCTTGCTGATGGTTTTGAGTGCCTTCATAGACTTGACGCTTTTCAGATTAGCTGTGATTATAGGTATGCTTTCTGGTTTTGGCTCTATAACCTTGGTGCTCAAGGCTCAGGCTTTGACTGTGAAGGTGAGGCCATTTATCGAAGCGGCAAAATCGACTGGTGCCAGTGATGCGTACATAATATTCAGGCACATCATCCCGAACATATTACCTCTATCGTTCTTGTACATGATGCTCAACGTCACGGGTGCCATCTTCACCGAAGCCACTCTCTCATTCTTGGGACTTGCGAATATTCGAATGAGTTGGGGTGTTGTCATTCAGATGGCTGAATCCTCGGGCTATCTGATGGGAGCAAGCATAGGTACCTACTGGTGGTTATGGCTTCCTGCTGGCGCTTGTATAACTTTGCTGTGTTCTGCCTTCTATTTCCTTGGAAGGGGACTTGAAGAGATCGTTAACCCGAGGCTCAGAAAGAGGTGATGAAATGTTGCTTTCTGTGAAAGACTTGAGAATGCACTACAAGACGAAGATGGGATATGTGAAAGCCGTTGATGGAATAAACTTCGAACTTGATTCGGGTGAAAGTCTTGGAATAGTTGGTGAGTCTGGATGTGGTAAGACTTCGATCTCAATGACTATTCTCAGGCTTCTTCCAGACAACGCGGAATTCAGAGGCGGTAAGGTTCTTTTCAACATGGGTAATGGTCCTGTTGATTTGGTATCGTTAGATGAATCGGAGATGAGGCACTATCGTTGGCGTGGTATATCGATGATCTTTCAAGCGGCTATGAACTCACTCAACCCAGTGTACAAAGTTGGAGATCAGATAATAGAAGCTATACAGAATCACTTTCCCCAGACTCCTATCGACAAAGCCAGACAAAAGGTTGCAGAACTTTTTGAGTTGGTTGGGCTTGATCCATCGAGAATGGATCAATACCCACACCAGTACAG
>JBBFME010000082.1:0-9544 GCA_037478695.1 Pseudothermotoga sp.
GTTGGTGGTACCTTTACCATAGGTCCGAGTGAAGCAAAAAAGGTTCTCGACCAACTTCAACCTCATCTGGCAATACCGATGCACTTCAAGACCAGATACATCAAATTTGACATTGCACCTGTTGAAGAATTCACCAAATTGTGCGAGAATGTAAAATATATAGGCAGCAATGCCTTGGAATTCGGTGCGCAGATCAGAGAACAAGATAGAATGATCTGTGTATTGAGTATTTGAAGGGAGGCATTCGGTGCAACTGAAGACGCTTTTTGACGAAAAAGCAGTGCGCGAGAGAATCAAACAAATGGCGAAAGAGATCGAATCATATTACAAGAGCAAGACAGACTGCCTGAACGCAATTTGTGTTCTAAAGGGATCGGTACATTTCTTCAGTGAACTCGTTTTGAACATTGGTATCGATGTGAATTACTCATTTGTACATGTTTCGAGTTATGCTGGAACAGAATCGACCGGCAGAATAAGAGTCAAGTCCTGGGTGGATGAGACGCTTCAGGGCAAATATGTTCTTGTTGTAGAGGATATTGTTGACACTGGAAATACGCTCAGATATATACTATCTTATTTGAAAAAATACAAACCAGCAGATTTGAAGATCGCAGCCTTGATAGAGAAACAAAAATACCAGCACGGTATACCGATTGACTTTGTAGGCTTCAAGGTGGGGGATGTTTTCTTGGTCGGTTATGGTCTTGATTTTGAAGAAAAATACAGAAACCTCCCATACATTGGTTATATCGAATGAGAAGAGGTTCATTGATAGTTGCAAGTCTACTGATCATGGTAATTGTTTTCACCATACTCTTCTCACTTCAGAGACTTATCGACATGAGAATCTCTGGTTTTGCCCCACTTCAGAGGGAGAGTATCGTTGACAATGCGCCCACTTCTCGTTGAAGAATTTTTGGAGCTCCTCCAAGAAGATCTGCGCAGAGTGATTGCCAATCAGATGAAGAAAAGTGAATTAATAGAAAATCTGCAGGAGAGATATGAACAGATAGCCGACCCTGTTCTGCAGGAAACCGAAGTTTCAGAAAGACTGAAACAACTTTTGGAGTACATTGAGGCTGTTGATAGCCTCGATGAAGAAAGAACGCTGAAAAGGTTGAAAAATTGCTTTGGTATGATAGAACGCCTTCAAGAACAGTATCTGATCTCAAAACCAGAGTGCTTTGATGCGAAACAACCAGACCATGAAGTAAAATATGCGAAAGGCGTTGGACCAAGGCGTGAAACAACCTTGAAAAAACTGGGCATTTCTACACTCGGAGACTTGATCTTTTATTTTCCTCGTGACTATGAAGACAGAAGACGTGTTGTCCCAATTGCCGAGATTCTTCCTGAAGAAAAGGTCACTACCTGTGGAAAACTTCTGAGCGTTGAGACCAAGAGAATTAGTTCTGTCACGATAACTGCTGCCGTGCTCAGCGATGGTGTCAACCAGATTCTCTTGAAGTGGTTCAATCAGGAGTTTCTACAAAAAGTTCTACAAACCATGAAGAACAAAATGGTTTATGTGACGGGAACCGCAAAAAGGGGGCAATTTGGTACAACTGAGATTCTCAATCCAGAAGTCGAACTGTACGATAGCTCTCCAGCACTTGAAATCCTGCCAGTTTATGCGTTGACAGAAGGGATTAGCCAGAAGGAACTGCGCAAGATCGTCCGAGAGAATATTTCATGCGTCTGTTATTTTCAAGATGAACTGCCGACAGAATTGATGCAGCAGCGAAAACTGATCAACATTTCCACAGCACTTCAAGGAATGCACTTTCCAAAGAGCATCTACCACCTGAAGAAGTCAATCGAAAGACTTGCATACGAAGAACTATTCTTGATGCAACTTGCGCTGCTGGTGTCGCGAAAGACCTTTGAGCAAATCGGAGGTATCCCGAAGAAAATTGAAGGCATACTCGCTCAGAGATTTCTGAACCTCTTACCCTTCAAGTTGACGAACTCTCAGATTCTTGCCCATCAGCAAATAAGACAAGATATGTCAAGCAGCAAGCCTATGAGCAGACTTCTTCAAGGTGATGTTGGTTCTGGAAAGACCGTTGTCTCACAGTTGGCTATAATCGACAATTTCGAAGCGGGATTTCAGTCTGCCGTGATGGCTCCAACATCAATCCTCGCAATACAACATTACAGAAGAATGGCTCCAGCCTTTGAGAATCTTGGAATGAGAACCGCCCTTCTCTTAGGTGAAACATCTTCAAGAGAAAAAGACAGAATAAAACACCTTCTCTCGACGGGAGAGATCTCAGTTGTGGTGGGAACACACACTCTCATTCAAGAAGATGTCAGCTTCTCAAATCTTGGGCTTGTGGTTATAGACGAACAGCACAGATTTGGCGTTAAGCAGAGAGAGGCACTTGTCAGCAAAGGTAAGGCGCTTGATACGCTTGTCATGACAGCGACACCTATTCCAAGGACTTTGGCGTTGACCATCTACGGTGACTTAGACATAACAGTCATAGACGAGATGCCACCAGGAAGAAAAGACGTCAAAACGATACTCGTTTCCGTTTCCAAGATCGATCAAGTCTACGATTTTGTCAGAAAGGAACTGAAAGAAGGCGGACAGGCCTTTGTAGTTTACCCATTGATTGAAGAATCAGACAAGATCCAAGCGAAAGCGGCAACTCAAATGTACGAACATCTTTCCGGGGATGTTTTCAAGGATTTCAGGGTTGGTTTGCTTCATGGAAGAATGAGCCAGCAGGAGAAGGATAAGGTTATGGAGAGTTTTGCACAGGGGGAATACGATGTATTGGTTTCAACAACTGTTATAGAGGTGGGTATAGACATTCCAAGAGCTACTGTGATGTTGATCGAGAATCCCGAGCGATTTGGTTTGGCACAGCTCCATCAACTGAGGGGAAGAATTGGAAGGGGCGAAAGACAAGGTTACTGCTTTCTGGTGGTAGGAAATGTAGCTGAGGATGCACTGGAAAGACTCAAGTATTTTTCCATGACAAAAAATGGTTTTGAAGTTGCAGAGTACGATATGAAGATACGCGGCCCAGGAGAGTTTCTTGGACTGAAACAACACGGGTTACCAGAGCTACGTGTTGCCGATCTTGTGAGAGACAGAGATCTCTTGTTTAAAGCTCGTGTAGATGCCGAAAGATTCATTTTGGAGTCAAAAGGGCATCCTATCTTTGAAAAGGTTCAGAGAATCTATGGAGACAGACTGAAATTGGTGAAGGTTGGATAACTGGTGGGTGCGGCAGGAATCGAACCTGCGGCCTCTTCCTCGTGAGGGAAGCGCTCTCCCCCTGAGCTACGCACCCATACATGGTAAAATTCTATCACTGTGGAGAATTTTTTGCAACATCTCTTGAGGTGATAATGCGTGAAAGTATTGTTATACGCTGAAGCCACGAGATTGATATCGAAATCCGGTATTGGTATAGCTTACAAACATCAGATTGAGGCTCTCAGTAGAGTAGGTGTGGATTTCACCAGAGAATGGGAGGATGTATACGATATAGCCCATGTGAACACAGTTGGACCGGGAGCCAAAAATGTGGTAAGACACTGCAAGAATAAGGGAATACCAGTTATATGGCATGTTCACACAACCCCTGAGGACATAAAGAACAGCTTCATCTTCAGCAACATCTACGCAAGACTGTCACGTAGATCGCTCACAAGAAAATACGCGCAGGCAGATCATCTGATCTTTCCCACTCAGTACACTGAAAATGTGGTTAGAAAGTATGGTGTAAAGGTGCCAGGTACTGTCATATCGAATGGTGTAGACACTCAAATATTCAGAAAAAATCTTCGCAGAGCGCGAGAATTCAGAGAAAGATTTTCTTTGAGTGGTCCAATAGTGCTCGGAGTTGGTTTTCCTTTTAGAAGAAAGGGGATACAGGATTTTGCTGAAATTGCCAGCAGAATGAAAGATGTCACCTTTATTTGGTTCGGTGCGAGAATTTGGCCATTACTTCCCAAGGATATACGCAGGATACTGAAAAATCCTCCGCACAATATGATCCTCCCTGGTTTTGTTTCACAGGAGGAACTAATTGGAGCTTATTCTGCCGCAGATGTCTTCTTCTTTCCAAGTTATGAAGAGAACGAGGGAATAGTCGTTCTTGAGGCGCTTTCCTGTGAGTGTCCCGTAGTTGTTCGAGATATACCCGTCTACAAAGGCTGGTTGGAAAACGGTGTGAACTGTTTGAAGGGGCACTCAAATGATGAATTTGAACAGATCATAAGAACCATTCTTAGAGATAGAGATTTGTCAGAAAAAATAGCAACAAATGGTAGAACAGTAGCCCTCGAAAGAGATCTTTCTGTCATTGGTGACTCACTCTTGAAAACATATGAGGCCGTTCTGAGGCGGTGTAGAAGTTGAAAAAGACGTTTACCAAGTCGCTCTTGGTTTTCACCTTTAGTATTTTAATCATTATACTGATAGCCGGTTTTACAGATATTTCCCAAACAATCATGGCTTTGAGAAGAGTTTCGCTCATATGGTTGCTCCTTTCTTCTGTTCTATTGGTAAGTGATTGGTTTACAGAGTCTCTTACGGTGAAGATTTTCGCAGTGTCATACAGAACGAAAGTGAGTTTGGGCTATCTTTTCAAATCAACTCTGATTGGAAGCTTTTTCTCGGCGATCACGCCCTTTTCTACAGGAGGTCAACCGGCACAGATTGCTTTCATGAACAAACGAGGTGTGGAATACGGTGAGGCAACTGCACTTTTTGTGTCACGGTTCATTGTTTATCAAGTGGTTATAACTTGTTTGGGTATCTTTGGTGTTTATGGTGCTCATGACATACTTTCGAGAAACATAACGAAGTTCGCGTTGTTAGCTTTTTTTGGTTTTGCCTTGAACGGAGCTGTACTCTTTTTTCTCTTGATCTTTTCGATCAACAGAGCCCTCGTCGAATGGTTGGTAAAGTCTCTCATAAAACCTCTGAGTTTCCTGAAAGTTGTAAAGAATCAGACAGAAGTCGTTGTAAAGACCATGCGGCAAATAGAACTATTTCACAGTTGCATGCTGAAGTCCATGAGCAACCTGCCACTTTTGTCTGCCGCCTTTTTGACGACTCTTCTTCAAATGCTGTTGCGGATCTCGATGACTTATTTTGTTGCAAGATCTGTCCATGTGGAATGTTCATATGTGAGTACAGTTTTATTTCAAATGGTGCTTTTCTTGGTTGTGTCATTGGTTCCCACACCTGGTGCAATGGGAGCTTCAGAGAGTGGATATGTTCTGTTTTATAGCTTTCTATTTGGACCCAATACAGTTGCAACCTTACTCTTGTGGAGATTCTTCACATACTATGCGAACATAATCGTCGGCGGTTTGACTACTGCGCATGAATTGAGGTTGTTGAATAGATTTGACAGACGGTGAACTTTTTGAAAAACGGTGGTATAATGTAAAGTACAGGTGAAGCGAATATTTCAAGGGAGTGGTATGCTTGGAAAGGGTGATCATCTTGAATGTACAGGAACGTGAGATCGAGATCACGACAGACACACCTTTTGTGATAATGTTGAGGGATTTGATGTACGAGGGTGACTGGCAGTTAATGAAACAAGATTTCGGCGATAAGAACTTCATCGCCAAGGTTATTGAGGACTGCAAGTATATAGAAAGCCACGTGACACTTCTGAATGAAACTGTTTATGAGCCGATTTGTTTTGAGGAACTCCTTGAATGGTTGGAAGAAAAGAATATTTCCGCGAGGAATTTCGTTCACGCTTCTTTGAGTGGTTTGTACGATCTTGCACTCGATTATGCCGATAAAGATCTTCACGATGTGGCTTTCAAGATAATAAAGTACATATTGGAAATCGACAAGAACTACGCTCCTGCGTATGAATTGCTCGGTTCGTTGCTGCTCGAAAGGGGCGAGTTCGAACAGGGCATAAAGTACTTAGACAAAGCCATAGAGATAGATCCCTGGCTTGTGGAGGCATATTCGTCCCTTGGTGAGGCTTATTACAACCTTGGAGATTATTTGAAGGCAGCTTCTTATTGGGAAAGAGAGATAGAATATGCACCAGACAACAAGTTCACTTATTTCATGCTTGCCGAAGCTTATAGAAAAGCTAATCGTTACGATAAGGTTTGCGATGTTCTTGAACGATTCTTGAAGATTGATCCCAAGAGCATCTTAGCGATTTATGAATTAGCTGAAGCTTACAGAATGGCTGGAAAGGTCGATCAGTTCAAGGAAATGGAAGAAAGAATACTCAGGATGAGGCCTGTTTACGCCAACGATGTGGAAGTGTGGAGTCGTGTTCAACTCAGACATGGTAACTACTCTGCAGTGGAAGAAGTGGTAAGTCAAATGCTCGAAGACACAAAAACGAAGGCTCACTTAAAACTGTTACTCTTTTTAGCGTGCCTGAAGCAGGGAAAGATAGAACGCGCCAAGCAGTTGATACAAGAGATGAAGGACCAGAATCTGTGGTATCTATACGGTAAAAAGGAATTGTTCTCTGAGTTCTTGACCGAGGAGGAGATGCGCTCTTGTGGCATTTCTTAAGCTTCTTGTTTGGCATCGTGATCGGGAGCTTCTTGAATGTGGTTATATACAGATTACCAAGGAAAGATCTGAGCATTGTGAAACCAGCTCATTCTATTTGCCCAAACTGTGGGCAGAGAATAGAGTGGTACGATAATATACCTATTCTCAGCTACATATTGTTGGTTGGAAGGTGTAGAAAGTGTAAGGCTAAGATCAGCCCGAGGTATATAGTTGTGGAACTTGCAAACGGTTTTTGCTATATGCTCAATTCTTTTAGAAGTTCAACTTTTGTCGAGTTCATGGCTCTGTCATTGCTGATCTCTTGTTCTCTGATCATCGCCTTCATCGATCTTGAGTTCATGCTGATACCAGATATAGCGATGATTTTCGTTGCGTTGGCAAGTTTTCTCTTGTGGCTGTTGAATGGGGCGAACCTCTTCAACTTGGTTGGTGTCGCTGCTGTGACGGCATTGCTTTTGATCTTGATGATTGCGTATAAAGGTGGCATGGGTGGGGGAGATGTGATCTTAATGGCAGCATTGAGTTTGAGCCTTGGAATTGTCGGATCATTTTACGTCTTGATCTTTGCCTCTGTGAGTGCAATTCTTTATGCCTTAATAAGGAGCAAAGGGAAACTATCTATGAAGCAGAAGATACCGTTTGGTACCTTTCTCGCACCAGCCGGTTATGTTATGGTCTTTATTCAGAAATACGTGTCGATGTGGTAAAAGTGAAAGCCTTGTTTTTCGTTTTCATTCTTTTGGTAATCTTCTTTTTTTATCTCTATTTTCCCTTGAAATATTATTCTGTTGTGAGAGAAAACAGTGGATCTATTGATCCACTGTTGATAATGGCTTTGATAAAGGTGGAGAGTAACTTTAGAGAGAAAGCAGTTTCTCACGCTGGTGCGATTGGACTGATGCAGATCTTACCCAGCACAGCAGCATGGATCTGCCAGAGATCAGGTTTCTCGAGGGATGTTGATATAACCTCTCCAGTTGATAACATAGTTGTGGGTATCGAGTATTTGCGTTACCTTATAGATCTTTATGAGGGTAACATAGAGTTAGCGTTGAGGGCGTACAACTCGGGTCCGTCAAGAGTAGCCAATCGAAGTGATGTAGCTGGAGAGTATCTTTCAAGAGTGAAACTGTTTCACAGAATTTACAGGATTCTCTACTTTTGGGTGAGGTGAGAGTTTGAAGGTTGTGACAGTGCAAGAGATGCGCGAGATAGATAGAGTGTGCACAGAACAGTTTGGTATAGAGTCTTCTCTATTGATGGAACGAGCAGGCTTGTCGGTTGTACTTGCGATAGAGCAGAATTTTGATGACATAACAAATTTCTCCTTCCTCGTTTTATGTGGACAGGGTAACAATGGTGGGGATGGCTTTGTTGTAGCTCGAGATTTGCTTGAATACACCGACTATGTGACTACGGTTTTTGTGGGAAACGAGGAAAAACTCTCGCCCGAATCCGCTGAGAATTTGAAAAGATTGAAAGCACTCGGGGCTGATGTTAGAAAGATTGATAAGGATATCAATCTTGATGAGCTCGCAGAATTGGTGAAAACAAGTGACGTTGTAGTAGATGCTCTCTTGGGTATTGGAGTGAGAGGAGAAGTTCGAGAACCAATATCGCAGATTATAAAGCTCGTCAATCTGTACTCAAAATACGTCGTTTCCGTTGATGTACCGTCGGGTATTGAGACCGATACTGGTTCTGTACTTGGCATAGCCGTGCAAGCCGACATGACTGTGACCTTCGGTCTTCCGAAACTCTGTCACCTCTTGTATCCAGGTAGAGAACTGTGCGGCAAGCTTAAGGTAGCGAGTATAGGAATACCGAGGTTCTTGAGAGAATCTGAACAAATCAAGAGACAGATAATTACAAAACAGATGGTCAAATCGCTTTTGCCAAAACGACGTAGAGATTCACACAAAGGAAGCTATGGGAAGGTTCTCGTGGTAGCCGGTTCTGTCGATTATCCTGGCGCTGCTGTTCTGACCAGTATAGCGGCTTTGAGAGTGGGGTGTGGATATCTTCAGTTTCTGAGTTGTCCTTCAGCTTGTATGATTGCAGTCGCACGAGAACCAGGTATAGTGGCAAGAACGATCAGCCACGAGCACTTCACAGGAGAAGACGCAAAATTGGCGCTGGAGATGTCAGAAGACGCTGATGTAGTCGTCATAGGTCCTGGTATGACATGCAACGAAGATACCATAGAGTTCTTCGAGAAATTTGTTGTGAATCTCAAGAAACCTGTAATCATAGATGCCGATGGTTTGAATTGTTTAGCCCGAAAACCTCGAATTTTGGATAAAATCACCGTACCTGTTGTCTTGACGCCACATCCTGGTGAGTTTGCTCGATTGCTCAACAGAGAGATTGGCGAGGTAAAGTACAACTACGTGCTCGCAGAAGAGTTTTCGCGCAAGTACAATGTAGTTGTTGTTTTAAAGGGAGCAACTACTTTAGTGACATCTGTAAACGGTACGTTTTTCAATCTGACTGGGAACTCATCTTTGGCTAAGGCAGGAACAGGAGATGTACTGTCAGGCATGATAGCTGGTCTGGTTGGACAGGGAATGGATGTAAAGGACGCTGCAGTGAGTGCAGTTTACTTGCATGGAGTCGCCGCAGAGCATTATAATTCAAGAGAGGGTACGATGCTTACGAGCGAATTACTGAGTCTTATTCCTTCTGCCATAAAGGAGGTGGAAAGTTGAACGACGTAGTTGAGAGGGTGGTGAGGGATTTAATAAGAAACAATCAACTCTCCAGAGCAAGGGCTGTCTTGAGCCTTTTCCAAGATGAATATCCGCACTTACTACTCGAACTCGAAGCAGCATCTGGAAATTGGAGAATGGTGCCAAAGATCTACGAGAAGTTGTCTGATGAGCGCAAAGAGGAATACAAAACCCTTTACAAGACAGCCGTTGAAAGAGTTAAAGCAGACTATGTTGACGATGTGAAAGAAGCCTTTGAAGAGATTTCCAAGAACAACTTCGAGGGTGGAATGGCAATTCT